>CAZTXW010000020.1:0-28514 GCA_964617345.1 uncultured Sphaerochaeta sp. | reverse complement strand
ACAATCTCCTGGACTCCATAGGGGAGAGCCATCTCTGCCATTACAGGTTCTTTTTCCTTGACAGGGGCTACTGGTGCAGGCTCCGGGACTGGAGCGGGTTCAACTGGCTTCTCTACAGCCTCTGGAACTGCTACAGGCACTACTGGCGCTGGAGCTGGTTCTACAACAGGGGCCGGTGGGATTGGCTCGACCTTTGCAGTACTCTTACAGCCTACTAGGGAAAAAGCCAACAAAGCTACCAGCATTGCTGTCATAATTGTTCTTGAAAGACGTTTCACGTGTTTCCTCCTCATGACGTTCTCATGTGTCGTTGCATACGTACTCAACAACACTATAACACAAACAAGTAAAATCGGATACACCAAAAATTCGTAAATAAGGCTAATTTAAGCGCTTAAAGGAAGAAAAAGAAAGCCTGTGACACTATTAATCACAGGCATTTCCTCTTATTTTCGATTTAGACCCGTTTACATCAAGTCTTTAGGCTTACGAGCTGTATTGCCAGATTTCTCACAATAAGCAACATGGTGAAGCTTGCCATTCTCAAATACAGCCTTCATTTTGATCACACCGCCCCAGCGGCTGGTCAGAGCCTTTGCACCATCACGGCGCGCATTCTTGGATACGTTTCCTGCCATATAACTATCCCTCCAGTATTAACAATTTCTTCGTCACTATAACGAGTTACACAAGGGAAGTCAAATCCCTAATGCAATTATTATATCCACTCATTGCACTTTTTGCAATCCACCCGTACTATCAAATCATGATACCTAGCAAGAAGCAAGCTCACTCCCTCCTAAAAAAGACATTCCTGATTCCCGTCTACCTCTATAAGGGGTTGTTGTCACCTTTCTTTGGAAGTAATTGCATATATCACCCGAGTTGCTCAACCTTTATGGTCGAGGCTGTCATGAAACATGGTATTTTCAAGGGATTTTTCATGGGCAGTGCAAGGATCTTGCGATGCAGCCGCTTTTTCATGGGCGGCGATGATGCAGTCCCAGATACCTGGTCTTGGAAACAGATCAAAGATGGCTTCATCCTCTACAGAAGAAGAAAGTAAACAAAGATCCGATCAGCGTGATAACTCCTTCACAAAAGGGATGAGCACTGAAAGGGCATTCTCATTATGTCCACCTTCAGGAATGATGATGTCTGCAAAGACCTTGGTAGGTTCGATAAAATTAAAATGACCGGGTCTAACCACCTCAAGGTACTGGTTGCACACACTCTCCACTGTCCTTCCCCTCTCTGCTATATCTCGCCTCAGACGCCGTATGAAACGAATATCATCGGGGGTGTCGACATAGAGCTTCAAATCCAGAAGATCCCGTATCTTCTGCTCGTACAACACCATCAGACCCTCAATGATGACCAAGGGCTTCGACTGAACCAGAACAGACTCATCTTTGCGCCTGTGATGCACAAAGTCATAGAGGGGCATATGGATGTGCTTGCCATCCTTGAGCAAGCACAGGTGCTCATAGAGCAATTCCATATCAAAGGCATCCGGATGGTC
This sequence comes from uncultured Sphaerochaeta sp., assembly GCA_964617345.1. Classification (GTDB taxonomy): domain Bacteria; phylum Spirochaetota; class Spirochaetia; order Sphaerochaetales; family Sphaerochaetaceae; genus Sphaerochaeta. The sequence continues at coordinate 26,992 of CAZTXW010000020.1, read as the reverse complement.
AAAATTGAAAGCTGTTATATTCTCATTGCTAATATAGGATGCAGAACGATAGTAGTTGTCCTGAGGGATGAATACAAAATCCGAACAGACCTCACCAATCTTCCTTACGATGGTGGACTTACCCGAACCAGAACCACCGGTAATTCCAATTATCTTCACTTCCCTCATTTCAGGCTCCTCAGCATCATGCAACTTTCAAGACCCTCAAAGGGAGGCCTCTTGGGAAAATACTCCAGACCGATATTGCCTGTATAGCCCAAAGCCTCCAGGGATGCAAAAATCCTGCGGAAACTCAACTCACCACTATCGAGTTCGGCCCTACCCGGAACGCCCCCCGCACGAATATGTCCGATCCAAGGAAGATACTTCTCCAGCCTGATGAGGATGTTTCCTTCGCTTATCTGCTGATGATATATGTTGTAGAGCAGGCGAACATGAGGGTCTTCCACCAGCTTCAGAACCGCCGCTGCATCACCGCTTCGGCTCAAGGCATACCCCTTATTGTCGATGCGAGTGTTCCTAGGCTCGATGAGCAACTCACAATCATATCTCTTCAACAGGGGCAGGCAGAGCTCCAAGCCCACGACCATCGCCTCCAACTGTGATTCATGACTCTGCTCCGTTGCGTCCCCAACACCACAGACGATCAGGCGACTGCCCAATCTTTGTGACATTTCTATACCTTGGTGCAGATTCTCAACAAACTGGGTGTGCAACGAAGGATCTACAAGGGAGCCTTCAGGCATACCCATAGCATGACAGACAAGCGAGGCCTCCTTGAGCAGGGCAACCAGGGCAGAAGGCTCCTGCTGAGGAAAAGCCTTCCATTCCACATAGCGATATCCCATACCATGCAACCTCTTGAGCTGGTCCAAGGTGGGAAAACTCTGAAAAATGGTATCTAAGCTCACGCTGTATTGCACTATTTGACTCCAAATGAGAACATTGTCGTGTGTTTGTACACAGAGGTGCTGTCAAGCAAACACGAGGGGAAGTTGGGATGGTTTGGGCTGTCGGGGAAGAACTGCGTCTCAAAACAGACTCCTCCATGCTTCGGGTATGCCACCCCAGCCTTGCCGATGGTCTTTCCATCAAGGAAATTGCCCGAGTACATCTGCACCGCAGGCAGCGTGGTGCTTACCCGCATCGTCCTCCCCGATCCGGGATCATACACCTGGGCAAACTCGAAAAGTCGCGAATTATGCTTTGCAAGCACAAAGCAATGGTCATACCCCCCAGATTCCTGGATATCCTTGCCCAGGCTCTTCCTCTTGGTAAAATCAAAGGGTGTGCCCTCCACCGCCAGGATTTCTCCTGTAGGAATGAGCTGTTCATCGACAGGGAGAAACCGGTCACAATTGAGCAACACCTCATGGTTCAGAACAGAACCGCTGGCAGCCCCACCCAGGTTGAAATAGCTGTGGTTGGTCAGATTTATCACTGTCTTTTGTGTAGTGGTCGCCTCATATTCGATCACAAGATCCCCACTGGGGCGTAGCAGGTAGGTAACCGTACAGGTTACCGCTCCAGGCATACCACCATCACCATCAGGACTGTACAGGCTGAGGACAACTCCAGGAGACCCTGACCATTCAAAGGGTTCCATATGCCAGTTTTTCCAGCCAAAGTTACTCGTGCCACTGTGCAGGGAATTTTCCCCGTCATTTGTCTCCATCTGATACTCCACCCCATCGATGGAAAACCTGCCTTTTGCAATCCTGTTGGCAAACCTTCCCACTATCTGTCCAAAATATGCTGTGGAGCTCAGATTATCCAATGGGTTGTCAAACCCCAGCACTATGTCTCGGACAGAACCATAGCGGTCAGGGACTTTCAATGATTTGAGGATTCCTCCCAAACTGAGGATTTCAGCTGAGTAGGGTCCGCTGGTCAATGAGGCCAAATAGATATTGTCCCCATCTTTCGTCTTTCCAAAAACTTGTTTAGTCAGCATCTTGAAGCTCCCTGAAGATTCATAGGTATGTCTATAAGGAGTATACACCCCCTGTGATGGGGTAACAACCAGCAAATTGGGGAAAAAGTCAGCCTAACCAGGCGATCGTTCACTACCTCTATATAGTAAATAAGGAAAGAGGGACACATGAGGTTGGCTCATGCATACCAAGCCTAGCCCCTATGACAAAGCATGAGCTCCCGCAGTGCGGGAGCTCATCAATGCAGGCAAGGGGAATCCTGTAGCACATGCCTGGCAGGGACTGCCTACTACCCGATGCCACAAGTTCGGCCTCATGTGCTGCTTACCCCCTAGGAGGAAACCTCATCACTTTTCAGGACTGCGAGGAAAGCACTCTGGGGAATCTCAACGTTACCCACCATCTTCATGCGTTTCTTCCCTTCCTTCTGCTTCTCCAGCAACTTACGCTTTCTACTGATATCACCACCATAACACTTGGAGGTCACATCCTTACGGAAAGCGGTGATTGTCTCCCGACTTACAATCGTACCACCAATGGCAGCCTGGATCGCAATCTTGAACTGTTGGCGAGGAATCTCTCCACGGAGACGGTTGCAGACCTGCCTGCCACGAAGCTGGCTGTTGCCCCTGAATACCAGTTGGCTCAAAGCATCAACAGGCTCGCCATTGACCAGGATATCCAGCCTGACCAGGTCAGTCCTCTTATAATCCTGTACTTCATAGTCAAAGGACGCATACCCCCGCGAGATGGACTTGAGCCGATCGTAGAAATCAAACAGGACCTCAGCAAGGGGCATATCATATACCAGCTCTACACGCTTCTCGTCCAGATAGTTCATCTCCTTCTGGTACCCGCGCTTCTCGATGCAGAGGTTGATGATCGGACCCACGAAAGCAACTGGGGTAATCACACTAGCCTTGATGTACGGCTCTTCAGCATAATCGACCTGCATCGGGTCAGGATACTCCAATGGGTTGTCTATATATTTGATTTCCCCATTCTTGAGATGGACAATGTACTTTACAGAGGGACTGGTAAATACAATGGAAAGGTCGAACTCGCGCTCAATACGTTCCTGGACAACCTCAAGGTGCAACATACCAAGGAATCCACACCTGAAACCAAAGCCCAGGGCAGCAGAGCTATCCTTCTCGTAGACAAGAGAGGCATCATTTAGCTTGAGCTTCTCAATGGAGCTGATCAGTTCTTCATAGTCATTGGTATCCACAGGATAAATGGAGCTGAAGACAACAGGCTTCACCTCCTTAAACCCTGGGAGAGGCACCTTTGCCCCCTTCACCGTGGAGGTTATGGTATCCCCTACCCCCACATCACTGATCGTCTTGATCCCTGCTATGCAGTAGCCTACATCCCCATAGCGGAGCTCGCTCTTCTTTACCAGTCCAAGCTGGAAGATCCCGAGTTCCTCGATCTTGTAGGTAGAGCCACCATGCATGAACTTGACATCCTGGCCTTCCCTCATCATTCCTTCAAAAATACGGAAATGGATGATGACACCCCGGTAGGGGTCATAGTGGGAGTCAAAGATGAGAGCCTGCAAGGGAGCATCATCTCGCCCTTTGGGAGGCTCGATATACTCAACTATAGCTTCAAAAAGCTGAGCTACCCCCACACCTGTCTTGGCACTCACCTGCACCGCCATATCACTATCCAGACCCAGATCATGGTCGATCTGGTGCAGGCAAGCATCGATATCAGCAGAAGCGAGGTCAATCTTGTTGATGACAGGAATTATGGTAAGGTTATGCTCTACAGCCATGTAGAGGTTGGCTATTGTCTGAGCCTCAACACCCTGGGAAGCATCAATGAGCAGCAAAGCCCCTTCACAGGAGCTTATCGCCCTGGAAACCTCATAGGAGAAGTCCACGTGTCCCGGGGTGTCAACCAGGTTCAACTCATAGGTAATACCATCCTTAGCTGTATAGGGTATGGTTACCGCCTGACTCTTGATGGTAATCCCACGTTCGCGCTCAATATCCATGTTGTCCAGCATCTGGGCCTGTGAAGGACCGCGTGGGGTGCCGAACTTGGCTGTTTCGATAAACCTGTCGGCAAGGGTCGACTTGCCGTGGTCAATGTGGGCAATGATGCAGAAATTTCTCGTGAAATTGGAATCGGTTGGCATAGGTATCCTTATTCTGTGGGGGTCTCGCTCTCATCTTTCTTAGCTGGAGCTTTTTTTTCTTCGGACTTTTTCTTCTTTGCAGGCTTCACAACCTGCCTGGGGGTGGATACCCAAGGTTCAAACCCCAGGAGGGTACGAATCTGGCTATCATCGAGGGTCTCCTTATCGACAAGCTCCTGGGTCAGGATGTCCAGTTCCTCTCGCTGTTTGGAGAGAATCTTTCTCGTCGCAAGCATCGCCTCATCAAGAATCTTATGGATCTCCTGGTCGATCAGGTTTGCTGTCTCATTACTGTATTCCTTGCGTTGGGAGATCTCCCTACCCAGGAAAATAGGCTCTGATTCATCAGCATAGTTCACAAATCCCAATCCGCTCATACCCCATTCAGTGACCATCCTGCGGGCGAGGTCGGTGGCCTGCTTGATATCATTGCTGGTCCCGGTCGTGGTCTCGCCATAAGCAAGCTCCTCGGCCACATACCCACCCATGGTAACCTTGATCCAGTCAATGAGCATGGAACGGTTCTTGGTATAGGCATCGCGCTCAGGGAGGCTGACGGTAAGGCCAAGGGCCCTTCCGTGGGGAATGATCGTAACCTTATGCAAAGGGTCAAGATTCTCCAGGTAATAGTGCAGCAAGGCATGACCGGCCTCATGGTAGGCGGTGGCAAGCTTCTCCTCATCGGTCATGGCGCGGCTCTTGCGTGCCACGCCGAGCAGAATCTTGTCCCGAGCATCTTCCATATCAGCCATGGAAACGGTGGTCTTCCTTTTTCTGGCTGCAAACAGGGCAGCCTCATTGACCAGGTTGGCAAGGTCGGCACCACTGGTGCCCGCAGACCCACGGGCAAGTCTCTGCAGGTCCACGTCATCTTCCACCTGAATCTTGCGAATATGGATCTTGAGGATAGCCTCACGCTCCTGGATATCGGGAAGGTCCACCACCACCTGTCGGTCAAAGCGGCCAGGACGCAACAAGGCTGGGTCTAGGACATCAGGGCGGTTGGTAGCCGCCATCACGATGACACCGGTTGTTGTGGAGAATCCATCCATCTCCACCAGAATCTGGTTGAGTGTCTGTTCACGCTCATCATTTCCACCGCCAAGGCCACCTCCACGGGTACGCCCGACAGCATCAAGCTCGTCAATAAACAGGATACAGGGCGAGTGTTTCCTAGCCTGTTCAAACAGGTCACGGACCCTCGCAGCTCCCATACCTACAAACATCTCGACAAAATCAGAACCGCTGGTATGGAAAAAGGCTACGCCACTTTCACCGGCGACAGCCTTTGCAAGGAGGGTCTTTCCTGTTCCCGGAGGACCTACTAGCAGGACTCCACGGGGAATCCTAGCCCCTACCTTGGTAAAGTGATCGGGCCGCTTGAGAAATTCAACGACCTCTTCCAACTCATATTTTGCCTCTACCTGACCTGCAACGTCGGCAAAGGTTGTCTTGGTATCTGTCTCAAGGTACTCCTTGGCACGGCTTTTTCCCAGGGAAGACATCATTTTCCCGTTCATGCCGCTCGATTGCCGATAGAGCATTATCGTAAAGCCTATGAAAATAATCCAAGGCAAGAGTTGCAACAATATCTGCAGCAGGGAAATTTCCTGTACAGAGCCAGTGACAGTGACTTTTTTTGCCTTCAATGTTTCCAGAAGGCTTTCATCAAAATAAGGGATTCTCGTCTTGGCCTGAATGCCGTTTCTCAGCACAAAGTTAATCTGGGATTGCTCCTTGATCTCTACACTCGTCACCTCACCAGCATTGACATACGAAATGAAGGTCGTATAGGGAACTACCTGATCAGCAGCTCCTGCACTATTGAAAAACATATAGGCAAACGTAATCGCCAATGTGACAAAAACCATCAGGGCAAACCTGTTTTTGGGATTGTTCTGTGGCATGAAGGGGGGCTTTTTCCCATCTCTGGAAGGGCCCTGCCAATACTGGTTACTATCTTTATCGTCCTTGTGGCTATCGTTATCTCTGTCGTGGTCGTCTTTGTTAAGTTTCACTGCTCTCGTTCCTTTTGCTAATACTATATATATTTGTTCTTCTTCCGGCAAGGGGAGTTTTATACCTCAGGCACAACCTATCTTTTCCCCCAAGAAACCGTGCAAACACAGCCACTATTCCTGTAACATCCTCAAGGACAGGGACTTGCACTTGCAGATCAGGCAGAATTTTCCATTCAGAAAAGAGCTTGCTCAGCAATACTGTCTTTCCTTCCAACTCAATGCGGTCCCCTTCCAAGGGGGAACGTAGCACAGGATGGACCAACCTGTCCTCTTCGATCCGTAGGAGCAGGGGGTCATCGCTCTCAGGGAGTATGCGCAGTTCACTTCCACATGCCAGCTCTATGGTACCCTCATTCCCGATTGTATCGAGTGAAAGGCAAAAACTGAAGGGGGCTACTCGTGTTTGCACGGAAAACCATCCCCCAGAAAGGTGAGTAACGGTCGATCCGCTGACAATCGACCATCGTCTGGAGGTCGTGCTAGCTTCAAGGGCGCTACGCACCTGCTGTACCTTGGCATAGGAAATTCTGGGTTCTACCCCTTTGGCAACATGGACGAACATACGTAGCAGTACAGTATCGCGTATAGAAGGATCCAATGCAAGGAAGTCATCCAAGGACATCCCTGCATGCTCGGCAAAGGCGACTTTCTCCAAAGCCTGGGTAGTCAGCCGGTCCAACAGGAGAGCGACTTCCCTTGCCCGGGATGTCAGCCTCTGTACCCCTGAGTGGGCCTGAGGATAGAGAGATAGGATGGAAGGGGTCAGGGTTTTACGGATTGCATTGCGCTCATAGCACTCCATCTGGTTGGTGGAGTCTTCAGACCAGTGATATCCCCTGGCCTCCACATACTGCTGCAACTGGACATGCGTAAGTGCGAGGGTAGGCCTCACTATGACTGTCGGTGAGGAAAATCCTTTCTGGACAAGACCGATTCCTTCGAGGGAGGCGATGCTACTACCCTGGAACACCCGTTTGATGATGGTCTCCATCTGGTCGTCAGCATTGTGCGCAGTTGCAAGATAGGTACAACCCAAGGCCATGCACGCCTTTTCCAGGTTGGCATAACGCAGCAGGCGAGCGGCATCCTCTATGCCAGATCCCCTGGTGCATGAAGCATCTGCAACCGAGCCTGCGGGGAGGCTCAGCACAACAAGCTCAAGACCTAGACTTTCACAATTCTTGCGATTGAGTGATATCTCACGCTGCAGTTCCCCTGCAGGGCGAAGGCCATGGTCAACATACAAAGGGGTTATCCGTGAGGGGGGCATCAGTTCAGAAAGAGCGAGCAGAAGAGCCAGGGAGTCACTCCCTCCCGAAAAGGCGACAGCTACTCTCTTGTGCACATCAATGTGATGTCCTGTGAGAAAACGGGAGACCTCAGAGGGGACCAACTCTTCGATTGTAGGCATGGATCACCTCCTTGATGCTTGAGCCCTCCACCAAGGCACAGAGAGCTTCAGAAGCAAGCCTCACTCCCTCGTCAAAGAGGGGGTCATCTTCTTGTGAAAGGACATGGTCAATGACAGAAACCCCAGCAGCAGGGCGCCCGATACCCACATAGATACGGACAAAGTCACTGCACCCGAACTTTTCAATCAGGCTTTTCAGCCCGTTATGCCCTGCAGAGGACCCCCCTTCCCTGATCCTGATCATCCCCAAAGGAAGATCCATCTGGTCAAGGACAACTATCATGTCGGAGCATGCCTGCCTGGGAAAATATTTTGCCATATCCCCACTCTTGTTCATATAGGTCAAGGGTTGCACCAAAAGGGATGAACGGTCTCCGACGGTAACTTTAGCCTGTCGATATAAACGGAAACAGCGTTTTTTCAGACGAACCTGAAAAAACGCTGCACTCTGTTCAACCACAGCAAAACCTACGTTATGCCGAGACTGTTCGTACTTGGTGCCTGGATTACCCAGCCCAAGAATCAGCTTCATTTCTTGTCCTTGTCTTCCTCGTCAGAAACTTCATCAATAACTTCAACTGCAGCTCCTTCCTCTTCCTCGACAACCTCTTCCTTTATTGCCTTCACAGATGCGACAGTGCGGTTGAGTTCTTCAAGAACCTTTACCTTGTCGGGGAATACGATTTCACTGAGGTGAAGAACGTCGTTGAGACCCAGGTGTGAAACGTCTGCATGGATTGAATCGGGAAGATCCTTGGGCAGACATTCGATTTCAACTTCATACAAGACCTGCTCAAGAACTCCACCTTCGTGGGTACCAATTGCATTTCCGGTAAGGATGATGTTGACGAATGCACGAAGAGCCTGTCCGCGGGTAACCTCATAGAAGTCGACATGCTTGATCTCACCGCGCATCAGGTTTTCCTGGTAGTCTTTCATCAGGCATTCGTATTTTGTCTTGCCGACAACGATCTTGAGCAGTGCTGTCTCAGAGAAAAAGCGAACTTTATTGTGGAATTCCCTTGCATCGAGGGTGATGTGAATCGGATTCTTCTTCTTGCCGTAGATTACAGCAGGGATACGTTTGTTGCGCAACACTCGGCGTGCGCCAGCGGAACCGAAATCGGTTGTCCTTCTTTCAGCGGAAAGAGTTCTCTTTTCAGACATACAATTCTCCTTGTACTCTCATTGGCTGCCATTCTGGCACCAATTACCATAACATAGGGGTATCCAAGACACCCGACGAAATACCATACTACCCGATTCTCATTCTGGACGACAAGAGCTTTGCCTCCAAATATCCGGGCAAACAAAAAGCAACCCGCTACAAAAGGGATTGCTCAATGCAACTGGGAAGGAGGGATTCGAACCCCCGATGCCGGCACCAAAAACCAGAGCCTTAACCGCTTGGCGACTTCCCAAGGACGGATACGACAATATCCGAAATATAATCATTTGTCCAGCGGTTATTCTTCAGAGGTTGGTTTAGTCTCCTCTCCCACATCGGAAACATACGCTTCCATAACAATTTTCTGGAGATGATCGCGGAATTCACTGCAGATAGGGTGTGCAACATCCTTGAACTCCCCATTTGCCAGTTGCCGGCTAGGCATGGCGATGAAGTCACCTTCACGGCCCTCGATAACCTTGATATTATGTACGACAAACTGGTTGTCGAACGTCACTGTAACATAAGCCTTGAGCTTTCCAGCCTGATTGACCTTCCGTATCCGCACCTCTGATATGTCCACAAACACCTCCAACTCATGTCCTTTGAACCAAAACCCTTATATCAGCTTAGTGCACCAAAGTTGCACACTATCCAAAAACGCATTGTGAAGATCACTACACAATTCTAGCACACTTTTTTCATCTTCGCTTATAAAATACCAGCAGGATCCACTTCCACTCAAACTTCCAAATCCCTCATATTTTCTCCAGAGAAGAGCCACCTCTTCATAAAATTCAGGGACATCAAGACACTTCTCAAAGTCATTGAAAAAAACATCCCTCCAAGAGGAGGTCTGTTGGTCCAATGTGGCAAGAACTGTTTTCAAGGGAATCCTCTGATGCAACTCATTTCGCCCTAGCAAGGCATCGAGTCTTGCATAGGCATCTTTGGTTGACACCGAGTATCCACGAGGCTGAGCCAGCAAGATATGCTTGGGCTTTAGGGCGAGCTCCCTGACCTTCTCTCCCCTACCCTCAACCAGAGCACAGCTATAGCCAGAAAGGAAAAAAGGGACATCGCTTCCAACGAGCAATGCTACTTCCTGCAATTCCGCAAGAGGGAGGGCATGCCCGGCTGCCGCCTGTTGCAGAAGCAACAGCAGGGAAGCGGCATCACTGGAGCCTCCACCCAACCCTGCCTTGACAGGGATTTGCTTCTCACAATGGACATGCACCGACAGAGGATACTGGCTTCTCTCGTACCAAAGAAGAGCCGCCTTGGTCAGGGTATCCTCCCCCGTTTCGCAATAGGCCTCCAAGCCTGTGACGGAAATGGAGAAATCATCACATATACTGTAGGTCATCTCAATATGATCGGAGAGATCTGCTAAGGCAAAAATGGACTCAATGGGGTGATATCCGTCGGTATAGGGGGCACCGACAGCCAGATGGAGATTCACTTTAGCATACGCATGACGCGAGAGGATGGTACCCATGACACAACAGTATCAAAGGCATAGTTGATTGTCTACCATGATTTCTAAAATTCCACGCTACAAGCTATATTTTAATGACAATATCTTGGCTAACAGAATGATTTCAGCAGAGCATGCACAATATTTAGACAGAAATGATTTTATGTATATTTAGGCCCAGATACCTAGGGAAACCAGCTTTTCTGTTACCTTCCCACTCCATCCTTTGTTGGCTTGGGGGTTACCCGGGCTCGGATGGAGAATGGAATCCACTCTCCGCCCCTCTTGGGCAGGAAACAGCTTTTCCAGTTTTTTTTCGGCATACTTTCCCACTCCAATAAAATTGGTGGGCTTGATCAAGGAAACAACATCCACAAGATAGCTGTCACAGATAGTCTCAAGGGCAATGCGCTCAGTCTTGGGCAGCTTGTCGGGGGTAATGTTCTTTCCTGTAGGCCCGCGGTCCATAAACACAAGCGGACAATAATTTATCACCGTTAGGGCTGAAAAACAGAACTCTGCATTGCCATACCTTTCACTGAACAGCGCCCAGAGCCGCTTCCCACTGACCTCACTGCGCTTGACATCCATACCCAGGATGGGACGGGCGGGATGTTCGAAGGGAGGCTTGCCCACCTGACCATCCAGCTGCAGGAAATCCCTGACGGCATTGACCTCCCCGAACGGGATACCGTTCTGAGCCATGCCAAAAGGACCGGGGTTCATGCCAAGGAAGATCGTATCGACCTGTCTGCTCACATACCGCAGGATATACTGTTCATGGAGGTCCCATGCATAGAGCAAAGGGTTATACACGACATAGTCTGTAGAGAAGCGCAATGACTCTACCTGAGACCTGAATTGAAGCGTACGTTCCACAACTTTTTGACCTATCTCATTCATGCTGTAATCCCCTAGCCAAATAGTGCTAAAATCCCGTAAGATACCCTAACATGACACATAACGAGTATAACCTCAAGGGAATTGTTTTTGATAAGGATGGAACACTGTTTGACTACGCCCAGGTATGGGCAGAGGTGCTCAGTGAAGCCATTACCACTGCTTTCGCCGAGATGGGAAAAAATAAGGGCAAGCACAAGAGGGCCCAACAAGCCATGCTCAGGCTGATGGGAATTGATGACGAAGGCAACACCCTCTCTGATGGCCTGGTATTCACCCATAAGAGGCGGGTCATCATCAAACGCTACCTGATGTATTGTATTCGCTACCGCATCCCCGTGATCAAGACCTTCCGTGTCTACCATCAGAACATCAAGAACAGCGAGATGCTCGTAGCAGAGAGGCTGAAGAGCCTCGACTTCTCCATGCAACAACAACTGTTCGCAAAACTCAAGGAGCGTGGGTATCGCATAGGCATCATCACTAGTGACACAGAAACCTCGACCCAAGTCTTCCTCTCCACAATGGGCCTTGAGCATATGGTTGACTTTCTGAGCACCCGTGACAGCAAGTACCACAAGAAACCCCACCCCCAGGCTTTTGAGGCCTTTTGCTCCCGCTTCTCACTCTCACCAAGCGAAGTTGCGATGGTTGGGGATACGGAAACAGACATGAAGATGGCCAGAAAGGCCAAGGCCGGCTATACCATTGCAGTGCTGAGCGGCAGCAATGACAAGAAACTTCTCAGGCGCTTTGCCGATGTCGTATATAATGATGTCTCATATCTTTCAGACGATACGAGGCTTTTTCCCAGTACCTGAAGCAGAGAGCAACTCACAAGCCAAGCTGGCCGATTCAACCTGCACGAACACATGATCGTGGTAGTAGCCTGCAGACTGGAGTGCACTGACAACGTTATGCGACTCCATACCCCTTCATAGCAAAAGCCTTGCAGGTCTGCTGCCTCCTGTGTCAGCATCAGCGTCCTTCCCTCCTGTTCACAGATTGCTGCCCAGACAGGGAAATCCACCGAATGATGATGGTCAAGAAAACAGAAGACATCCACCTCTTCTGAGAGTACCGGGTACAGATTCGCAACCATAGTCTGGAGATTCGTCTCCCCTTCAGCAGTAGGCCCCCACGCTAGAAAAATGAATATACTGTATCATACGGGCTTGACAAGGGTAAGAAGCCAACAATGTGAAAATACTGAAGGATTTGCTTGTGAGACCCGCTTATAGTAGAAATCTACTAAAGGCTTAAACCCCACCAAGACAACATGTTATGTATATATTGACAATGTAGTGCATTTCTGTAAAAATCTGCTATACTATCGTATGGCTGGGCATATAGTATGTTCCTATCATACGATTTCATTTGGGAGACCCTACTATGAAGCACTCTTGGGAAGAACTGGATAGCATGCGAGGGACCCTGTTTACCGGACAGTGGCCAACTATCATAGAGATGTTTTCCATCACAGAAAAAAAATTCCCCCAACGACCATGCTTCACCTCTTTCAAGCCGGAAAGGGTTACCCTTACCTATGAGCAGGTACGACAGGCAATGGTCCGTGTCAGTTCCTATCTGCAGGAAAGAGGGGTGCTCCCCGGGGACAGGGTCATCATAAACGGTAAGAACAGCCCCAATTGGGCCATAGCCTACCTTGCTGTGCTCCATGCAGGGGCGATCGTCGTTCCTTTGGACAACCAGATGCCCACCTCTCGTGTACAAGACCTCAGCCATTTCTGTGAAGCTTCCTTCGTGTTTGGGGATAAGGCTGTGGTAGAGGCCCTTGATAAGGAACTGCCCTGGTTCAAGGCGTTGAAAGGCATGGCAACCCTTCTGGGTGAGAGTTCTGCCTGTCCCTCCATAGAGATCCTAGTGGCAACCAAGGAGTACCCGCCTCACAAAAGTTCCTGTGAGGATATTGCTGCCATCCTGTTCACCAGTGGAACCACCGGAAACGAGAAGGGTGCCATGCTTACCCACACCAATATAGTCAGTGATGTCTACCAGGCATGTGATGGCATCTTCCTTAGCCTGGATGAGACGGATGTGCTGTATGCACTGCTTCCCCTCCATCACTCCTACTGCTGCACAGCGGTCCTGCTGGAGACCCTCAAGCATGGTTCTGAATGTGTTTTTGGCCAGGAGATAGCAGTCTCGCGCATGATAGCAGACCTGACCAAAGGGCAGGTCACCATATTCATGGGCATCCCGATGCTCTACAACAAGATTCTCTCTGGCATGATGAAGCAGGTCAGGAAGAAGGGTATCGTCACCTACGCTCTGGTACGAACCATGATGACCATCAACGGCTTCACCAAAAAACATCTCAAGGCGAATATATTCAGAGGTGCATTCAACAAGCTGCTTCTGAGTAAGGTAGGCCTGGACCAGAACAGGATTCTCATCTGTGGGGCAGGCCCGCTCTCTCCCCAGGTATTCAAGCATTACCAGCAACTTGGACTGGACTTTATCCAAGGCTATGGACTTACCGAAACAAGCCCCATCCTGACCCTCAACCCGATAAGCCATTTCAAGATCGAGTCTGTGGGAATGGTTTTCCCCCTGGTGGAAATGAAGATCGGCAATGCTGATGCCAACGGTATCGGTGAGATCCTGGTAAAGGGACCCAACATCACCAGCGGTTACTACAATGACGAAGCGCATACTAAAGAGTTGTTTGACGAGGATGGCTACCTGAAGACAGGGGATTTGGGATATCTGGACAAGGAGAACTACCTCTACCTCAAGGGGAGGGCGAAAAACCTCATCATCACCGAAGGGGGCAAGAATGTGTACCCCGAGGAGATCGAGGACATGTTCCAGCTCTACGCCCAGGTTGAACAGGTGCTTATCCGAGGCTTTGTAAAGCACAAGGGCAGCCACGCTGAGCTGATCGAAGCGGTGATCCACCCCAACAAAGAGTACTATGCCAACTTGGGAATCGACCAGAGGGAAGATCTTGAGCGAGTCATACGGGAGGTCAACCAGAGTCTCCAGGGGTATAAGAAGATTGCAAAGCTGACAATCCTTACAGAACCGATGGAGATGACCAGTACCAAAAAGATCAAGCGTAATAGGGTGACTGCCTAAGCACCTTGTGCTACTATTGCACCATGAAAACATTAATTTCCCACGCCATGATCATCCCCATGAAGCAAGAAGGAGAGGTCTTCCATGGCGATATAGGCATCGATGGATCATCAATAGCATTTGTCGGGCAAAAGCCTGCAAGCTTTATCCCTGACAAAGTCATCGATGCAAAGGGCATGCTTGCAATGCCCTCCCTGATCAATGCCCACACCCACCTGGCTATGCAGTTCATGCGTAACTACAAGGACGATGCCCCCAACCTACAGAGTTGGCTTGCCGAGATATTCCCCATCGAGGACAAGCTGACCCAATCCGATGTGCTTGCATCCTCTCGCCTAGGGGTCATCGAACTCATCCAAAGTGGCATAACACTCTTCAATGACATGTACTTCTTCCCAGAGGCAACCGCCCGTGCAGTCAATGAGGGAGGCATTCGGGCAAACCTCGGACTGACCCTCTTTGGGGATCTGGCATCCTCCAAGCTGAGGATCAGAGAGAGGGAGAAGAGTACAGATTCGGCTCTTGCAGCATCAAACGCAAGGATTACACTCGACATCGCCCCCCATGCCATCTATACCTGCACCAGGGAGACCTACCAGTATGGGCGCGACTGGGCGAAGGACAACCAGAGGAATATGCATACCCACCTCAGCGAGACCAAGCAGGAGGTGGATGATTGCCTCAAGGAGCACCGGATGACTCCCTTGCACTACCTTGACTCCATTGGTGCGCTGAAGGATATCCCTTCCCTACTTGCACACTGTGTCCATCTCACCGAAAGTGAGATAGAGCTCCTGAGAGGTATGGATGCTTCGGTTATCCATAACCCCAGCAGCAACTGCAAGCTTGCCAGTGGGGTCGCTCCCATCGGGGCATTCCTGCAAAACGGCATCAACGTGGCCATCGGATGTGACGGCTCAAGCAGCAACAACAACCAGAACCTGTTTGAGGAGATGCACATCGCATCGTTACTGAGCACGGTATACTCGGGGCACTTGGGTAATCTCAAGCCTTTTGAAGTACTGAAGATGGCAACTGTCAACGGAGCCAAGGCCCTAGGCCTGGATACCAGGATAGGCACCCTGGAGGCGGGAAAGGAGGCAGACATACTCCTTCTGGACCTCAACAAGGCACACCTGACACCCCTGAATGACCCCTTCAGCGCCCTGGTATACGCAGCTCAGGCCTCCGATGTAGATACGCTCTTTTGCCAAGGCAAGATGGTCATGCAGAAGCGCAAGGTCCTTGGCCTTGACCAGGCAGAGGTCCAGAGGGATGTCGCATCCAGATGGGATGCGATCCGAAGCAGATGAGCAGCGTCCGTTGAGACAGACTGAATGCAGGAAAAGAGCGCAAGATATACTACTTGAAAGAGAAGAAAACTGACAAAAGGAGACGTGTACCATGGATGAATCGTTCATTACCCTAGAATTCAAAGAGAATGCCCTCTTGCTGATAGACCAGAGGGTCCTGCCTTCCACCTATACCCACTTTGCCTGCAAGAGCTATCTGGATGTGGAGTTTGCCATTCGTGACATGGTTGTCCGGGGTGCTCCGGCGATCGGTGCAACCGCGGCCTATGGTGTCTACATGGCGGCATTGCAGTTTGCTGAACAGAAGGATTTCAAAGGAGAGTTCAAGAAGGCCTGTGATTTTCTTGCAAAGAGCCGCCCTACCGCAGTGAACCTTGAGTGGGCGATCAATCGCATGTGGGAGGTCTTTCTGAAGGCTGAACAGCAACCGACTGCAAAGATGCTCTCTCTGCTTAAGGCTGAAGCCGATGCCATTCGGGAAGAGGATATCCAGACTAACAAGGCGATGAGCAGGATAGGCAACCAGGTCGTTCCACATGGAGCCACCATCCTGACCCATTGCAATACTGGAGCCCTTGCCACTGCAGGTTGGGGGACGGCACTGGGTGTCATCAAGGAAGCGTTTTATGCTGGCAAGGAGATCTTCGTCTATGCCGATGAGACCCGCCCACGCTTCCAGGGAGCTCGCCTGACAGCATGGGAGCTGACCGAAGCAAAGATTCCCTCAGCTTTGATCCCCGATAGCGCAGCGGCGACCCTGATCCGTGATGGCAAGATAGATCTGGTGATCCTCGGAGGGGATCGGGTAGCAGCCAATGGTGATGTGGCAAACAAGCTTGGCACCTTCGCCCTCTCGGTCATCTGCAAGGAGTATGGGGTCCCCTTCTACTCAGTGGTCCCCCTCTCCACCATTGACTTCACCCTCCCGGACGGAAAGCTCATCCCCATCGAGGAGCGCGACAAGGCAGAGGTGATCTTCGTCGGAGATACGCAGGTAGCCCCTCTGGAGATGCAGGTATTCAATCCTGCCTTCGATGTGACCCCACACCAGAACATCACCGGAATCATCACAGAAAAGGGCATCATCCGCCCTCCCTACAAGCAGAATATCGAACGGTTGAAACGGGGAGAGACCCTGTAGGAAAAGATAGGGGGATCTGCTGGATATACTCAAAATGCATATGACCCATATGCTGGAAAGAGAGCAAAACCCCGTGATCCCCAGCATGGGAGTATGTCACATCCATGGCGAGGGTGTCGGTGATCCTGCCTTTTCCCTACCTCCAGGAGGATGATTCTGTGGTTTGCAGGGGAATGGAAGAAAAAATAGTTTTTTTTCTTCCATTCCCCTTTTTTACCCTTTTCTTGTGCATGGGGCAAAGCCTACCCCTCAATGTTGCGTACCTGCTCAATCTGGAGGCAATTCAGTTCGTTCCTACGCATACCTCAAAATTCATGCTGTATTTTTACCTTTCCATGAGTGCTTTACCAAATTCAAAGGTTTCTGTATTGTTATATACAACTTCTTGCATAATTATGCAGAGAAGATTAGGAGTTACCCCATGCATGATGCAACCCAACGAGTGATGGACCGTGTGATCCAGCTCGATGCGAACCAACCGGAATTTATCCAGGCTGTCACTTCATTTTTAGGTTCAGTCGACAAGCTTGTCGACGATATCCCACAGATACTCTATCACAAGGTGCTTGACCGGATGGTGGAGCCGGAGCGGATCATCATGTTCCGCATCCCCTGGTTTGATGATGATGGGATGATGCAGCTAAACCGCGGCTTCAGGGTGCAGATGAACAGCTCACTTGGCCCCTATAAGGGCGGCATGCGTTTCCACCCCTCGGTCAATCTCTCCATCCTGAAGTTCCTAGCCTTCGAGCAGACCTTCAAGAACAGCCTTACCGGCCTCTCCCTTGGCGGTGGCAAGGGGGGAAGCGACTTCAACCCCAAGGGCAAGAGTGATGGGGAGGTCATGCGCTTCTGCCAGAGTCTCATGCTGGAGCTGGGCCGACACATCGGTGAAGACACCGACGTGCCTGCAGGGGACATTGGGGTCGGAGGGCGTGAGATCGGATACATGTACGGCCAGTACAAACGCATCCACAACAAGAGCGTTGGTATCCTAACCGGCAAGCACCCCTCTTTCGGAGGCTCATACATCCGACCTGAGGCAACAGGATATGGTCTGGTCTACCTCTCTGCTGCCATGCTGGAAGCCAAGGGCAAGAGCCTCGAGGGGAAAAGCTGCCTGGTAAGCGGAAGCGGCAACGTAGCCCAGTTCACCACAGAGAAACTTTTGGAAATGGGAAGCAAGGTAGTGACGATGAGTGACTCAAGTGGAGTGCTCATCGACCCCAGCGGTATCGATGCAGCCAAGCTTGCCTACATCAAGACCCTCAAGAATGTCAGGCGGGGTCGCATTGCAGAGTATGCCCAGAAATACAAGGAGGCTACCTATATCCCTCACAATGGGTCTGCCACCTCCAATCCTCTCTGGGATGTGAAGGCCGACTACGCATTCCCCTGTGCCACGCAGAATGAGATCAATGGCGAGGATGCGAAGAACCTGGTGGCCAACAAGATACAGCTGGTCGGAGAAGGGGCCAACATGCCCACTACCCTCCAGGCTGAAGAGATCCTGATGGAAGGGGGAGTCCTGCTGGCTCCCGGCAAGGCATCCAATGCAGGGGGAGTTGCAGTCTCCGGCCTTGAGATGGCACAGAACAGCCAGAGACTGCAGTGGACCCCCACCCAGGTCGATGCACAGCTTCTGACCATCATGAAGAGTATCTACAGCACTATCAGTGGGGCTGCCGACAAGTACAGCACGAAGAATAACTTTGTCGATGGTGCCAACATTGCAGGCTTCCTCAAGGTATCCGATGCCATGATAGCCCAAGGGTACGTCTAGAAACTTCTCACTCATCGCGTTTGGTAGGTTCAGAGACTCCCTTGTTCGTACCACACGGTCTTTCAGCATGCTTGAAAGGTATCTGCAATGGTGAAAAACCTCTTTCTCCCTTCAGGGGAGCAAGAGGTTTTTAGTCTATCACCGATGGACCTCTAGCCCATGCACTGTTTCACTGTCTCTCCTTCCATCGTCTCCATACCGAAAGAAGGGACACAGATTTCCAGGAAAGCCCCAAAAAAACATTCCCTGTACGTCTGGCGAAATATTTAGTATAATTGGGGTAAGGAGACACAAATGAAAGATCAAGAGTTTTACATTTGCAAAATTTGCGGAAACATTGCTTCGAAAGTTATCGATAGGGGACCAACCCTTTCCTGCTGTGGAGAAGAGATGACAACCCTGACGGTAAACACCGTTGATGCAGCCAAGGAAAAACATGTTCCTGTTGCAACAGTGGATAAGAACATCGTTACTGTAAACGTCGGATCAGTCGATCATCCCATGACCAAGGAGCACCACATCAGCTGGATCTATCTGCAGACAGAAAAAGGTGGGCAGAGAAAGAGCCTCGCTGTCGATGCCAAGCCACATGCAACCTTCTGCATTGATGATGACAAGGCCGTCTCGGTACTTGCCTACTGCAACCTGCACGGACTTTGGAAAGTGGACCTTTAGGACTAACGAGAACATCAACCGGTTCTATCCTTGCTAGGACAAGAGCCGGGTCCGCAATATTCCTCGCTTCGCGGGGAATATTTTTATGCCTCGCCCCCTGAAAGAATATAGGTTTGCAAGAGAGAGGATCCCCTCTCTCATGATGCATGGAAAGTTGTCCCATTCCAGGAGAGACAGCATGCATCGTCTCTGTCTGAGCATACGATCAGAGCTTGCGTGAAGCATTGCCTTGCAAGACGGAAAAACCCACCCTGTTACAGATAAAACCGTAACGAGGTGGGTTCTAGGACAGGATCCCCTATCTAGGGAGGTGGTTCCTATTTGACCACTATCCTGAAATACCGTTTCTTCCCTGCCCTGAGCAGCAGCTCGCCGAAATCATCAAGGAAGGAGAGGTCTATTACTGCCTTGGGGTCGGTGATCTTCGTCTCCCCGATCCAAGCTCCCCCTCCATTGACCAGACGCCGGGCGTCACTGTTGGTTGCTGCAAGGTCAGTGCGGGCAAAGAGGGACAGGACAGGAATCCCCTCGTCCAGCTCACTCCTCTCTATCTCTATGAAGTTCATCCCTTCGCGACCTTCAGAGCCAAGATTGGCAGTACCGAACATAGCCTGGGCAGCAGCCTGGGCTTTGTCAGCCTCTTCACTACCGTGGATAATCTTGGTCTGCTCATAAGCCAGGCGTGCCTTGGCATCATTGATGTTCACCCCTTCGGCCTCATACCGGGCAATCTCCTCCAGGGGGAGGAAGGTAAAGAGCTTTAAGAACTTGATCACATCCTCATCATTGACATTGCGCCAATACTGGTAGAAATCATAGGGGGAGAAGAGCTCAGGGTCCAAAAAGACTGCACCCTTCTCACTCTTGCCCATCTTCTGCCCATCGGATCGGGCGATGAGATTGAAGGTAAGACCGTAACAATCAGCGGATTCGGTCTTCCTGATCAAGTCGATTCCTGCAACAATATTGCCCCACTGGTCATCGCCTCCGATCTGAAGACGACAGCCATGTTCGCGATAGAGGGTAAGGAAGTCATAGGACTGCAACAGCTGGTAGTTGAACTCAATGAAGGAGAGTCCCCGCTCGAGCCTTGCCTTGTAGGATTCAAAGGTAAGCATCCTGTTTACCGAGAAATGACGACCTATCTCCCTGAGGAAGTCGATGTAGTTCAGGTTGGTAAGCCAGTCTGCATTGTTGAGCATCACAGCCTTGCCCATACCCTCGGGAGGATTTTCGGAAAAGTCGACAACCGTACCCAATTGATCCTTGATGGAGGCGCAGTTGGAAGCCACCTCCTCGGGGGTGAGCATCTTGCGCACATCAGTCTTCCCCGAAGGGTCCCCGATCATGGCAGTACCACCACCTACAAGGGCGATGGGATTGTGTCCTGCAAGCTGCAGGTGATGCATGGCAAAGAAGGGTACCATATGCCCGATGTGCAGGCTCTTTCCCGTAGGGTCTGCCCCTACATAGAAGGTCACACTCTCCTTTTCCATCAATGCATCCAGTGCATCCATATCTGTACATGCCTTGATGAACCCACGGTCCATCAAGGTCTTCAGTCCCTTGTTCATACTATGCCTCTACTCTCTTGTACTCTTTGGTCGCTTTGTTGATGGTGCTAACCAGATCTGTGATGGGGACACGTACTTGCTCCATGCTGTCACGCAAGCGCAAGGTCACCGTATTGTCCTCCAGCGTGTCATAGTCTACGGTCACGCAATAGGGAGTCCCTATCTCGTCCATGCGACGGTAGCGACGACCGATGGCACCACTGACATCAAAGAAGGTGACGAAATCCTCGCGAAGCTCCTTTTCAAGCTTGGAAGCAAACTCTGCAATGCCGTCCTTCTTTACCAGAGGAAGTACTGCTACATGCACAGGAGCAATCCTGGGATGGAAGTGCAGCACGGTGCGCACATCCCCTCCTTCAAGTGTCTGCTCTTCATAGGCATCGCTGAGGGCCATAAGCACGTTGCGTGTAAGCCCTGCTGAGGTCTCCACCACATAGGGGATATAGCGCTCGTTTGTTTCGGGGTCTAGGTAGTTCATCTCCTTGCCACTGAAGCTCTGGTGCTGGGTCAAATCATAGTCTGTGCGGTTATGCACCCCTTCCAGTTCCTGCCATCCCATAGGGAAGAGGAACTGGATATCATAGGCATCCTTTGCATAGAAAGCCAGTTCGTCGGGGCCATGCTGGTGCCAGCGCAAGCTAGAGCTCTTGATGCCAAGCTTCTCATAGAAGGCCATCCTCTGCTCTTTCCAATAGGCAAACCACTGTTCATCGCTGCCGGGCTTGCAGAACCACTGCATCTCCATCTGCTCAAACTCACAGGAACGGAAGATGAAGTTCTTGGTGGTGATCTCGTTACGGAAGGACTTGCCCACCTGGGCAATCCCAAAGGGGATCTTTACCCTGCTGGACTGTACGATGTTCTTGAAGTCCACGTAGATGCCCTGTGCGGTCTCAGGCCTGAGATAGATGGTCGAACCCGAATCAGCATCAGCACCGATATGGGTTGAGAACATCAGGTTGAAGTTCCTTGGCTCGGTGAAGCTCTCTTTGGTCCCACAGGTGGGACATGCTCCGTTGAGATCGATCTGATCGGCTCGGAAACGGGACTTGCACTGCTTGCAATCGACCATGGGGTCGGTGAAGTTCGATACGTGCCCACTGGCTTCCCAGACGCGGGGATGCATCAGGATGGAGGCATCGAGTCCTACAATCCCGTCATGGATCTGCGTCATCTCCTTCCACCAGAAGTCGCGGATATTGTTCTTCAGCTGCACACCCATCGGACCGTAGTCATACGCTCCACTCAAGCCTCCATAAATCTCACTCGATTGGAAAATAAATCCACGACGCTTACACAGCGAGACAATCTTGTCCATTGTTACTTCAGCCATATTCTCAACCCTCACTACGCAGCACTGACAATGCTGTCTCTATTCTTGCAAATGTTTTTTCCTGCCCAAGCAGGGAAATCGAATCAAACAGGGGAAGACTCACCGAACTACCGGTTAGAGCTACCCTCAGGGGCATGAAAACCCCATTCACCTTGATGTCCAAGGCCATAGCCAAATCGGCTATCTCCTGTTCCATATCCTCGTTGGATGCAGCACCACCAAGGCCCTTCTTCAGAATGGCATAGGCTCCTTCCAAAGCGGCAAGAGCCACAGGAGCCTCCACCTTCTTTGCCAGGAACAGGGAAGGGTCGCTGTACTGTGGCTCCTCAAAGAGGAAGCGGGAGAGAGGGACCACATCGCTGAGGACTTTCAGTCGCTCCTTCACCACCGGGACCAAGGCATCGAATTTCGCCTGCATGGTATCGGATAAGGGCTCTGACACAAAGCCAGCCTCTACCATGAAGGGAAGCAGCAACCGGGCAAGCTCCTCATCACTCTTCATGCGGATATACTGGCCATTGAACCAGTCCAGCTTCTTATAGTCAAACACTCCAGGTGCCTTGTTGATCTTCTCCAGGGAGAAAACCTCTTCAAGTTCCTCCTTGGTGAAGAACTCCCTCTGTCCATCATAGGCCCAACCGACCATGCTCACATAGTTCATCAGAGCTTCGGGAAGGTATCCCTTATCCCTGAAATCACGAACAGAGGTAGAACCATGACGCTTGGAAAGCTTCTGACCATCCTTGCCCATGACCATGGGCAGGTGGCAATACAGCGGAGCCTCCCAGCCAAATGCTTCATACAGCAAAATATGCAGCGGCCCTGAAGGGATCCACTCCTGGGCACGCATGATGTGCGTGATATGCATCAAATGGTCGTCTATGACGTTTGCCAGATGATAGGTAGGAAAGCCATCACTCTTGAGGAGTATGGGATCGGGACTGACATCACGGTTGCGCCTGGTTATATCACCCATAAGCACATCGTGGATGGTCGTCTTTCCCTCTGTAGGGACCTTGAGCCGGATAACACTCGTCAAACCCTGGCTTTCAAGGCTCGAACGCTCTTCATCACTTAGGTGTGAGCAATGGCGGTCATAGCCCTGCATCTCGGTTTTAGCTGCCTGCTGTTCTGCCCTAAGGGCTTCCAGACGCTCGGAGGTGCAGTAGCACCTGTAGGCTTTTCCCTCTGCAACCAGCTGCTCGGCATAGTTCTTGTAGAGATCAAAGCGCTCACTCTGGATATATGGGCCATATGGACCACCGACAAGCGGACCTTCGTCCCATGTAAGGCCAAGCCAGTTGAGGGTGCTGTACAAATCCTCCAAGGATTCGTCGCTTGACCTCTCCTGGTCAGTGTCTTCCACTCGAAGAATGAATTTTCCCCCGTTGGCGCGGGCAAAAAAATAATTGAACAAAGCTGTGCGCACTCCACCGATATGTTGCAAGCCGGTTGGAGAGGGGGCGTAACGTACTCTAACTTCCATCAGGATATACTCCTTCTCATTGCTACTGTTGTACCGTAAATATGAGAAAATGGCAACAATCCACTGAATCGGAGAACAAGGGCCCAACAAGGAACCTTCTGCAAGATATACACGGAGCCCCAGATGTTATTCAGAATATCACCCTCAGTATATATACAGATAATTTCCTTGAACAAACCTATGGTATTGCCAATATTCTTGTCATTGCAAGAGTCCGGTGTCTTGACCCTAATTCCTCATTTGGTATAGAGTTCAACCAATTAATCTTTGGAGGACCATACTGTACGCAATTCCCACAACCACCGCATTTGGACTAGGCAACCACAGCGCACTGAGAAGACTTTTCACCATCCCAGCCATCTTGCTTGCCCTCCTTTTCCTTGCAGATACCCTATCACCCATCTCTGCTCTCTTTTCGAGCAGTTCCATGATATTTTTCCTGGTAATAACCCAAGTGAGCCTTCTTGCATCGTATCACGTGCACAGCTCCATGGTCCGTATCGGACGAATCCCCTTTCTTTTGGAACGTCCCCAACGCAAGGAGTACATACGCCTTGTAGATGACATTCTCCTCAATCAGGAGTTTCGAAAGCTCAAGGAGTTCTTCCACCATACCAACCATATATACGACCATGTCATCCGCGTCTCCTACATCTCCTATGTGATAGCCAAAGCGCTTCGCCTGGACTACAGGGCCGCTGCCCGGGGGGGACTGTTGCATGACTTCTTCCTCTATGACTGGAGAGAACGCAAGGCGAATGATACCAGTCGTGCCCTGCATGGGCGGGAACACCCGCACATTGCCCTGGCAAATGCACGACAGCAATTCGAGGTAAGCGAGCTGGAAGCTGATATCATCGTCAAGCACATGTTCCCCAAAACCCTCCCGATGCCCCGTTACAAGGAGAGCTTTGTGGTCTCCCTCAGTGACAAGATTTCCTCTGTCTATGAATACTACAACCTGATGAAGCATCGCTACATGCAAAAGGTCAAAAAGCCAAGAGCGTAAGGTACAACCTTACGCCCCTTTCCCTACAACCCAGATACAACCACGCCCTGGGCAGTGCAATTTCCAAGAAAGCTATAGCACAAGCATTGGAACAGCTCGTTGAAAACCCTTATTCGCCTAGCAACCAGGATACCACCTTCTCCATAGCCTTGTTCTGGGCCGGGAGATCCTTGTCATAGGGCATGAAGTGGGAAGCCGCAGGAATATGCAGGTGCTTGTTGTTTCCGTGCGCCTTCTCAATGACAAGACGGCTAGCAGCCTGGGGAACAGTCTTGTCCAACCCACCGCTTATGATGAGGGTGTCTGCCTTCAGGTGGTCGAGTGAGGCCACAGCTTGGCGCCGAATCTTCTCCAGCTCCCAGACAGCCGGAGGAAAGGTATAGGACCAGTACTCACTGCCAAGGAAAGCATCATCATCGGGATCGCCCTCATAATGAAAATGGTACTCAGGGTCGCTCTTCCAGGTTACCTTCTGGCGTTTGACAAAATGGCGGAAGATCCTGAGCTTACAGACAGGAATAGCGGGTATCAGCAGAGCGGGAGCCAAAAGGGCAAGCCTCTCGACATCAAAGGCATCGGCTATGATGGTTGCAATTGCCCCTCCCATCGAGTGACCGACCAGGTAGACGCTCTTGTATCGCTTGGAAAGAGAGAGATAGGCATCATAGACAGTGCCTATCCAGTCTTCGGCCTTGGAAGCCAAAAAATCATCGCCACTGGTACCATGTCCAGGAAGACGAGGGGCAAAGCTATCAAAACCTGCCTCATACAGATCCTTGCCTGGCCTGATGAGCTCCCCTGGATAGCCACTAAACCCATGGACAAGCAGCACTGCCTTTTCAGGACGCTTTTGATGCACCATTTGCCAGGGCCTGGCACACTTGCGCACAGGAGCCTTATCCTTATAGTGATTCTTGTTCCAGTCAACTACATCATAGGAAATATGCATCTCAGGCCTCCTTACCAAGCTTGCTTGAGCAGATTCAGCAGGTCAATACGGCTACGAACCTTCGTTTTGGAAAAAATATTGGCCACATGGTTATTTACCGTATTCGCACTGATGCCAAGATCTGCTGCTATCTCCTTATTGGTCAGACCGTTGCTTACCAATTGGATAACCACAAACTCACGCTCAGTAATATGATAGGGCGCCAAGTCTTCCAAGGCAAGGTCTTTCTTTCCCATCTCCCCTTCCCGAGAGAGCCTGACAAACTCCATAAACAGGAATGTCATGACAGTGATGGAGAAGGCGAGGAAATAGACCCCATACATCAAAGGCTTGATGGAGGGGAAAAACAGGGAGAGCAATATGGAGGGCAGCATGGCAGCACTGACAATGATGATGGTGATGCACGTAGCCCTTGCAGTCTTGTTCTCGATGGACGAGAGGTTCTTGAGCATGATGATAAGGCAGAATCCGACAATAAACACAAACAAGAGGATCATCAGATTATCAAGGATCTGATCAGCGGTAATGGCATGGAATATGCCAAGACCCAGGTATACACAGGCAAGGGAATAAAAAATGGCCTTGTAAGGATTTCTCCAGGGATGTGCTATTACCCAAGTGGTGAAGTATGGCAAGAATACTGTCAGAAATGTCACATTCGCAATAAAGATTGCGCCAATGACATACCCTACAACCACCGACGCAGTTCCAGCAAGAAACAGGTCCGTGATAAACTGCAGGGCCAAAAGCATCATGCATCCCAACAGGGATGCATGGCAGACTATGAAGAATTTGGTCCATTGGTGCGAAGAGTGCATGCTGTAGACGATAGCAAGAGCCAGCGTCATACAGCCAAGGGCGAACGAAAGCATGTAGACCAGTAACGTCAATCCACTCACCCGGTCTACCCCTTGTTCATTCCCAGTTGCTTCTGATTATGCGTGAGATCTGCAAGTCCGCAAATCTCAGTTATGTCATTCAACAAAGGCACGAGAGATATTGCCGGCAAACCCAGATCCTTTTCGACCAGGCGGTTGTAGGAATTTGCGTTGAGGGAAGCTTTTGCCTTGGCAGGGTACAGCTTCAAGTGCAGATACATGCCATCGGTCAACAGATAGGAAGCATCAGAGGAGAAGCCGGGAAGGCTCTTTTCCAATGCACTGTCTATCAGGCGGGTCTCCCCGACAAAGCCCCTGGGGGTCTGCAGGTGCAACAGGTACCAAAGGGGCATGGCAGGGTTGGTCCAGGCCAGACCCACCTTCTTCTTCTTGGCGTAGGGAATCTGCATCTTCACCTCAGCGGGGGTGACCTTCAGGTCAGCAAGCCCAAACAATACCCAGACCACCGAATAGTTGCCGGTGTTACGGTAGCGTGATGCCAAGGTGATCAGATGCTCAAGGTCCTTGAACTCCTGCTCCCACAAGACGGTAAGATTGGAAAAACGACAATCCTTGCGCATCTGCGAAAAGTAGAGAGCCTCAGCTTCTGTGGCTGTAACTATCAGGATAGTCTTGCGCGGCTTGGTAGATATTTTTTTGCGTGCCATGGTCAGACCTCCTTGTCCGTA
>CAZTXW010000019.1:0-29312 GCA_964617345.1 uncultured Sphaerochaeta sp. | reverse complement strand
ATTAATAATCACAGCTCTGGCTTTTACTATGCTAGTATGGCTGTATGGATTTGTAGCTGATAATACATAGAGTCTTGTAATTCCCTCTGAGACATACAAGGCCAAATACATACAGAGTGAGGATCCCTATGGCAAAAAGAATTGCACTCATTGTTTTTATCCTGTTGTGCGGTCCTGCCCTTGCCTTTTCTGCAGGACCCAAGCAAAGCAACACGAATGCACTTTTTTTCCAGTACTCCTATGACAATGAGCTCAGACAGTTTGATTCTGTAGGTGCGTATATGCGCCTAACTACGGTGTTTGACAGCAACTTGGGCAGCTCGCTCGGAACCACGTTTGAACTTCCCATCGGATATACCAATGACAAGCTGTCTTTCAAGATGTCTCTTTTTGGAGGGCTGTCATACGGATACAAGATTGATGATACCGACAACCTGTTCATCATCGGTCCTTGTAGCAGTGCAACCATGCTTATCGATACCTATTACATTTCCACCATGTTTGACCTGGGAATACTGGTAGATCTGGCGACTTCTTACCCGGTGAGCGACCGAGTCAGTGCAACCATGGGAGGCTCCTTGATATTTGACGTTGCCAGATATTCCATCTATGAGACGGTATCCACCACCAGCAGTGGGTTTGAAGAAGGGTTTTACCAACTGAGCGGAAGGATATACTTAGGTTTCTCTGTCAGCAAATAACCTAGGGACCCATCGGGAAGATTACGTTTCAAGAAAGACCGGAGACCAAACGGGAATGAAACAGCTACGTCGTATTGGCTCACATATCTCATACTTCCAATTCGATCGAGCCTTCATAACCCTTCTCATAGGCGTCGGGGAGACCTTGTTCCTGGATATATCTTTGTATCGTATCGTTGCTTGCAGGTAGACCTACCGAATGTGCATAGGAGCCTCTTGACCACAAGGGGCCTCCCCACAGGATATCTTTCTTGATTGTCGGATGCCTTGTGAATAGCTCTCGTTCTGTCAGACGCTGTATGAGCGTTATTATCCTTGTTACAGGCATCGTGGGAAGCCCCTGCACCAGCATATGCACATGAGCTTCATCAAGGCCTATCTCAAAGAAGCGTATCTCATGCTTTTGCCCTATTTCACCACAGATATCTATCAGGCTCGCGGCAACTTCTGGTATAAAGACTTCTTGCCTGTATTGTGCAGGAATGACGATATGATACAGCAGAAGGATTTGGGGGGAGTATTCATGCTCGTTCATCGTTTTAGTATGCCACATCCACTTTTCAATCTGAGAAACGATCGCATGTGTCTTAAAAAGATCCTTCGCAAAGGGGATATACTGCAAGAATGTCGTTGTACAATCTATAGGGAAACATCTACTTGTCTTTAAACAAGGCTCATCCGTACAGGAGAACCTGAACAGGGGTGATGGAAAAGAAATTTGCTTACTGATATCGATGTATGTAGTATGTATGTAGTATGTATGTACTCCCTGAAAATGGTGCTCGAATATACTAGCGAGAACTTGTGAGAATATGTATCAAAATATTGCTATGTGCTATATAATCATTTTTTTATACCAACAACAGTACATGAGGAAAAACTGAATATACGTTCGACAACTCCTCATAACACAAGGAAGAAATGATGAAGGATACCAATCTCAGAGTATTGCTAGGGTTAGCTACTGTCTTTTTATTGATTTTTTTTATGGGATGCAAGTCAGAGCCTCAGTTCTACTCAATAACTTTTGACACTAATGGGGGATCAGCAGTTGCTTCACAATTAGTGCAGGAAAGTAAAAATGCAGCGAGACCTGTTGATCCTGAAAAGTCTGGTTACTCTTTTGAAGGGTGGTATGAAGATAGTACTATACATACTGTATGGAGCTTTGACGCACCTATTTAAAAAGATATGTCACTCTATGCTCGTTGGACAATGCTTGATTCCAATATTGTCTCAGAAGATACAAGAGCCTTGGAGATCACCTATGGATCGGGCGATGGTAATACTACTGTGACCAATGATTTGGTGTTGCCTATTGAAGGGAAGAACAAATCAGTAATCAGCTGGACAAGCAGTGATCCTACCCTTGTTTCAAACACAGGTGTAGTAACCCGTTCATCCTATTATATTGGTGAGGGCTCTGTCATACTCACTGCTACTATTGTCAGTGGTTCTGTTTTGGAAACAAAGGAATTTTCCCTTACAATCAAATCTCTCGATCCCACCGATGAGGATTATGTGAAGATAGATCGGGATGCATTAGGGTTTGAGGATTTTATCTTCACCTCTTCAGACACCCCCACAAGCGTAAAGAGTGATTTCAATGTACCAAGACAAGGAGTGAATGATACGAATATTACATGGAGCATTATCTCGGGAGAAACATTTAATATACAAATAGAATCCAACAAAATAAAGGTACATAGGCCGTACGGAAATGATGATAATGATGCTACGGTCACTATCAGGGCCACAATCTCCAAAGGTGCAGCAACTCCCGAGACTAAGGATTTTACACTTACCGTGTTAGATTTGCTTGAAATCAGTAGCTCCTTATATGGAAATCGACTCGCTGTTATTCAATCTACAGGAGATATCTTCTATCTTGAAGGTAGAAGTAGTAATGAGGTAAATGGTGTCCTTACTTTGAAAGATACAGATAATGAATGGAAAAGATTGACGACGTCAAACCTTCCAACTGGTGCTGGTACTGCAAATTATGGATCTTCCCTTGCCGTTGCTCCTGATGGAACAATCTATGTACTCACTTCAGTTAAAGTTCCCAACCAGAATTATTATAGTACAAAGGTGTACGCACTTGCCGATGGCGCAACATCGTGGACTCCTTTGGAAGGGAGTACAGCTTTGCCCAATAAACCAGGCGGAATGGGATCGACAGGTAAAATAGTTGTTGATTCGAACGGGAAACCCTATGCTATGGCTGGTAGCGGGTTTGGTTTTGTTGTCTATGAGTGGGTTAACGATACATGGGCTGATATTACTCCTATTACAATGAGGACCAAATCAGATATATTTGTTGATGGAGATACTTTGTATTGTGTTACAGGTACACCTTCACATGAAGGGTTTGTTGTATACAAAAGAAGCTCAGGTGAGTGGACGCAGCTTGATTCGGGATTAGCTATTACTGGAGATGCAAATAAGTATCCATCAATTTCTGCTTCAGGTAATCTCGTCACATTGGCTGTTGTACAAGCTGATAAAACAGTGAAAGTTATGCATTATAATGGGACAAATTGGACAGAATTAAGTAATTTGGAGCCGAAGGTACAGGTAGGACAAGGGACGAATGCCTATATGCAAACGATCACAGTAGGTTCTACCTCCTATCTAGTTGCATATATGGGCAATAATTCTACCAAGGGAACTGTAACTCGATATGATTCGGGTGGATGGACTGAAATGTATTCCTTTTGGAAAGATAGGAATGCCTCTCTACATGCAGTGTATGATTCTTTTAGTAACAGAATATTAGTCCTAGATTCCAATAAAGCTTATAATTTACTGTATGAAGTTATGCTCTAGCATGTGTATTACCTAGCAGTAAGAGCTCTTCCCTACACCAAATGAAATGGTTTGGGGAAGGGTGCTGCAACCCTACTTTCTAGAAATTTGGAATGTAATCCAGTCAAAAAAAATAATTTTGTTGTAATACTAATCTATTTATTAGAATGATTTACCTGCATCATGTTTCTTAAAGACAGGCATACAGAGCTTATTTCTCCCGCTAGCCGCCATTCCCATTCTGGTTCTGATTCTGGCCCAGCGCCTGCAGATCGAGGGCAAACCCACGTAGGTACGAAAGTATAACCTCGCTCGTTGCCTTCAACAGGTTATCAGGGACCTTCTGCCCATTGGTGAAGAACAGCAGCGGAAGGTTGTTGTTCTTGCTTACACTGAGGATATTGCCGATATCCTCGGTCTCATCGAGCTTGGTGACCACCAAGGATTCCAGTGGGTAGGAAGAGAACAGCTTCACAAACCGTTCCAGGTCCCTATTCTTATGGGAGGC
Organism: uncultured Sphaerochaeta sp.; assembly: GCA_964617345.1. GTDB lineage: Bacteria > Spirochaetota > Spirochaetia > Sphaerochaetales > Sphaerochaetaceae > Sphaerochaeta. The sequence continues at coordinate 25,295 of CAZTXW010000019.1, read as the reverse complement.
ACTGACTGCAAGGGCATAGGAGGTAGTATCCTGGGGAAGGACCATCAGAAGGCTCTTCAGATGCAGCGACAGTTCTCCCTGGTTGGCACTCTTGCCCATGGTGTCCACCAGGACCAGGGCATAGGTACTGAGGACAGGGAGCAATTCTGAGAGCTCCTCCTCGCTATGTGCATGAAACAGCTCAAGGCCAAAGTCCTTGGAGAACAGCTCTATCTGATTGCTAGCACCAGTCCTGTAGGAATCAAGGGAGAGCAAGGCAACTTTCTCATCTGGGTCTTCATACAGGCTCTTCAGGTAGAAGAGGGCCATCTTCACCAAGGTGGTGGTCTTGCCCACCCCGGTGGGACCCAGCAGGACAAAGAACTGCTTGGGCTTGGTGTACTGGCTATGGTTCAGAGAAACCGACTCAATGATATGCTCAAGCAAGGCCATCTCAAGCTCCTGGAGGGTTGCAAACTGCCTGTCGCTCAGAAGCTTTGCCATCGCATCCTGGATATAGCCATCAGTAAAGTCATTCTCTTCAAGCAGGTCCTGCAGTAGCTTCTGCTGGTGATGATCCCCTTCAACGAGGGTATCGAGATGCTTTGGAATGGATGGTAGCTCTCGTTTCTCCACCCTTTCTTTGGGTTCATTGGCTTTGCTGCCAGTTTGTATTCCTATGGATTCTTTTTCCCCTTTGTCCGGGATACCTGCTGTAGTGCTTTCGTGTTCACTATCACCGGATGCTGCTAGTCCAATGCTGTCCATGTGATCTTGCAGTGTCTGCTCATCGAGAATTTTCTCCCTGACCAGATAGAAGGTGATGGTGCAGCGACTCTCTTTCTTCATCCCCTTCTTTGTCTGATAATCGTTACGGGTATGCACCCGCACAGAGGTCCCGTACGCTGTACGGGCCTCGTTGAGTGCAGTTTCGTAATCTTGGGCATCAAGGGTGATGAATTCCACACAAACTCCTTGCTAGAGGATGAACTTCGAAAGGTCCTGGTTCTGTATCACATCCCCAAGGCGCTCATCAACATACTTCTCGGTGATGGTGATCTCCTGGCCACTGAGCTCGTCGGCACTGAAGGATAGCTCCTCGAGCAACTTCTCCATGATCGTGAAGAGCCTTCTTGCCCCGATGTTGTCATTGGTGTTGTTCACCTCATAGGCAATGTCACTCAGGCGCCTGATGGCCTCATCGGTAAAGATGATGGTGACCCCTTCGGTATTCAGCAACTCCCTGTACTGCATGGTGATCGCATTGGCAGGTTCGGTCAGGATCCTGTAGAAATCACTGGCTGTCAGGTCATCGAGCTCGACCCGCAAGGGGAAGCGTCCCTGCAGTTCGGGGATCAGGTCACTGGGTTTGGAGACGTGGAAGGCACCGCTTGCTATGAAGAGGATGTGTGTGGTGTCGATGACACCCCACTTGGTCGCAACGCTCGTCCCTTCCACTATAGGAAGGATATCACGCTGCACTCCCTCACGGGAGACATCAACACCACTGGAGGCGCCACCTGATTTTGCGACCTTGTCGATCTCATCAATGAAAACAATGCCCATCTGCTCGACGCGCTCTTTCGCCTCATCGACCGCCCGGTCGGTGTCCACAGCCTTATCGGTCTCCTCCTCTGTGAAGATCTCCCTTGCTCGCTTGATGGTAAGCTTGCGAGCCTGGCCCTTGCCACCACCGAATATGGATCCCAGGCTCTGCATGGCGTCCTGCAGGTCATCCATGTTTGCCTGTCCGAGGACTTCAATGCCTATCTTCTTCTTGCTCTGTACATGCACCTCGACCTCTTTTTCGTCGAACTTGCCTTCCCTGAGCATCTTGCGGAACTTCTCGCGCGTCATCTGCTTGCTGTCGGTATAGGGAACCCCTTCTGGGGTTATGTCCTTCGTAGAATTGTCAGGTGCAGGATCCTTGCCCACTGAAGGGAGCAAGAGGTCAAGCAACCTCTCCTCGACCCGGGCCGCCACCTTCTCTGTCTGGGCCTCTGCAAGCTCGGTCTTCACCTGCTGGACAGCGATGCCCATCAGGTCACGGATGATGGATTCGACATCACGGCCGACATACCCCACTTCGGTATACTTGGTTGCCTCGACCTTGATGAAAGGTGCATTGGAAAGCTTGGCTATACGACGCGCTATCTCTGTCTTTCCCACCCCGGTGGGCCCGATCATGATGATGTTCTTCGGGGAGACCTCATCACGTATAGAGTCCGGAAGCCTCTTGCGCCTTGTCCTGTTGCGGATGGCCACAGCGATGGTGCGCTTGGCCTTGTCCTGTCCTATGATATATTTGTTCAGTTCCTCGACGATCTGCTTGGGTTTCATCTCATCGAGTTTCTTGGTTGCATTGAATGGCATACTGTTACAGTTCCTTGACGATGATCGAGTCATCGGTATATATGCAGAGTTTAGCGGCTATCTCCACACTCTTGACGGCGATCTCCTTGGCGGTAAGCCCAGGAGCTGATTCCAGGTAGGCCAAGGCCGCGGCAAGGGCGTAGTTTCCTCCGCTGCCGATTCCTATGGCATCCCTTTCAGGGTCAACGACATCCCCTGCCCCGTTGATGAGAAAAACCTTTGTGCCGTCACTGACGAGCATCATGGCCTCAAGCTGGCGCAACTGTCTGTCGGTCCTCCACTGCTTGGCTAGCTCAACAGCAGATCGGGTAAGGTCCCCGTTGTACTGCTTCAGCTTCACTTCAAACAGCTCAAACAACGTAAAGGCATCGGCTGTGGTCCCTGCGAACCCCGTGATGACCTTCCCGTCAAAAAGATATCGCACCTTGTGGGCATTTGACTTGAGAATTGTATCTCCGGCGGTCACCTGGCCGTCTCCGGCTATGGCGACCTTTCCATCCTTACGGACTGCTACTATTGTCGTCCCTCTAAAACTACTCATCCTGTTTCCTTCCATGCGGGTGGGCCGAGGCATAGACCTTTGCCAGCCGCTTCTGTGATACATGGGTGTATATCTGGGTGGTGGAGATGCTTGAGTGTCCAAGCAGTTCCTGAACCATGCGGATATCAGAGCCATTGTCCAGCAAATGGGTAGCATAGCTGTGCCTCAGCACGTGCGGTGTAAAACTCTTCTGCCACCCAAGGATTTGCCTATACCTAGCAAAAATACTACCAACGGTGCTTTGCGGCAACTGTTTTCCTGAATCAGAGCAAAACAATCGCCCTGTCCTGCCAAATTGTGCGTATTTCAGCGAAAGGTAGTAGCGTATCAGAGCCTGTGTCCTCTCTGTATAGAAGACAAACCGGACCTTCTTGCCCTTACCCACAATGCGAATCTCCCTGCTCGTGTTCGCTACATCCTCCTCGGTTATGGACAAGGCCTCACTGATACGGCACCCCGTATCATAGAGGAGACTGAACAGCAGCATGTTCCGAGTAGAGGGAAAGTCCTCATAGCTGAGGGAGAGCAGCTCTACCACCTCCCCCACGGTAAGGACCGAGGGAAGGTTCGAGCGGCTCTTCTTCAGGGATATCAGGGAGAAGGGGTTGGCCTGTACCACATCATTGTGCACCGCATAGGAAAAGAAGGAACGGGCACTACTGAGCATCCTGTTGACCGTCGATTCGCTATACGGCTGCTCTGTGGTGAGGTGGCGCACATACAGGCGGGCATCAGAGCTCTTCATATCCAATAGGGTACACCTGTAGCCCTGCAGGAAAAGTACAAGCTTGGCAAGATCGGATCTGTATGCTGTGATGGTATGCTCGCTCGATCCCTTGATATGCCTATGATAGGCAAGGAAGGCTTGTACCACCTCTTGTTCGTCATGTTCCATAGGTCAAACTATAGCATGAGTTGCCATACCGGTATAGCGGCCCATTGCCTCCCATGATGTCCGATACCAGTGTCACACGTCTAGTTTCCGGATATCCAAGGAAGGATGCTATCTCAGCATATCCACCCACTACAGGACACCCCTCCTGGGCCAACTGCCGGGTCCCCATACACCAGGGGTGTGCCCGTAGCCCACTGTGATGGACCACCACTTCACGGCCCATATCCAGGGCAAGGGAAGCACAGTGCAGGGAGCCAGAACGCTCTGGAGCCTGCACAACCACCAGCAGGGGAGAAAGGGCGGCAGTAAGGACATTGCGCGACAGGCACCTGAAAGGCAACGCTGCATCATCGGGTTCGAACGGTGAGATGAGGTTCATCCCCCGAAGCAGATGATTGTTCACTATCCTAGGGGTGTCGAGGCCGCAGTCACAGGCGACAAAGGCAGGAGCATTTGCATCACTGGCTGCATAGAGGGCAGCACGGTCGATCCCCTGGCTATGGCTGGTCACGATCGAGACATGGTTGGCAACGGCTTCAAGGCCCAGGGCATAGGATGCACTCTCGCCTACCAGGTCAGCCTTGCGGGTCCCGCAGATCGAGAGCAAAAGCTCATCCTCATGGGGCAACCTTCCCCTATAGAAGAGCCTGAAGGGAGGATTCTCCTGCTCAGAGAGAAGAGGAGGATACCCCTTCATCCCCAGGAAGACTACGCCATTGGTATGGTTGCAGGCATCTCTTGTGCCACTTGTCTTACTTGGATGGGAAAGGAATCTCTGCATCCTCTCAACCCGGGCAGGCTCCCAATGGTTGGGGAACCTATGGCGTATTTCCCGGGCAGTGGGATTCTGTCTTGCTAGGGCAAGCATCTGGTCCCCTGTGAGGGGAAGCAGGGAGATGGCAAGCAACACTGATAGTTTCATACCACCTTAAGGGGAATGTATGCCCTGGTTGCTTCAGAACCATCCAAAGGTTGAGGCGATTACCTTCAGCAACAACAGGGCCAGGACAAGGAGCATGACCGGCCTGATGACCCTAACCCCGCCGCGTATTGCCAGGCCACTACCGATATAGCCGCCTATGATTGCACTCATTGCACAGGGGATGGCGATGGCATAGTCTATGTTGCCAAAGCGTATGAAGGTAACCAGGGCAGCCACATTGGAGGCGAGGTTGACCACCTTTGCCGTCCCACAGGACCTGAGCAGGTCGAGCCCTATCACCGAGGTGAAGATGATGGTGAGGAACATCCCCGTACCTGGCCCGAAGAACCCGTCATAGGCACCAAGCAGGAGCCCCGAGAGGGCAGAGAGTGCTATGGCATACTTGGTCTGCATCGGTTTTGCCTGGCCGAAGTCGGGCTTGAGCATGATGAAGAGGGCAATGGCAGGAACCAGGAATATCAGAAGATAGTGCAGGTATGCATCGGCATAGAGGGTGGCGAGGTAGGATCCCAGTGAAGAGCCTGCCAAGGAGAAAAGGATGGCGATGGTACCGACCTTCCAGTCGACCTGGTCCTTGCGAATGTAGCGATAGCAGGCAATGGTGGTGCCACTTGCTGCTGCAAACTTATTGTTGCCCAACGCTATCTGGGGAGGAAGCCCTACTGCCACATAGGCAGTCAGGGTGATCAGGCCCCCACCTCCGGCTATGGCGTCGATGATGGCTCCAATGGCTATGATGGGACAGAGGATAAGGAGAATGCTCATCAGCTTTGCTCTTCCTTCAGGGTGTGGTAGGTGTCATAGGCCTGCTTGAGGCTGCCTGTCTCTATATGGGTGTAGATCTGTGTGGTCTGGATATCACTATGGCCAAGCAACTCCTGCACACTGCGAAGGTCGGCCCCTCCTGCAAGCAGGTGGGTGGCAAAGCTGTGGCGCAGGGTATGCACCTTGCCTTCGAGACCCAGAGGCTTTGCATACTGGGTAAAGCGCTTGAATACTGCCTGGCGTGTCAGCTTCTTGCCGCGCCTCCCCACAAAGAGGGCTTGCTCGGAAAAGCGGGCCTTGACCAAAAGGGGCCTCACCTCCTGCAGATAGAGCTTCAGCGCATCAGTGGCCACCTCCCCTACGGGAACGAGGCGCATCTTGTTGCGCTTGCCCAAAACCCTGAGTGTCCCCCTGGTATAGTCTCCGACCTTGAGGTCGCACGCCTCGCTGATGCGCAGGCCGCAGGAGTATATCAGCTCAAAGATCGTGCGGTCTCGCTTTCCGAGCAGGGTCTCCCCCTCAATTGAATCGAGCAGGAGGTCGACCTCCTCGACGGAGAAGAAAGAGGGGGCATGGCCACGAGCCTGGGCAGATGCTATCTGCTCAAGGGGGTTGTCCTCGCGGATCTTCTGTATCTGCAGGTAGATAAAGAAGGAACGCAGGGCGGAGATGTTTCTCGCAACCGTGCGTTCATTCAGCACCCTCTCTTGCGCGGAGGCAACCAGATAGTGCTCTATGGCTATGCTCTGTATCGTCTCTATGGGCTCTGTGATCCCTGCAAGGAAGGAGAGTACCTCAGCTCTATACACCTCGATGGTGGCCTTGCTCAGCCTTCTCTCCAGCAGAAGATAATCGAGGTACTCCTCACACAACGCCTGGTCGGTTTCCTTGGACATCCTTACTTCTCGTCAGGGTTTCTGGTATAGCGAAGGACAGCAGGGATAGAGTAGTCGTCGCTCTTTCCCTCGGGCACCTTCTTTATCTGTTTCTGCAGGTCCTGCCAGCGATTCACCTGGATGGAGCCCGCATCGAGATCTTCCTTGCTTGTCTGTGCACTGGCACTGGATTGCTCATGGCTCTCATCCCCCTTGGAGGTCGAGGCATAGCGGCGCTTGATCAAATCCATATCGGAGATCTCGCTGCCGGTTACCTCAGGCTTGCGCTCAAAGCCCGTAGCCACGACAGTAACCTTGATGCGGTCCCCCAGCTCGGGGTTGAAGGCTTGGCCTGCGATGATCAGGGCATCTTCGGCACACTTCTCGGTGATGATCTCAACCACATCCTGATACTCCTGCAAGGTGAGGGTATCACTGCCGGAGAGGTTGACCAGCACGCTCTTAGCCCCCTCTATGGAGGCATTCTCGAGCAGTGGATTGCTCACAGCCTGCCTGGCTGCATCGACTGCGCGGTTCGATCCTTCACCAAAGCCGATGCCCATCAGGGCATCACCCTTGCCCTTCATGACAGTCCGTACATCAGCGAAGTCTATGTTTATCTCACCGGGTTCGGTGATGAGCTCGCTGATGCCCTGCACACCCATGTACAGCACCTCGTCGGCCATGAGGAAGGCCTGCTTGATCGGGGTATTGTTCTCCACCACCTTCAAGAGGTACTGGTTGGGGATGATGATCAGGGTATCGACCTGCTTGCGCAGTTTCTCTATGCCTGCCTGGGCCAACAGGAGCTTCTTCTTTCCTTCAAAGGCAAACGGGGTGGTCACCACCGCTACGGTGAGGGCGTTGCAGCTCTTCGCTATCTCAGCGACGACAGATGCGGCTCCGGTTCCGGTGCCCCCTCCCATGCCGGCTGTGATGAAGACCATGTCGGCATCCTCCATCTCACGACGGATATCCTCCTTGCTCTCCTGGGCGGCCTTCTCCCCCACCTCGGGAATCCCCCCAGCCCCCAGGCCACCGGTAAGCTCCTTGCCTATGGGAATCCTCACCTGCGCATTGGAGCGCATCAGAGCCTGCATATCGGTATTCATCGCGATAAAGTGCACTTTCTTCAGGCCGCTGGCGATCATGCGGTTGACCGCATTGCCCCCAGCACCTCCTACACCCACAACCTTGATCACCGTTGCTGAGGCCTGCTCATTATGTACCATGTCTTCCACTTCAAACATTCCGAAATCCATATCTCAATCCTTTGCCACCAGGCTCTAAAACAACGTTCTGAAAAAACTCTTGACCTTGGATGCCGCCCCACTCTCTTTATGTCGGGGACGGGCCTTATGACTCTTGGCCTTGGGAGAGGTCTCCCTGACCTTCTTGGCCTCACTCTTGAGCAGGCCCAATACAGTCGTATAGCTTGGGCTTATGTAGGAACGGTCAAGTCCCCCTATAGCCTCAGGAAATCCCAGTCTTGCGGGGAGGCGGAAAATCTCACTGGCAAGCTCGGTCACCCCGCTGAGCATGGCTCCGCCGCCGACAAGCACCACGCCCCCTCCGAAGCCACCCTGGATATTCGCCTTCTCCAGGTCATTCTGCAAGCGTGAGAAGATTTCAGCCATGCGTGGCTCGATAACCTTGCTCAGCTCCTTCTTGGGCATCCTGATGGCAGGAAGGCCTCCCACCTGGGGGATGACCACCATCTCCTCACCCGACACCGATGGCACGTAGCTGTGCCCGCTTTCGCATTTTATCTGTTCGGCCACAGCACGTGTCTTGTTCAGTATGTAGGCGATGTCAGCCGTCACAGCCTCTCCGCCGAGGTTCACCCCACCGGTATAGACAGGAGAGCCCTTGGAGTAGGCAATGATGTCGGTGATGCCGCTTCCGATGTTGATGAGGATGGTCCCCATCTCCTTCTCCTCGCTGCTGAGCACCACCTCAGAGTCAGCAAGACTCTGCAGGACCAGACGCTGTACCCCCAGACCCGAACGCTGTATGCACTTGCGCTCGTTCTGGCAAATGGCCGAGGAGGCCGTCACTATCAGAACGCGGCTTTCGAGGCGGTGTCCGAGCATGTCGATGGGATCCTTGATGCCCATCTGCGAGTCTATCTGGAAGTCCTGTACCAAGGTATGCAGGATCTCCCGGTCCTGGGGAAGCTCAAAGGCACGGGCGACCTCGAGAGAGCGGAAGATATCCTCCCGCTTGATCTCCTGGTCCTTGCTGTTGATGCCGACCACCCCGGTGCTGGGGATGCCCACGATGTGCTCGCCGCCGATACCTATGATCACCTCAGCAATCTCGGCCCCTGCCTGCAGTTCAGCCTCGTTTACCACAGACTGGATGGTCTTCAGTGTCTGTTCTATATTTACGATCGTGCCCGAACGCACCCCTTCACTGGGGCGCTCGCAGATGCTGTCGACCATAAGCAGGCCTTCCCGGCTCACCGAACCAATCACACACCTGGTCCGGCTTGAACCTATATCCAGCCCCATCAGCATTTTATCACCTGCCATTGACACAACCCCCTTATGGACTGTCCTACTTCCTGCGTACCATGGCCCCTTTGTAGAGGTCATACCGCATCATATGCTCTCTGAGGAAAGAAAGCGACTCCCTCTGGTCCTCCTGGACCAGGTGTATGGCTTGGCTTACCTGCTCTTGCGAGACGGGCTCCCTCACCCAAATCTGGGCATGTAAGGCGGAGAGTTCCAGTATCATCTTTCCAAAGCTGTTACTACTATTATTATCGTATTTTATACGAGTTATCAAGGCTCTATTTTCCTCAAGTGAGGCAGCAAGCTCCATTACCTGTGCAAATGAGGCATCCATCCCATATTTCTCCATCAGCGTGGCATACCCATGGGGAATCTCCACCTTCAGCACTCGTTCTCCAAACAGGGTCCAGTCCTCCTGTTGCAAAGGAAGCAAGGAGGGGGGGCGCAAGACATAGACTGCCACAGTCTCATCGTCGGCGTCCTTGGCAAGGACTACAGCCGCGGTGTCTACCAATTTCGCCTCGACCAGCAACGTCGAGGGGAACTTCTTCCTGAGGATGACCTCTTCGACGAGAGGAAGCTTCTCAAGATCACGACGGACCCTTCTCAGGGACAAGGAGACCAGGGACTTGCCACTATACTGGGAAAGCGAGCTCTTCAAGCCATAGGGTGTTGCAAGATCCTCTTCACCCATGCTGAGGATGACCGAATCTATGTATAGGGAGGGTACATGCGATAGGGAGAAATAAGCAAGGGGGAGCATCACCAACAGGACCAGGGCCAGCACCTTGTACTCCACACCAATCTTCTTCATGATTCGTCGGATTCACTTTCAAAGAGGATTTCTGCTCTCACCTGCTCTGAGAGGGTGCTCCTCTCCAGCGGGATGCGCCCGCTGGAGATGAGCAGGATCCTATAGAGCAGGGCACACAGGCAGATCACCACAAAGAGGTTTGTCCCTCCCTGACTGAAAAACGGCAGAGGTATGCCCGTTGGAGGAAGCATACCGGTGACCACCGCTATATTGATGATTGCCTGCAGCAGTATCATGGTGGTAATGCCAAAGGCGGTGAAGCTGAGAAACCTGTCTCGTCCCAGCATCCTGATATAGGCATTGTAGCCAAGGATGGCGAACATGGCGAACAGGACCAGGATGAAGGCGGCTCCCACAAAACCCACCTCCTCACAGATGGAGGCAAAGATGAAGTCACTCTGGACCTCAGGGATGATGCCAAGCTTGTAGGTCCCTTTCCCCAGCCCCACCCCGAACAGGCCTCCCTCCCCTATCGCCTTGAGGGAGTTGGTCACCTGGTAGTTTATGCCGCCCTTGTCCAGTTGTGAGAAAAAGAAGGAAAATACCCGTTTGACCCGGTAACTCTGGCTGAGCATCAGCATGCTGGCAGGAACGATAAGAAAGGCGAAGCCCACCAAAAGGGAGCGAATACTCATGCCCCCTACCAGAAATAGTGAGACACACAAAGCCAGGTACAGGATGGTGGTGGAGTAGTCTTTCTGCAACAGTATCATTGCAGAGAATATGACAGTTACCCCAAGGGGCAGGCCAAAGCGAGCCAGAAAGGACTCCTCTTCATTCCTTTTGGAGAAACAGAGGGCGAACAGTAGGATCGTCCCCACCTTGACCAGTTCGGAGGGCTGTAACGAGGGAAGGTTTCCCACCTGCAGCCATCTTCGGCTTCCCAGCCTTGTCTGGCCATAGGAGGTGAAGAGCGTCAGGGCCATCAGGACCAGACAGACCAGGGTGGTTGGGATAGCAAGGTAGCGGAACCACGACAGCGGCATATAGCGTATCACCACAGAACAGAGCAGTGCAAAGAGCACAAACATCATCTGGCGCTGGAAGAAGTAGTAGTGGGGAAGATTGTGGATCAGAGCCTCGTTGTAGGAGGCGCTGTAGAGCATGATCAGGCCCAGGGCTATGAGGATGACCACCACACACAAAAAGGTGAAGGCACTTGCATTGCCTCCTGTCTCATTGAGTGTAGCCTGTTGTGCGTTCCAGTCATCATAGGTGCCTTGTCTAGCCATCCTTAGCCTACCACCCCGTTCCCAGGAATAGCAGGAGGCCCAACAAGGCAAAGAACCAGGAGACCAGGGTGAAGCTTCCCACTATCGTACGTTCTGCAACGCCTTTCAACTCATATGCGTGATGAAGGGGTGCTATCGAAAACACCTTCCTTCCTGTGCTCCTGATGGCTATGATCTGAATCAGGCTGGTTGCGAACTCCAGGAGAAACAGGCCACTGGCAACCAGAACCACCAACTCTGCATTGAGCATGAGGGCTGAGACGGCAATATAGCCACCGAGTGCGTGGCTACCACAATCACCCATGAAATATCTGGCCGGTCTCCTGTTGAACAGCAAAAACGCAAGCAATGATCCTATCAGAGCCGGGGAGAAAGGGACCTTTGCCCTGTAGGAGAACAGGGCGATAAGCAGCAACAGGGGAAAGGAGGACCCTGCGGCCAGGGAATCCAGGCCGTCGGTTATGTTCACCGCATTGACGAAGTACATGATGTACAGCAACGCAATGAGGTAGTAGAGCCATCCCAAGTAGAGGCTCCTGCCCCTGGGGAACGGTAGGAGGATACTTGTGGTGAGGCTGTTGTCCCGTTGGAGGAGGAATAGCATCAGGGAGGCTACCAGGGCCTGTAGGATGAGCTTGTTCTTCGATGATATGCCATCCCCATTAGCCTTGTGCGCCTTGGCAATGTCATCGACCAGACCTATGCAGGCGAAGAGAGAGAGGGCAAGCAGGGGCAGCAGCACCGTAGGTGCAAAACGGCGTGGGAAGATCAGGGTCACCACCGCTGTCCCCAGGGTAAAGGCAAGGCCCCCAATCGAAGGGGTTCCCCGCTTTATGCTCTGCGTTCGCTCCAGTTCGGGCTTGATGGCGACCTTGAGAGCCGGGGCGTACCTGAGCATGCCGAGCGAAATGAGGAATGTTATGCTGAAGGCCAGGCCCAGTTCCAGAACAAGCATCTCTCCCTCCTAGCCTACCTGACTGAGGGCAGGTATCAACCGCTCCATAGCCACGCTTCGTGAGGCCTTGAGGAGATAGAGATCCCCTTCCCGGCTCGTCTTGACCACATGATTCTCCAATTCGCCAAAATCATCGGTATAGAAGAGGGTGTTGGCGTATCCGCTTCTCTTGAGCAGGTCGTAGGCTCCCTTCATCTCCTGCCCATACAGGTAGGTAGAGCCCATCGGAGAGGCATAAAGCTGTCTGGCTACCAGAGCATGGGCCCTTACACTCTCTTTGCCCAGTTCCTTCATGGGACCGAGGACAACCTTCTTCTCTCCCTTCCATGCCAAACCCTTGAGATAGTCCAGGATCGAGGAGGTGGAGGCAGGACTTGCATTATAGGAGTCGTCTATGATGGTGACTCCGCTCCTATGCACGAAGGAGCGTCCCTGCATGGTCGTGAAGCCCTCAAGTCCCTCAGCGATTCTCCTGCTGGTGGCTCCGAGTGCCACGCCCACCTGTATGGCACCCATCACATCCTGCAGGAGGTGGGCCCCGACACACGAGACATGGAAGGTCTCCCCTTCAAAGGTAAGGTCCCACCCGTCTATACCCCGGTCCACGGCCTTGATATCGCTGAGACCATACATCTTGAGCTTGAGGTGTGTCCTCTTTTCCAGCATTGGGGTATAGGGACAGTCATCAGAGACAAAGCCTGCCTGCATACCAGGATGGAAGAGCTTGCCCTTCTCGCTGAGGATGGTAGCACGACTGGTGAACTTCTCCAGGTGTGAGATGCCTATGTTGGTCAGCACCCCTATGTCAGGTTCGAGCATGCTAACCATCCGCTCCATCTCCCCCACATGGTCGATGCCCATCTCAAAGATGCCGAATTGGGTATCCTCATCCAGCTGCAGGATACTCAAGCTCAGCCCTATCTCACTGTTGAGGTTGCCCGGTGTCTTCACAGTCTTGCCCAGGGTGGAGGTTATGCTGGCGAGAGCTTCCTTGGTAGTGCTTTTGCCACAGCTGCCGGTGATGCCGACATTGGTGACCTGGCTATGCAACATACGGTATGCATGAGCGAGGCTCTGCAGGGCTCTCAGGGGGTCAGGGACAAGGATGAGGGCGCACGAGTATGGCCTTACGAGAGCAAGGGCGAGATCCTTGTCCGAGGCGCTCACCACGACGGCACTACAGCCTCTCTGAGCTGCATCGCCTACGTAGGTGACCCCACGTTCGCGCATTCCGTCGAGGGCAAAGAAGAGAGAATTGGAGGAGCATTTCCTGCTGTCTATCTGGACATCCTCGACAAGGGATGCCGAGGGGCGCACAACAAGGCCACCGCACATGGCGGCGACCTTTGCTACGTGATAGCGTTGGTTGGAAAATCCCCCGACTCGTGCCATCAGATCCTCCTACCTACCATGACCAGGGCCTCGGCATCGATCTGCTGCAGGAGGATGTCCTCTCTCCAGGCCCCCTGGGCCAGGGCCTCGGGCATGGCTTTCTGTGCGATCTGGGATCGAAGGAGCCTCTGCTGCTCCTCCAGATTCTTCACATCTGAGCTGAGGCTCCTGTACTCGACTTCCAGGGCCCTGTTCACTGCACTCTGCCATACAGGTACGAGCATGCTGAACATGATGCAGAGCACCATGAGCATGGTAGCCCCATGTTTCAGTCTGACCACTGTATGGGTTTGTGTATTCTTGACTTGTTCACGATCAGAGATATACCAATCTTGTTCCATACCAGAGCCTCCTGTTTCTATACCTTCTCGATAATCCTCAACTTTGCACTGCGGCTGGGAGGATTCTCCGAACTCTCTGCGTCAGTGGGTATCAACGGTTTCTTAGTCAGGATCCTGATCGTCGGGTTGTCTCCATCTGTCAGGCCCTTGAAAAACCATTTCACCCTGCGGTCTTCCAGTGAGTGGAAACTGATGACCGCCACTCTTCCCCCGCTTCTCAGGGCACCTATCGCCCCCTTGATAGCGGGTTCTATCCTATCCAGTTCCCTGTTGACCTCAATGCGAATCGCCTGGAACGAACGGGTTGCAGGATGGATACGCCCATAGCGGTACCCTGAGGGAACCGCCTTGTAGATGATTGAGGCAAGCTCGTCGCTCTGGGTAATCCGGCTCAGCTTGCGCTTCTCCACGATGGCTCGTGCGATCCTGCGCGAATAACGCTCCTCACCAAACTGGTAGATGACATTGGCAAGTCGCTCCTCCTGATACCCGTTGACCACATCGAGGGCACTGATGGGAGCATCCTTGTCCAGGCGCATATCCAGCAGCTCGCCCCGCTTGAACGAGAAACCCCGTTCGGATTCCTCATAATGAAAGGAGGAGATGCCCAGGTCAAACAGCACCAGATCGAGAGGGGGACCGTCATACTCTTCGAAAAACTCGTCGAACCAGATATTTCTTGGTGTGAAGCGATCGCCGAACTCCTTCATGCGCTCAATTGCCTTCGCCTGGATAACGGTATCCCGGTCAAGGCCTGTAATATGCAGATTTGGGTAGGTGCTGAGGAAAAGATGAGTATGCCCTCCCTCCCCACAGGTACAGTCGACCATATAGGCCTCCCTGTCCAAAGGGGGCTTGAGATACTCGAGGATCTCCGCCCTCATTACTGAATAGTGCACATACTCCATCAATCTTTCTCCCTGATCATGTCACTGAGCGACTGTGCCGCATCCAAGAAGTCAGCATTGCTCATATCCATGTACTGTTCGTACTCGTCCTTGTTCCACAGTTCCAGATAGTTTCCCGTCCCTAGCAGCACACTCTCTTCGCGTACCACCAGGCGCACGCTCTCGCGTAGCTTGGGAGGGATGTTTATCCTTCCCACCTTGTCTATATCGCACAGTTGGGCAGGTGCTATCATGCCACGCTGCAGGTTGCGCATCTTACGGTCGAACATGGCTCCCGGGCCATCGACGATCATATGTTTCAACTCTTCAAATTGCGAGGGAAGCATGAGCCACAGGCAGTTTTCCAATCCCCTCGTCACGTACAGGGCATCACCATCGAGGGCGTTGCGCAGTCGTGAAGGGATAAGGATCCGACCCTTGTCGTCTATGGTGTTGTAAAATTCACCAGTCAACATTTCCCATACTCCTTGCCAAACAGATACAAATTTGGGATTTTTTCCCACCTTGTTCCATAAATGTACACTTCTTACCACCACAATACAACCACAGACTAGTGCTAATTTGTGTTGTAGTGGGTACATAGGGGGAAGAACCGCTTAACAGGCGTAGACCTTATGGAGATATTTTTCCTGATTTGACAGAAAGTGAAACATCCCCTCCTGAAAAGAAGGGGATGCATGATCAACAATAAAACGGCTTAGCGTTCGGGATTGAAGATGTTGTAGTCGATGTCCGGGAAGAGGATGTCGCGCTTTTCTGCCTTGACCAGCCACTCTGTGTTCACCGCATTCTTGCACATATTCCCGTAGACCACGTTGAAGTTCCGCAGATGGTCGGTAAGACGCTTCTGGGCATACTCGCTGGTTGTCTTGTTGGAAAGGATGAAGGGCCAGTCGCTTGCCATCGCGAGCAGGACCTCTCGGGCAGCCTGGTTGAGAAACCTCTGTTTCAGGCTGATCTGGTCGCTGAATCGTACGGCGAGCTCTTCCATCCTCTCGATGGCCTTGTGGATATGGCGGTAGGTCCAGGCATTGGAACCGTCGAGCCATACTGAGCTGTAGCCCCCCTGTCCCCACGATGAGAAGGCAGGTCGGGCAGTCTGCAGGCTCTCTCCTTCCTTGGCAAGGAAGGATGAGGGGGTTACCAGGGTAATCTCCTCGCTCTTGCTTCCACTGAGGATAAGCACCTCTTCAAGCCATTGTATGCCTTCGAACCACCAGTGACCGAAAAGCTCTGCGTCAAAGCCAAGGGTATAGAGTGGGTCAGCACCCATGGAAGAGGAGAGTTCATCACCTTTTTTCTTCAGGTTATAGAGGAAGTTATGTGCATGTTCGACAATCTTCTTCTGGGCAAGGGAGCGGTCGTAGGGTTTTTTCTGGTCTGTATTGCCAGTAATTGCCCAATACTTGTAGCCGGTGAATACCCTCACTTCAGGCTGGTGGATATACTCTCTGATGTATTCCATAGGAAGGTCATAGCCGATGTCCCGATAGAACTCACGATAGGCGCGGTCACAGGGATAGCCGCTGGTATTGGACCAGACAAGGCTAGTCGCCTGGTAATCGCGCGGGAAGGCAGCCACCCCATTGGGACAGCGGATGGGACGGTAATCGCCGTACACCACCTTGTCCGGGGAGAGCAGCATGCTCTGGCTCGCAACCTGGAACCACGTTATGCCATGGTACTTGAGGGTCTCCTCAAGGCCTGGATAGTAGCCACATTCAGGAAGCCAGAACCCCTTGGGGACATGCCCGAAGGTGGTCAGGAATGACTGGATGGCCAGCTCTACCTGGGCGTTTATGGCTGTAGGGTACTCCTGGTACAGGGGCAGGTATGCATGGGTGGCAGCCGTAGTTATCAGTTCAAGGTGTCCACTAGCCTCAAGGCTCTTGAAGCCCTCGAGGATATTGCCCCTATAGAGGTCATTGAAATCGGTGAGGTTCTGCTTCAGCTGCTCGAGGTAGAATTCGGCCATTTCCAGGAATTCAGGCTGTTCTGCCGAACACCGCACCACCTCTTTCTCACCAAGCTCACGATTGAGCTCCATGTAGGCATTGAACCTGTTTTGGAGGGCTTCGTCTGTGACCATGCACATGATCGTGGGTGATATGCTTACGGTAAGGTTGAAGGGAACCTTCTGCTCGCGTAGCCTGTAGAACATGCGCAGCATGGGCAGGTAGCTTTCGGACATGGACTCAAACAGCCAATCCTCCTCGAGGAACCTTGGATACTCCAGGTGTCGCACATAGGGAAGATGGAGATTGAGAATGAAGGCAACAGACTTTTTTGACATTACAGCACACCTCCGCTTAAGGTCTGTGCTATTTCCTGCAGCACGGCATTGTCGACAATCTCCCCTTCCTTGGTGACCAGAGAGGAAAAATGAATATTGAACAGGTTGGGATCCATGGCCATCTCATCGAAATGGTTAGCCCAGTAGGAGGGATAGGTGGAAACCTCCTTGCTTTCGGCAAGGGACATTTCCAGACCTTTCTTCGTCTTGTAACAGAGGGTTACCCGATAGGAGTGTCCCATTTCCGGGAGGTTGACATTCCACTGCGTGTCCTCGGGGCCCACGGAAATGTCAAAGGTCTTCTCCTCGCCGGTAAGCAGGCTGGTGGAGGAGACGCGCAAGAAGAGTGAGGCTCCGGTCTGCTCGTCTTCTCCGAACACCTGGATCTTGGTCGCTGGGGAGAGCGACCAGTAGGCATATGCCCATATCGGGTCACGCAAGAGAAGATGGATGGCTGTCTCGGCATAGACCTCAGGGAGGTCCTCAACTCCAGGCAGGCACTGCACATTCTGCATGGTGCCCCTGAAGTCGGTAAGTGAGTTACAGAACCTCTTGCGACTAGCCTTATTGTTTAACCATGGTGAGCTGGTATCATCATCCTGCTCTCCATATGCTTCCTCAAGTTCGTCAATGAGCTCTTCTCTCCCTAATGTTTGCCAGTTCTCCAACCCTTCTTGCTGTGCGATGTACTGCAGTTCAGTCGTGGACAAGGAATCAATATTGATCAGAATCATGCTTGCTCCCGGAATGTAATTCTATGCAATTGAGTAACCGACTCAATCGTAAAAGAAACAGTACCGTTAGTCAACAGCATGCATATTGGCCCGCTAGTCGAACAGGGTCTCCAAGGCCAGGTCAATCATCGCATTGAATGTATTTTGCCGCTCCTTGGAGGGGACTTGCTCACCGGTGAGAATGGAGTCGCTCACGCTCAGCAGCGTCAGCGCCTCAACGCCCTTGAGGCGTGCAAGCGTATAGAGTTCACATGTCTCCATATCCACTGCCAAGGTGCCAAGGCTACGGGCAAGGGCGGTCTTGGCTTCGCCTTGGCTGTCATAGAACTGGTCGCTGGTAAAGACATTTCCCACCTTGAAGCCGACCTTGGCACCCAGGGCATGGGTATAGGCCTTCTGCAGCAGCGAGAATGAGGCTGTCGGGGCGAACTGGTAGAGGCCGAAGCGCGAGCGGTTCATGCCACTGTCCGTATCGGCTCCCTGGGCTATGAGGATATCCCTCAGACGGAGCTTCTCATCGAGGGTGCCGCAGGTTCCGACCCGAATGAGCCTTTTCACCTTGAAGGTGTCTATCAGCTCCTGGGCATAGATGGAGAAGGAAGGCATGCCCATGCCGGTGCCTTGCACCGAGACCCTGTTCCCTTTCCAATAGCCTGTATACCCATACATGCCACGTATCTCATTATAACAGAAAACATCGCTCAGATAGGTCTCAGCTATATGCTTTGCACGAAGAGGATCACCTGGAAGCAGTACGCTTTCGGCGACACTTCCCTCCTTAGCTACAATATGAATACTCATGATGTGGTCTCCTTTCCCCCATTTTCAACCATTAGGGGCAGTAAGGCAAGGGAAACATCCCCAATGCACCTATCATTGTCTCACATTCCTATGGTATACTTTCGTGAGAATTATGAATAAGAAAGAAAAAACAACTGACCTGATCCTCCATGGGCATTTTTATCAGCCTCCCAGAGAGAATCCACGCACAGGAATCATAGGAAAACAACTTTCGGCGTCCCCATACCAGGATTGGAACGAGAGAATATATTCCGATTGTTATAATGCAAATGTCCACTCCCGATATCTTTCGGGGGTAAGACGAATCCTCTCGATGACGAACAACTATGAGTATATCAGCTTCAACTTCGGTCCTACCCTGCTCAGCTGGCTACAGCGCAAGCATCCAGAGACCCATGACCTGATCATCGAGGCAGACAAGAAAAGTGTCGAACGCCTAGGCCATGGCAATGCCATGGCCCAGAGCTTCAACCACTCCATCCTTCCCCTCTGCACTGAGGATGAGGCAAGGGCCCAGATAGTCTGGGGCCTCAAGGACTTCTCCCTGCGCTTTGGCAGGGAAGCCGAAGGGATGTGGATGCCGGAGACCGCGATAAACCCCATGGTCATCGACCTGCTTTCAGAGTACGGATTGAAGTTTGTCATCCTTTCACCCTGGCAGTGCAAGAGCGTTGAGAATGAAAAGGGGGAGATGGTCTCCCTCAATGGAAAGAGCGCCCCCTATGGGAAACCCTTCATCCTCACAGGGGAGAAAGGGGCGACCATAAGCGCCTTCTTCTACCACCCGAGCCTTGCCGAGGGCATCAGCTTCGGGCATCTGCTTCGGGATGCTGACAATCTGTATGCACGATTGCTCACCATCAAGCGAGAGGAGAAGCAACCGCTTATCCAGACTGCCACAGATGGGGAGATCTACGGTCATCACGAACCCTATGGGGATATGGCACTTGCCGCCCTGATAAAGAAAGTGCAGGAACGCTCTGATTTTTGCCTGACCAACTACGCAACGGTTCTGGAAAAAAACCCGGCGACACTCCATGCAGTCCTGCATGATGGTGAGGCGGGCAAAGGCACCAGCTGGTCATGTGTGCACGGGGTATCACGATGGTACAAGGATTGTGGCTGTCATACAGGCGGGGACGAATCCTGGAACCAGAAGTGGAGAACCCCACTGCGCCAGGCGTTTGACAACCTGGGAAAGAAGATCGACCTCTGCCTGCAGAAAGAGGTGAAACGCATCTTTGGAGAGAAACTGGGGGCACAGCAGCTTGTTGAGATGTTCGGTCCGGTCATTTCCAACCTGACAACCATGGATGAGTTTCTCAACGACATCAACGAACAGTATCCGTTTGACCAGAAGGAGCGCACCAATATCGCCTCCCTGTTGCTGGGCATGCAGTACAGGCACTTCTCCTATACGAGCTGCGGATGGTTCTTCAATGACCTTGCAGGGTTGGAGCCCAGGCAGAACATCGTCTATGCCCTGATGGCTGTCGACCTCTACAAGCGCTTCTGCAAGGAGGGAGACCTGATGGGATCCCTTCTGGAGGACCTCAAGCTTGCCAAGTCAAACCGCAAGCAGGATGGTGATGGGGAGGACCTCGCCCTTGAGGCCCTGGACAGCCTCCCCGGCGAGGTGGAGGCAACCCTCTACTTTGTGCTTAACCGCAGGATAGCCCTCCAGGAGGACCAGAGGGACAGCTATGGCTTCTTCAAGCTGGAGAAATTCGAATCCAAGGATGAGAAGACCCAGATACTGGAGATATCAAACCAATTCTCACTGGTGCGCTACCAGTGCACGGTCCTTGACCCTGCACCCGGAAAATCCGAGCTTACCTATACCCTGACCCTCAGGGATATGAGAAATGGGGATATACAGAGCCATTTCATCGATTCTGAGGACATACCAGCCAGAATGCGCGATGAACTCTTCAAGCAGATAGACAATGGCATCTGCCGACTGGATAGCTCTGAGATCAAGAGGATCGCCCGAGAGATCCACCACTATGCCGCACTTGCCAAGGCTACCCCCTATCTTCCGATGGGCTCGCTCTATCAGGAAAACATAGGCTCGTGCCTGAGGGCTATCAAAAGCCTGTTCAGGTATGGCACACTCCCCTTGTGGGATGAGTTCAAGGAGTCGTTCATCACCCTGATCGGATTTTATGTAAAGTATACGAAACCCTCCGACCGGGATATCATCAAACGTCTCTTTGATGCGGAGATGGCCTACATTGCAGAGAAGATACAGGCCTATGGCCTGTATGACAAGAATATACGCTTCATCCTGGAGTTCCTGCAGATAGTACGCGAGCACTCCTTCCAGCCTGACCTCACCCAGATCCAGCATGCGGTCTACCCGTTCCTGAATGGGGACAAGAAGGCGCACAAGGATACGGATATTGGTCTGATCAATGCTTTGGGCAAGGCTCTCAACTTTGATATTAGCATCAACTAGGGCCTTGTTGCTGAGCAAACAGCAAGGTGTATATTTGGGAAAGGAAATTGTGTACTGGCCCTTGAGATGCGAAGAACTGATTGGACTTAGGCATAGGAAAAGTTTTTTCTCTAACAGAGAACAAAGTGTAGGATTTGAGTGGTTTTTTCTCTATTGAGAACAAAAACCATTCTTATGTACCAGACACAACCCCAGCTTTCTTAGCTGGGGTTGTGTTCTATCAGTATGCAAATGTATGATTTTCTCTCTTCAAGTATTCGTACGCTCTGTTTTCCTAGAAACCTTCGTCAGCGAGTACATCCTGGTAATCGGGGTTCTGTATCATGACTCTCTTTGCATAGGAGCACAGGGGGATGATCATCTTGTTCTCCTTTCTTGCAAGCTCTGCAACTCTGTGTACCAGAAGCCCTCCCACCCCTTGTCCACGCAATGCATCCGAGACAAAGGTGTGGTCAATGACTATGGTGCGCTCATCTCGAGGGTGGTAGGTTATTGCAGCGAGGGGGTTGTTCGCGTCCTCCCCGACATAAAATCCGTTCTCTTTCTTCTTACACGACAGCATCTGCATACCTCCTACTGCGTAGCGCCCAACATCTGCTTTGCATGGACAAGGCTCACTTCACTGGCCTCATCACCACTGAGCATACGGGCTATCTCCTGTTCCCGTCTCGTGCCATGTACTTGCTGGATATGACTGAAGCTCATGCCTTCGGTCACCTCCTTGGAAACAACCAGGTGGGCATCAGCCTGGCTTGCTATGGAGGCCAGGTGTGTTATGACCAGCACCTGATGGCTCTTGCTCAGCTTCTTCAGCTGCCTGGCAACTGAGAGGGCTACACTCCCTCCGATGCCTGCATCGACCTCATCGAAGATCAGGGTCTCTACCCTGTCATGATGACTGAGAGTTGTCTTCAATGCAAGCATGATTCTTGAAAGCTCGCCTCCACTTGCCACGTCCTTGATGGGACGACTCTCCAGGCCTGGGTTCGCACAGATCATGAAGGCTATGGAGTCTGCCCCATTCACCGAAGGTGCAATGCCTGTGAGTTGGATGGTAAACAGCGCTTCCTTCATGCCCAGGGTCCTCAGCGTCTCCTCTATCTCCTTTTGCAAGGTAAAGGCGGCCTTTTTTCGTACCTCTGTCAGCAGAGCTGCAGCCTTGTGCATTGAGGCTTGTGTCTGAGCAAGCTTTTTCTCAAGGTCCAGCAGGAGGTCTTCACCCTGCTCGCTTTGTATGAGCTTTTGCTCACTCTCTTGCCTGAAGGCTAGCATAGCCTCTAGGGAGTGGCCGTACTTCTTCTTCAGCCTCTGCAGCAGTGCAAGCCTGCCTTGCAGCTGGTCGAGCTCCATCTGGGAGAAGCTCATGGAGGAGAGGTAGTCACGCAGGCTCTCATAGATATCCTCAAGCTCGATGGAGGAACTCTCCAGCCTCTGGTGGTACTCTAGGAGGTTCGCATCACTCTTTGCTGCTATGCCTATCTGCTTACCTGCCTGATGGAGGCTCCCCAGCAGGCTTGATCCTGCATCAGAGCCATGGAGCAACCCGGTTGCCAGGTTCAGGGAGTCATAGATCTGCTCAAAGGATGAGATGGTGCGTATCTGTTCGGCCAGAAGCTCATCTTCCCCCACCTCGATTTTTGCCTTGGTTATCTCGTCAACGGCGAATCTCAGGAACTCAGCTTCTCGTGCACTGTCCTGCAGGCTTTTCTTGAGCTGCTTCAGTTCCAGCTCCAGGCCCTGCACCTTTCTGAACAGGTCCTGGTACTCCTGCTTCTCCTTATGGCAGTTGCCAAAGGCATCCAGTACCAACAGCTGGTTTGCACTGGAGAGCAGGCTCTGGTGGTCACGCTGTGCGCTGATGTCCAACAGCTGTTCACCCAGGAGGGTAAGGTCACCTCTTGTGGCGGCCCTTCCCTGGATGGTTGCACTCGAGCGTCCGTTGCTTCTGACGTTTCGGCTGAGCAGGAGCATGCCGTCGTCAAGTTCAAGGCTGTTCTCGGCAAGGTAGGCAGCAATAATCGGGGGGACGTTGTCACCAAGGAAGAAGGTGGCACTGACGGTGGCGGCGTCGCAGCCGCTTCTGATGGCCTGGGCATCAGACTTTTCCCCCAGCAACAGGGCAAGGGCTCCAAGCAGTATCGACTTGCCTGCCCCAGTTTCTCCGGTGATGACACTGAAACCCTCCCCAAAATCGATGGCTACATCGTCGATGAGGGCATAGTGATGAATTTCAAGGCGCTCAAGCATGGAGACCTCCTCCTGACCAGTTGAGTTTATCACGTATTACTTCTATATAGTTACGCCTTTCGCTTGTGACTAGGAGCGCTTTACTTCTCGATTTCTCAACTATAATGACATCTTCCTCTTGCAAGGTGAAGGTTTGCTGTCCATCGATGGAGAGCATAAGGCCAGTTCTCTGGCCCTTGTGGATATTGATGGAGACCTTTGACTCCCCGCTGATGACCAGAGGGCGGTGCGAGAGGGTAAAGGGACAGACCGGCGTTACGATGAGAGCTGACAGGTCCACATCCAGGATGGGTCCTCCTGCTGCTAGGCTGTAGCCGGTGGAGCCGGTAGGAGTTGCGATGATAAGCCCGTCAGCACGGAAGAAGCCTGCATGGGTCTGCCCGATGGATAGGGAGAGATTGATCACCTTGCTGATGCCACTTGAGGTCACCACCATCTCATTGAGCCCATGGCCGGAGAATACCTTCTCCCCTTTTCGCATGACCGCAACACGGACCATAAGCCTGCGGCTGATGGAATTGCGCCCATTGAGGTAGTGCTCGATGGCCTCCTCCCACTCATCGACCGATATCTCGGTGATGTAGCCGAAGGTCCCCAGGTTGATGGCCAAAATGGGAATGCCCAGGTCCTGGAGATACCGTGCACAGTAGAGTACCGTACCGTCCCCACCCAGGCAGATGACCAGGTCCGTACTTTCCTCCACAACAAGTGCCTCTGTCTCCTCACAGGTGCGGAATATGGTTGAGCGTATCCCCCTCTGTGCAAGATACCGAGTTATCGTGTCAGAGAGTTCGTGGGAGGCTTTCTTCTGCCAGTTTGCTATGATGAGCACCTTGTGCAGCGTTCTTTTCTTCATTGCTACTCCTTAGGGAAGGTGTGAGATGACTTTCATCAGCATCTCGACATCACCCTGTCTGAGAAACGGATAGGTGGGAAACGAGAGGGCCCTCAACAGAGGGGGCACTGCATTGGGATACAGGTCAAAGCGTTGGTTGTGCAGGGTACCAAGACTGTCTTCAAAGGTTTTCCTTGCTGATACCTGATACTTGTTTGCAAACTTGATGGCTTCCTCAACCTTGGAGTCCAGTACCACACAAAAGCCATAGCCGTTCGGTTCGAAGTCGATATTTCCTATGCCAAACAGCTTATGGGATGTCTTTAGCAGGGACTGGCGAAAAAGCGTATAGAACTCCCGACGTTTGGTCATCTGGAAAGAGAGATTGTTCAGCTGGATGATACCCAGGGCGGCATTCATGTCAGGAAGCTCCTCATAGGCACGCACTTCACGGTAGAGGTCCTGTAAGGGGGCTGCGAAAGCATGGTCGTTGAAGACCAGGGCGGCACCCCCGCCGGTGGAGATGATGCAGTCCTGCTCGAACGCACAGACAACTATGTCCCCGAAGGAGCCTGCCTTGGTCTGTTCATACGTACTTTCAAGGCTCTGGCTGATATCCTCGATGACCTTCACCCCCAACTGGCGATAGTCACTTTCGTAGGGTATCTGACACAGGGGTTCATGGATAAGCAGGGCGCTAGCACCTTCTGAAACAAGTCTGGTTGCCTCGGACAGGGAGAGGCATCCATGCTCGGAATCTATATCCCCAAGGAGGACTGTTGCACCCAGGCTCTCTATCGCTGCCTCATATACACGAGGGGAGAGTATGCTCACCCCTACCCTGCTGCCCGGCCCTATATTGCAGAGCTTCAGGGCGGAGACAAGGGCATCGACATAGCTTCTGAGGGCTATGCCTTCCTTCATGCCTATCAGGGTGCAGAACTGTTTGAGAAACTCCTGCGATCGTTCTCCAGGTCCTATCCTCTCGTCTACCATGGTCTGCAGTACGGCATCCATATCCTTGCGGCGTATGGTGGGCTTGTAAAATGGAATCAGTGCCACTCGTTCCTCCTCGAAGCAGTATACCCGCTATTGCAGTTGGTTTCCACAGAATACCAAGAAAGAGAAAAGAGAGCAAATCAGGGAGGGTATAAATGAGGCAGATACCTGTGTTTTAGAAAAAGGTCGTGAGCCAAAGGCCAAGTAAGGGTTGCAGTAATGCTTATGGGAAAACACCAAGAGGCTCGAATGGTCCCCTCTAGAAGGAGTCCATACGAGCCTCTTGGTGTTTGTGCATACCCTATGTATGCATATATCGTAAACCAGCAAAAAGTTTGCTGACATTTGGGCAAAAAAAGGCCCGGCGGCTACCTACTCTCCCACGGAAAACCGTAGTAC
>CAZTXW010000018.1:0-29757 GCA_964617345.1 uncultured Sphaerochaeta sp. | reverse complement strand
CTCAGCGAACAGTATCTCAGCCATCTCATCACCCATAGGAAAAAGAACCAAGATTTAGGTGGAATCATGATGGACATCAACAGCTTCAAGGGTATCAATGATACCTATGGCCATGATCTGGGGGACAAGAGCCTGCGCCTCTTCTCCCGCTTGCTCATCGATAGCTTTGGGGCGAATTGGTTTATCGCCCGCTATGGGGGGGATGAGTTCCTCCTTGTCAGAGAAGGAGCCACCCTGCAGAATCTACAGGAGGATCTTGCACATTTGCACAAGCAGATCGATCGTTTCAATGACAAGGAAACGCTACCGTTCTCCCTGAGCATCAGTACAGGGTATGCTCTGTATGACTCTCGTACCCATCAGGATGGATCCTCCTTCATCAAGACCCTTGATACGTTGATGTATGAGGACAAGCGGCGATACCATGAAAAGTTCAAGCTTGAAATACCCTGGAAGTAGTGCGCTTGCAGACCCTCCCCTTAGGCATGGTTGTTCATCCATGTACTACAGAATTGACTTTCTTCCCAACCTTTTTCCCAATCTAGAACAAATAGTAAAA
Source organism: uncultured Sphaerochaeta sp. (assembly GCA_964617345.1). Taxonomy (GTDB): domain Bacteria; phylum Spirochaetota; class Spirochaetia; order Sphaerochaetales; family Sphaerochaetaceae; genus Sphaerochaeta. Next base: position 29,198 of record CAZTXW010000018.1, on the reverse strand, counting down.
AGGTACTATATTGGTAGGGAGAAACGGACATCCCTTCCTAGAATACTCAGAAGAGGGTTGGTCTCTATCCTTTGGAGTAATACGTACCATGCATACACACAAATTGCCGCTTTTGGTTGCCTTTCTTTTGTGCCTGTTGGGATTTCCCACACTACACGCAACCGAGCTTACCCTCGAAGACTCCCTCTCCCTTGCCTACAGGAACAATCTTACCCTACAGACGACTATGGTTGATCTGAAGGGCGCCCAACGCACTGTCGATACCGTCTGGAACATCTTCCTGCCCAAGGTGAATGCTTCCCTAACATATAGTGGGGGTACAGGACCATTCATCAGTTCCTCCGACCTTACAACCAGAACCAGTCTCGGTCTTTCAGCCAGCCTTATGCTCAACCTCTCGATGAAAGAGCAGATGGAAGCGGCAAATCTTGAGTATCGCGTCCAGAGCGTCACCCTGGAGCAAGGACGAGCAACGCTCAAGCGTGATGTCACCAAGTCCTTCTACTATCTGATCATGGAAAAGGAAAACCTCCTGCTCCAACAGGCAAATATTGACTTGGCAAAGAAGCAGTATGAGGATGTGCAGAAAAAGTATGAAAACGCCTTCGCATCTGAGCTGGAACTTCTCTCTGCCCAGCTCTCCTATGAGGCGCTCAAACCCTCCTATACCCAGACAAAGAACAGTTATGAATCAAGCCTGCTCTCCTTCAAGGTGTTGCTCGGCCTCCCTCTGGATGAAGAGCTTACTCTTGTAGGTGATGTTCCCTCTTCCGGCTTCGTCCTGGATGTTTCACAGCTCAAGGCCTTCCTTGCTCAGAACTACAACCTCTCGCTTCTGGACCTCAACCTTGCTTCCCTAGAGAACAGCAAGGCTCTGCAGAGAAAGGCTGCCCTTGGGCCAAGCCTCAGCCTGAACAGTACCTATGGCGTCACCTTTACTAGTCCTGCTCCAAAAAATCCCATAACCGGTGCCGCTTTGGATCAGTGGAGTGATTCCACACAATTCTCGGTCACCCTTGCCATCCCCCTCGATGGATATATCGCAGGGTCTCAGAATCAGGTATCCCTTGCCAGGATGCAGGATGCCATCGACAAGCTGTTGCTTACCCGTTCCCAGACAAAGAAGCAGCTGGAGCAGGTCCTCATCTCAAGAGTCAACAGCATTACTGCCATTACCGAGCAATTTGAGGTTGCAAAGGCTAACCTGTCGCTTACCGAAAAGGTCTATGGTATGACGATGGCCCAGTATGAGAGTGGATACAAGGGCTCCCTTGAGGTGGAGAAGATCCAAGGTGATCTCTTGGAGGCACAACAGAATATGCTTGGGTTGCAGTACCAATATGTAACTGCCCTGGTCGACCTTATGTACGACCTGAACATCGATACGAATTCCCTTACCAAGGAGCTGAACTCTATATGAGCGAACATACAGACAATAAGAAAAAAGTCGGCCTGGTCATCCTGTTGGTGGTCATAGTGGCAGCGGTGGCTGTCATAATCCTCAATCCTTTTGCCAATATACGGACATTGAATCCTGCGCTGGCAGAAGATGCCGCAAGAGAAGAAAAAGTGGCAATTGCTGTCTCAGTTTCTCCAGTAGAGCGTACCACCATGCAAAACTATATCCGAGGCAATGGCAATGTTGTCGATCCCAAGGCTCTGGATGTCTATCCTGAGGTGATGGGCAACCTTACCTTCCTTGACGCCAAGGTCGGTGATAGGGTGGAGAAGGACAAGGTCCTGGCCAGGATCGATCCTTCTCGTGCTGGGGTAATCTACAAGGAGAGCGAGGTGAAGGCCCCGGTCTCTGGGACCATCCTCGCAGTGAACTTTGCCAAAGGGGCATCTGTCTCCTCCCAGGGTCCGCTGTTTCGCATAGGCATGCTAGAGGCTCTGGAAGTGGAGATGGATATAGCCGAGCGGTATGTCGGTAGTGTCAGCCTTGGCACCAAGGCCATGGCAAGTTTCAAGGCATATCCAGACCAAGAGTTTGTCGGTGAGGTTACTCGCCTCAGCCCCGTGCTGAATCCGACAAGCAGGACCCTTGAGATCGGAATCAGTGTGGAAGACCCCACACACCTGATAAAGAGCGGCATGTTTCCCACCGTTACCATCCTAACCGAGAGGCTTGAGGATGTGCTGGTCATCTCCCGTTCCAGTCTCCTCTACGATGGAAGTCAGGCATATGTATATGCAGTAGACAAGAATACCCTTGCCCAGAAAAGAGCAGTCTCGATAGGGCTTGTCGTCGATGACAAGGCACAGGTCCTCTCCGGCCTACAAGAGGGTGAGAGGGTCGTCACCCAAGGACAGACACTGCTCACTGATGGAACGCTTGTCCGGATAGTGAAGTAGAGGCAAACCATATGAGTGTAACTGATACCGTAGTACGAAGACCTACCACCATAATCGTCATCTATACCTTGCTGACGGTTTTGGCCATTGTGGTCTTTCCCAATCTTGCTGTCGAGCTGTTTCCCGAGATGGATCTGCCGATGGTTGTCATCTTTTCCTCCTATACAGGGGCAAGTCCTGAGACAATGGAGGAGAGGGTAACCAAGAACCTTGAATCTGCTGTATCCAATGTAGGGGGCATACAGTCGATACAATCGACCTCCTCTGAAGGGTTCAGCATGGTGATGCTCCAATTCAAATATGGTACTGATCTGGACAAGGCCAGCCAGGCGATAAATGACAACCTCAACATGTTTGCGGACTTCTTTCCCGATGATGCATCGAGTCCGACCATTTTCAAGATTAACACCAACATGATGCCCATCATGAATCTTGCTGTCATCGGTTCCGAAGGTCAGAATGCCAACGAGCTCAGGTCCATTGCAAAAGAGAAGATCCAAGCGAAAATTGAGCGTGTAGGAGGAGTATCCTCCATTGTCATCAATGGAGGACAGGACTCCTATATTCAGGTGGCTGTCGACCAGAACAGGCTGGAAGCCTATTCTGTGACCCTCAGCCAGGTGGCAAGGGCCCTGAACCCACAGAACTACCAGATCGGCTCAGGCTCCATCACCGAGGGTGGGGTCTCATACCTGCTGCGTACCGATGCCCAATTCACCTCCCTTGAAGATATTGAAGATGTTCTAGTGGCTTCATTTCCCAAATACAGTGCTGCCGGCTCTGTCAGTTCCACGATTACCGTGAAGCTCAAGGACATAGCCGATGTCTCCTATGCCTATCAGGATGCCTCTTCCAAGGTGTTTATCAATGGGGAGAGTGGAGTCTATCTCTCCGTCTCCAAGGAGTCTGATGCCAATAGCGTGCAGGTGGCCAAGGATATCTATAAGGTCATAGATGAATTGAATGCCGAGCTGCCTAATGGGGTGAGCCTCTATGTCACCATCGACACCACCGAGATGATCGAGTCGACCATATCAACGGTGTATGAGTCACTGGCCTATGGGGTCCTGTTGGTCATGGTGGTCCTGTTCATCTTCCTACGCAGTTTCAAGTCCACCCTGATCATCGGTCTTGCTATTCCTGTTTCCTTGCTGGTAACTATCCTGGTGATGTTCTTCATGGGGTATTCACTGAATCTGATGACCTTATCGGGCTTGATATTGGGCCTTGGCATGACGGTTGACAGCTCCATCGTCGTGCTTGAGAACATCTTCCGCTATCGTGAAAAGGGCAGCAAGCTACAGACTGCAGCCCTGTTGGGCACCAAGGAGATGATCGTAGCCATCTCAGCATCAACGTTGACAACAGTCTGTGTATTTGTTCCCATTGTACTGTTGCGCAGTGACCTGGAGATGCTCGGGGAGATGCTCACTCCCATGGCCGCCACGATCATCATATCCCTGGTAGCTTCACTGGTTGTTTCCATAACCCTCATCCCTGTGCTTTCCAGCTCCTATGTGAAGGTATACACCCGCAAGCAGAAGCCTCTGAGGATAACAATCCTCAGGGTAATTGATGACAAGATGGAAGCTGCCTTTGTGGCATTGGACAGAGGCTACAAGCGGGTCCTGGCACTTCTCGTCGACTACAAGTGGTTGTCCCTGTTGCTGGTGGTGCTCATCATGGTCATTACTGTGCAGGCTTTCTCAGCCATGCATACGACCCTCTATCCTACCATGGCTGAGTCCTCTGTCTCCCTGACAGTGACTCTTCCCGAAGGGTCGACACTCGAATCGACTGAGGGGATCCTGCGTGATATTGAGAAGAAGGCAAAAGATGATATCCAGGGGTATAAGGATATCATTGTGACAGTTGGTGGAGGGGGCTTGTTCGGTGGAGGAGCTGGAAACAGCGGGACGCTGCAGATATCCCTTCCTGATGCCGATGATCAGATTGATGGCATGTTTGTCGTGCAGGAGAAGCTGCGCACCTATTTTGATGAGTATCCTGCTGCCTCCTTCTCCTTTTCCACCGTCTCCATGGGGTTAGGAAATGCCAATCCTGTTGATGTCATCATCAAGAGCGATAACCTTGATTTGGCTTTTACAACAGCTGAGGCCATTCGGGATCTTATTGCAAAGAACCTGCCTGGGGTAACAGAACCAAGGACTGACTTCAGTAAGGGGCTTCCCCAGCTTGAGATAGAGATCGACCGTGAACGGGCGTACTCATATGGGCTGACCATGCAGGGCATCGCCAGTGAGATAAGCAACAGCTTCAATGGCATTACAGCCACCCAGCTGAAGACCAACGGAACCGATACCAGCGTGATGGTCATGCTATCCAAGGAGGACCGATCCACTGAGATGGACATTGAGAAGGTTTTTGTCCAGAACGCATTCGGTCAGAGGATTTCCCTTGCCAACCTGGCAACGGTAAAGCGTTCAACAGGTCCTGTCTCCATCAATCGTGAAGACGAGATACGAGCGGTGCATGTCATAGGAGGGCTTGCCGATGGCTATGCTTCCTCTGCAGTAGAGAAGGATATAAAGACCCTTATTGATGAGCAGATGGTGCTCAGTGATGAGGTCTATATTGAATTCGGCGGGGACTTTGCAGACATGACTGCGATGTTCCGCCACGTGACCATCATCATGATATTGTCTATCATCCTCGTCTTTGGGGTCATGGCAAGCTTGTTTGAGTCCTTCAAGAATCCCTTCATCATCCTCTTGTCCATCCCTTTGATGGCAGTTGGTGTTGTTGGTATCTATCTGATAACAGGTGAGACCTTCAGCCTTATCTCAGCCATAGGAGTCGTCGTGCTTGCCGGCATTGTCGTCAACAACGGCATTGTCCTGATTGACTACATCAACTTGCTGCGCAAGCGTGGCATGGATGTGAGAAGTGCATGTATCGAAGCTGGAGGAAACCGTCTCAAGCCCATCCTGATGACCAGCTTCACCACCATCTTCGGTATGATCCCCCTGGCTTTCTTCGGAGGTGTAGGGGCTGAGCAGATCCAGCCATTGGGTCAGACTATCGTAGGGGGGATGGCCATAAGCACCCTTATGACCATCTTCTTCACTCCTGTACTCTATGCCCTCTTCAACAGTGATAAGAGCAAGCGTGATGTGGAGAGCATAGAAGCATTCGCTGAAGGAGAACACGTATGAAAAGGGTAGAGATCATTGCAGCCCAAGCCATCCAGGAGGACCTTCTGGATGCCTTATCTCACTTTGACGTTCCGATGAAATACACCATCATCCCTACAGTCCATGGAATGGGAAGCACAAATCCCAAGCTGGGCAATGAGGTCTGGCCGGAGGAGAACTTCATCCTACTCATCTACTGCCAGGAAGAGATGCTCGATAGGATCGAGCAGGCCATTACCCTTGTAGAGAAGAAGTATGACCATGAGGGAATTGGGTATTTTGTCTTGTAGAAGACAGGAAAAAAATAGACAAGAGTAAGCGGTAATTCAATCCAAAGGTGATGCAGGAGGACTATCCCCCTGCATCACCTTTGATTTCCCATCATCTCAGGAATTCTTCTTGCCTCGCTTCTTGAAGTCCTCGTCTATGTCATCCTTCCAGTTGTCTGGGATGGTACTACAGCATCGCAACTGGCTCATCGCATTGTTCAGGGTTGCAAAGTTTATCCCGACTCCCTGGGCATCAGCATGGTAGGAAGCTGTCTTGTTCCTGCCTATACCGATGTTTTCAGCTGCTGCAAAGGCATCGACATTGGCACCCAGGAATAGGAACTCCCATCCTTCGCTCTCCTTGCAGAACTCGATACGTTTGCGAATTCTCTCAAGCGAATAATCCTCGCTTGCATTCTCCTCTCCATCGGTGATGATGACGATCATGACAGAGGGATACTCATCCTTTGGGATACCTATCAGGTTTTCCAAAAGGGAATCAATTGTCCTGCCAACAGCATCCAGAAGGGCCGTTGTCCCCTGGGGTTCATACTCCTTGTTCGTCAGCGGCATCACGTGCTTGAGGGGAAGCCTGTCATGAAGCACCGTATAGCGGTGGTCGAATAGCACCGTGGTCACCCTTGCCACACCCTCTTGAGCCTTCTGTTTCTTCAACAGGGAATTGAAGCCTCCGATGGTATCCTTCTCCAGGCCCATCATCGAACCACTCTTGTCAAGGATGAAGGCCAGTTCAGTCTCTCTCTTTTTCATTTCGTCCTCCTACATGTAGGTACAGTGTAGGAAGAGATAGGGGTGTGGTGGTCACTTGGGAGGCGACTTTTTACGCACCCAGAAGTGGTTGGTTGTAGGTGAACAGCGCCTCGTTTATCGTATGGATATCGTACAGCTTGTTCTCGATGAAATACTCGATGATGACATCAAAGACATAGCTGCGGCTGAGGGAGAAACCGGCCTTTTCAAGCAGGTCACGGGTCTGCTGGGCTGTGAGCTTGAGCGAGATGGCAAAGGCGATGACCGTCCTTTTTGTGGGTTGGTAGTCATCATTGCTGCGTATCTTTGAGAAGTGCTTGCGGTCGATATTCGCCCCTTTGTATACCGCTACCTCATCAAGGCCCCTCTCCCTGATGAGATGCATCAGGCTTTGGGAAAAGGAGTGGTCAACTTCCGTGACGATCTCATCTAGTGGTTCGGATACGCAGGATCTGCACATCTCCATGCTGACGAGCATTTCAAGCTCAGGTTCTGCATCAGATATGTTCTTCTCTACAAACCGCTCGAGTTTATGCGTATGTACGAGGTCATCTGTGAAAAATTCCTTCTCAAAAAGAACCAAGTACACCGTTAGCTCATGCTCTTCTAGGAATGCAAGGATAGTGGAGACAGCAATCCTATAAGCCTCGTGCCTTGGATACCCGTAGATTCCTGCTGAGATAAGGGGGAAGGCGATGGAGGTAAGGTTTTTCTCCTGTGCCAGGGCAAGGGCCTTCTGATAGCATGAGGTGAGCAGTTGCTCTTCCTGCTTATCGCCTCCCTCCCAGACAGGTCCTACGGCATGGATGACATACTTGCTGGGAAGGCCGAAAGCGCCTGTGATGACCACATCCCCAGTCTCAACAGGGGAGAGACCAACACATGCCTGTTGCATGGACGCTACCCCAGCTCCCTTGAAGATGGCACCACAGACCCCACCTCCCATCTTCAGGTTCCTGTTTGCAGCATTGACGATAGCATCAAGCTTGAGTTGGGTGATATCACCTTGGTAGAGTAAAAACGGCATGGCATTTCTCCTACATTGGTATTCTATCACAGAAAAATGCACCAGAGGCTTTTTGCATGCCAGAGGGAAGAAACTGATGGTGTATAACGAGAACCCATGCTAAATGAAATGTTTCGCTTAAACCTGTTAGTTCAATGTCTGAGAAGCAAAAGGAAAGATCAAAAGATATTTTATGCTTGAAGGCTACCAAGTTATCGCCTATAACTGAAATGAGGAGACTGCTATGCAAAATTCCAAGGCTTCTGGAACCTTGCCTATATATTTCCCATGGATATTCACTCCACTTCAACATCGATCGATCATAGCCCTACCCAGAATGGTTCGTCCTTTGTTGTACGTGCTTCCTCTATCGCTGTTGGTGTTTCCCTTGTATCTGACAAGACCAGCACAATATGCAGTGAATTGGCCCATTTGCTATGCCCTTCACATTGCTGTGTTGATCATATATGTGGGCATACTTGTAGTGGAGGCATACCTTAAGGGCCCTTACAAGGAATTTTGGGCACTAATAGAAACTTCAAGTGTGGATTACGATCACAAGACATACCGTTATGTAATGCGTAGGAGCAGATATCTGGCAGAGACCATCATGATTGTTTGGACAATGATTCTGGTCGCAACATTATTGGTAAACAGTGGCTTTCTGAAATATTTGAGGGTGAGCGAAGGGTTTTCAGACCCTTTATTGTATGCAATGGCTTTGGCTGTAGTCCTTTTTGGAATGGTTACGGGTGCTGGGTTTGGCCTAGTAGCATGTATGACCTTTGGGGTATATACCGTATCAAAGCATAACCTTCTTGATTTCAAGCCGATGCATCCAGATAAGGCTGGAGGGTATTCCTGTGTTGGAAGATACTCCTTCAGAACGGTAGCAAGTCTCAGTTTGGGAGTTTTGTTTCTTCCCACACTCATCGAATTCGCCCAGTTAGGTGAGGGTATGCCTGCAATTGTTATCATGCTTGTTGTCGTATTATATACGTTGGTGCTTGCCTTTGCATTTGCGGCACCCCTTGTGTTTGCCTATCATGGCGCGGAGAGAGCCCTGACAAGCATCATGGGAGTTTACTCCGAAAAGTATGAACAGCAAATTATTGATTGTATTGCCCAGCCCTCAGAGGAAAAGGCCATCAGCATCCAAGCCCTTGATTCCTACCTGGAAAGGTTAGGTTCGATCAATCCTTATCCCTTCCAAATTGGCACTCTGTTCAAGATGGTGGCAACCTCCATCCTTCCTATCTTAGTCTTTATTCTCCAGATGGTATTGAGTTCGGATTATTTTTCAACGCTAGTGAACCAGAGCATGATGCAATGGCTTTCTCTCTGAGCTTTCCTGGATGCAACGAGCTTCATGTGAGGTGTTTGCTTGTCAAAGCCCCAGTAGTATGACATCTATAGTACCTTCAGTGTGGTATGTATCGAGGGCTGGATTATCATCACAAATCTCGCTATGGTAGCTACAGAAAGAAGGTATTTCCAGATGACAAAGTTTACGCTCAGGTTGTTCCGGCTATTTTTCGGATTGTTTCTCTATGCAGTGGGAATCGTACTCACCATGAAAGCCAATATCGGCTATGCCTCCTGGGAGGTCTTTCATGCGGGACTATCCACCGTCTTCGGCATCCAGATAGGTACCATTTCCATCCTTGTGGGATTGATTCTCTGTATCATTGCCATGATGGCAGGCGAAAAGCTTGGATTGGGCACCTTGTGCAACATGGTATTTATAGGCCTGTTCATGAACCTTCTGCTTGGAATGGATGTATTCCCCAAGCTCAATAACTTCTACTTTGGTATAGTGCAGATGGTAGGTGGCCTCTTTGTAATTGCCATTGCAACTGTCTACTACATTTCCTCTGGCTTTGGGGCAGGACCAAGGGACAGCCTCATGGTAGTGCTTACCCGCAAGACCAAGCTTTCGGTTGGAACTTGCCGTAGCGGCCTTGAGATCCTAGTCGTCATCATTGGAGCCCTGCTAGGAGGTTCCTTTGGCATCGGCACCATACTGGCCGCTGTCATCATAGGCTTCTGTGTTCAGATAACCTTCAAGCTGTTCCGCTTCGATCCCACAAAGGTTGTACATGAGAACTTCATGGACACCTTCAGGAACCTTGCCAGGATGAGGACAGCAGAACAGCCTCCCCTTATCTGAGAAGAGGAGAGATTTTTCTCTCTCTGATCGGAAATGAAACCTGTTTTCTGTACATCGATGCTGCATTGGGATGGTTTTGGCAGCACGCTTGTACACGAGAAGAAGGGAATTGGTACGACTAAGAAGCTTGATGCCCACGGACAATCGGTGGGCATCAGGCTTTGATCATATTTTACGTTCTCTCTCTTTCAGACATTGCCCTTCAGCCTCTCTACCCAATTCCTCAATAAGGAGCAACAGCTCATCAAGCTTCTGATGATCGAGCAGGGGGTTGAGCAAGGTGAACTTGAGGAACGTCTTTCCCTCATGGACTGTCTGGCCTATGACCACACCCTTCTTGTGCAAGAGGAGGCGGCGCACCCTCTTGTTGACCTCATCAGTATTCTGCAGTCTGAACACCACCGAACTTATCTCAGGCTTGATGGCAACCCCAAAGGAAGGGTTGCTGACAAGCTTTTCGTACAAGTACGAAGCATTTTCAATGCAGGTATCAATAATGGAGGCGTATTCATCCCTTCCACGGGTAAGGAAAGCCATCCAGACCTTCAGTGCATCGAAGCGCCTGGTGGTCTGCATCGATTTGCCCACGAGGTTGGTATACCCATCCTCCTCATCCTCTTCCCGGTTCAGATAGTCAGCATGGAGGGAGAAAGCCTCCAGGCTTTTTCCCTCCTTGACCAAAAATGCCCCACAGCTGATGGGAAGCAGGAACATCTTGTGGAAATCGACTGTTATCGAGTCACACGCTTGTATGGGACCTAAGCGGTGGGCATACTGCTCGGAGAGCTGCACCCCACTGCCGTAGGCAGCATCGGCATGGAGCCAGAGATTGTGCCTCTTGCAGATGGCACCCAACTCTTTCACAGAGTCTATGCTGCCATAGTCTGTCGTTCCTAGGGTTGCGACCACACAGAAGGGGATAAGACCGGCTTCCTTGTCCAGGAGAATGAGATCTTCCAAGGCCTGGCTATCCATCCTGCAAAACATGTCCACAGGTACCTTACGCACCGCATCGTAGCCAAGGCCCAACAGGTGTGCACTCTTCTCCATGGAGAAGTGTGATAGTTCAGAGGTGTAGAGGCGAAGCTTTGCAAAGGATGGGGGCAGGCCCAATTTTTTCACATCATGGCTGAGGACTGTGGTGCAGAACCAGTCCCTGGCCAACGTAAGGCCGCTGAGGTTCGACTGGCTTCCCCCCGAGGTGAAGATGCCGTCACTCTCCTTGCCATACCCATACAGCTCACACAGGGCCCTTGTCACCTGCACCTCGATCTCAGTGGCGATGGGAGCCTGGTCCCAGGAGTCCATCGACTGGTTGAAGGTGGCGATGACCAGTTCGCTACAGATACTTTCCAGAAGAGCAGGGCTATGCAGGTGTGCCAGGTAATCTGTGGAAGAGGTTCTCAAGAAGTTCGGAAGGATGATCCTCTCCACCTCCTTGAGGACTTGGGCAAACCCAAGACCTCGAGGGGGAAGCAGCGAAGGCATCTCAATGAGAGCCTGAAGCTCTTGAGGGCTTTTCCCTGCATAGGCACTACTATCCTTGATAGAGGCGAGTATTGCCCCTACTGTCTGTTGCACCATCTGGGTGTAGGCATCCTTGGACGCCTGTTCACTGGTGAGGAAGAACTGGGGTGGCTGGCTATGTTCTTGCTTATGATACATCTGCATCCACCTTGCGGATCGCGCTCTCAAAGGTCGCAAGCATCACTTCAATTTCTTCGTAGCTGACATTCAAGGCACACAGACAGCGCATGACAGAGCCGTAACGCCCTCCCTTCTCCATGATGAGGTGGTTCTCGAAACACTCCTTCTGTATCTTGGCGGCGATGGTACCGCTGGGAGGAAGGGAGCCCAAAGAGTCCATCTTGCCATTGGGATCGACAAACTCAATGCCGATCATCAGCCCCTTGGACCGGATATCCCCTATGATGGAGAGTTCCTTCTGCAAAGCCTGAAGCTTCTCTACAATGAAAGCGCCCTTTGCTGTGACCTCAGAGAGGAAAGCCTTATCACTGACACGCTTCATCACCACAGTTCCTGCTGCCATGGCAAGCTGATTACCTCGGAACGTGCCTGCATGGGCTCCAGTTTCCCAGAGATCGAGATCCTTATGGTAGATGACTACGCTCATCGGTTGGCTCCCGCCAATGGCCTTGGAAGCAAGGATGACATCAGGAGTAATGTTGGCATGTTCGAAGGCAAAGAATTTCCCCGAACGTCCGATGCCGCACTGGATCTCATCGACTATCATCGGGATGCCCAGTTCCTGGGTAACTCTCCTGACAGTCTGCAAGAATTTGGCAGGGGCTGGGATGACCCCGCCTTCACCCTGGATAGGTTCCAGGATGACAGCTGCAGGCCTTGTTATGCCGCTTTCGGGATCCTTGAGGGTCTTTTCAAAATAGGCGCAGGCGGCATCGATGCCCGCTTCTCCACCCAGTCCAAACGGACAGCGATAGGAGTAGGGGTAGGGCATGAAGTGCACGTCACTCATAAGACCGCTTACACGGTTCTTTGCAGTAAGGTTGCCGGTAAGGGCCAAAGCTCCATGGCCCATACCATGGTAGCCACCACCAAAGGCGATGACCGAGGATCTGCCGGTAGCTGTCTTGCACAGTTTTATGGCGGCATCGACAGCATCGGTGCCTGAAGGACTGCAGAACTGTATCTTCCCATGTTCCTGCAACTCTTGGGGCAGCAGGGAGAATACCGTCTCTACGAACCTGTCTTTTGTGGGGGTGGTAAGGTCTAGTGTATGAAGGGGGGCACCTGAGGTGATGAGGTCGATCATTGCCTGGTTTACCTCATCATCGTTGTGTCCGAGGGCCAGTGTTCCGGCTCCACAGAGGAAGTCCAGGTAGGTATTTCCCTGGACATCTTCGATCCAGGAACCTTTGGCTTTATTGATAGCTATGGGGAATTTTCTCGGATAGCTTCTTGCATTTGATTCAGTTCTGTTCTGACGGTCAAGGTAGGTCTTGTTCAGGTGTAGCTGCAGGTCTTTGTTCATTACCTTTTGCCCTTTCTAATCCATGTTGAATTTTGTACCAGAAATGGGGGTATCTGGCCCTTTTGTATTAAGTTTTTCCCAACAACCAAGGCTCTTGGGATGTGCTGTTGCGTATAAACGAACCGTCCATGCGCGAGAAAAGATAGTATCAGCATAGGCCCTGTTGTACTAGCATCTCGCCTCAATAATGATAAAAAAAATGTTTCTGACATCTTCAGGAAAAAAAGAGGGAAAATGAGAAGGTAGAGGGTAGACACGCTTGCAACTATAGTGTATTAGTTACCTAGTTCACTAATGTAATCAAGGAGGCATATATGGCCACAGAGATAGGAAGCGGACAAACGGCCCTTACAGAGGTTGTTTCGACGAATGCGGATGTGATCAAGATGCAGGATATTGGGTTTTCCTACAGAAAGAAGCCCCTGTTCTCTCATCTGAATCTGACGATCAAGCGAGGAAATATCTACGGTTTGCTGGGAAAGAACGGAACTGGGAAGACTACCTTGCTCAAGTTGCTCACCGGTCAGCTCTTTCCTGATGAGGGATACTCCTCTGTAATGGGTTTCGATCCCATAGGTCGCAAGCCGGGGATGCTCAGTGAGATATTCTACCTTCCTGAAGAGTTTCCCCTACCCAAGATGAAGGCTACAGAGTATCTTGCGATGAACTCAGTATTCTATCCCAGATTCGACCATCCCATGTTTGCACAGTTCTGCAAGGACTTCGACCTGGACATGCAGCAGAATCTCAATGAGATGTCGCTGGGCCAGAAGAAAAAGCTGTTGCTTGCCTTTGGCCTTGCCTCCAATACATCCTTGCTCATTCTTGATGAGCCGACCAACGGCCTGGACATCCCTTCCAAGAGACAGTTCCGCCAGACTGTGGCCTCCGCCATGACCGAGGATAGGACCTTCATCATATCCACCCACCAGGTGCGTGATATGGAGAACCTGATAGATCCCCTGATCATCCTGCATGATGGCTCCATCATATTCAATGATGAGGTCGCATCCATTACCGACAAGTATGTGATGAGCCTTGTTACCGGCGATCCCCAACAGGATGCTTCGGTGGTCTACAAGGAGAAGGTCCTTGGTGGTTGGATGGTCCTTAAGGAGAGGGAAGAGAGTGACGATGCCCAAGGCCAGCCTTTGGACCTGGAGACGCTTTTCAATGTGGTGGTTGAGAACCCCACCCTTATGCAAGGAGGTGTGAAATGAATCGATTTGGCTTATTGATAAACCGTGAGATACAGACGAGCAAGCGGGACTTGAGCATCTATGCCCTGACCCTATTTCTGATCCTGTTTGCAAGTGAGACGATACGATCCTTTGCCAGCCAATACTCCCAGATGGGGTATTCCCCTGCGGCGTATGCCAGCCTGTTCCCCAATTTCCTGCTGCTCGGAGGCCTGATCATAACCAGCCTCTCGTTCGCAGACGATATGTTCAGCAAGAACGGACAGCAACAGTGGCTGATGCTTCCTGCAACTTCCCTGGAGAAATTTCTGGCCAAGGGGGTCCTTGCAGCCTTTGCCTATCCTGTGGCCCTCATCGTGGTATTTTTCCTCTCGTCTGTGATTACCGAGCCAGTGCAACTGCTCTTCTTTGGAGACCCTGTCACCCTGTTCAACCCGTTCACCCGGGAAGTGGCTTCGCAGTTGGCCGTATACTGGGTCTGGCAATCGGTATTCCTCCTAGGTGCCACCTATTTCCATAAGGGGCACTTCTTCAAGACCATCCTGACTCTCGGGGTCATTGGCTTTGCCCTTGCCGCCCTTGGCCTGCTGTTTGTGAAGATCATCTTCTCCATCAAGTATGGATCATCGCTGAGAACCTTCGATGTGGTCTTCTCGTTTGACTCTCTGCTGTTCCAACCAGCAACTGGGGCCATAGGGGCATTCAGGGTGTTCGGCAAGATACTCTATTTTGTAGTGCTGCCTGTGTTCTGTTGGATTACGGCGTTCTTTAGGGTTGAGGAGGTCCAGGCAACAGATGCAGTTTAACAATCGTTCACCTATCTATCTGCAGATAGCACAGCACATCCATGACCTTATCAGCAACTCAATTTGGGTTGAACAAGAGAGGATTCCTTCTGTTCGCGACATGGCGATGCAGCTTGAGGTCAATCCCAATACGGTCATCAGGACGTACTCGATGCTACAGGAAGAAGGTATCCTGGAGAACCAACGGGGCATAGGATACTTTACCGCCAAGGGTGCGAAGAAGGAGGTCCTCAAGAAAAGACGCGAACACTTCATACAGAGTGAACTGCCCAACCTTTTCGATTCCATGAGGACACTGGATATCACCCTCGAGGAGATAGAGACCTATTTCCTCCTCTTTCAGAAGGAGCATACCAACAATGAAATCCAATCATAAGAAAAGTAATCGCATGCTGGCCATAGGAGGGATATTCCTGGTGGTCTATCTCCTCGCAAGTGTCATTTTCGGATCCTTCATGCTTGAGCAGCATATGGTGCAAAACCCGAGGAACCGGTCTGTCACCTACACCAACGTAACTGTACGACATGGTGATTTCCCAGGAACGTTCTTCCTGGATTAGAGAGTGATCAGATTCTGGAGGAAGACACTCATTGCTAGCATGAGTACTTACAAGGAGGGTGTCTGTCTCCTTTCCTTCATGTATAGCCAACGTTTGTTTGTATTTCTCTCCATCCGTACTCTCTGTTTTAGTTGCTATCGGCGTATCTCTTCACCAGAAGGGATGCGCCGATTTTGTGCACAGAAGGCTAGATATGGAAAATTGTTTCTGGAACTCTATTCATTTGGTCTTAGGCGTTCAAGCAATCCTGCAAATTAGAGTTCCATTCATCTAGCAATGAGTGGTATCATTGACACCACAAGCTGAGTATGGGATTGGTTTGGATGCTCCCTTGAACCTAGTGCTTCCCAGTATTGGAACTGAATTTGAATAGTGTACTATTCTGGAACCAGATAAAAAATGAGGTCTGCAATTGAGTAAAAAAGAAGAGGCTGTCAGCATCCCCCACCTGGAACTGAAAAGTGTCTCCAAGACCTTTGTCGGAGCTCGAAACAGTGCTGTTACTGCTGTCGATAATTTCTCGCTTACCATACAGAAAGGTGAGGCGATAACCATCATAGGGCCTTCAGGATGTGGCAAGAGCACTACCTTGAGGATGATCGGGGGCTTCATCACCCCCGATAGCGGGGAGATCCTCCTCAATGGTGTCTGCCTGGCTCACAAGGGCCCGGAGGAGAGGACCATCCCGATGGTATTCCAGAACTATGCCCTGTTTCCCCACATGAATGTATTTGAGAACATTGCGTATGGATTGCGCTCCCGCAAGAAATCCCTGGACAGTATTGTCCATGATGTAGCGATGATGTGCCAGATGCTCAACTTGGTGGGAACTGAGGAGCGATTTCCCCACCAGCTCTCCGATGGCCAGCAACAGAGGGTTGCCTTGGCACGTGCCCTTGTGCTCAAGCCAGAGCTGCTTTTGTTTGACGAGCCCCTTTCAAATCTGGATGCCAGGCTGAGGCTGCAGACCAGGGGTGAGATCAAGAAGATGCAGAAGCTCCTCGGTATCACCACCATCTACGTGACACACGACCAGAGTGAGGCTCTGAGCATGCCCGATAGGGTAGTGGTGATGAATCGGGGAACCATCATACAGGTAGGGTCTCCTCGGGAGGTGTACAATAACCCACAGACCCCTTTTGTTGCAGACTTCATAAGCAATGCGAACTTTTATGAAGGGGTGATTGTTGCATCGGACACTGAGGCGGTGACAGTCTCCTTTGTCGGTCTCGAATATACCCTGTTGCCAGCGCAATGCGATGGCCCCTATCAGAAGGGCGATGGAGTCTATGTGGCGATCTTGCCACAGAGTGTGAGCATTAGCTCCTACCACCTTCCGGAAACACCCTATCAGGTAATAGGGGAAATACTCACACTCTCCTTCAATGGGTACTCGATAGAGTACGAGATCACCTTTGGGGAGACGGTCATCCGGGTCGTGGTCCCGCATAACCTTACCTTCATGGATGAGTACCAGGTCAATGAGAAAGTCCTGCTTCATCTCCACCCCTCTTCATTCCACCTGTTCAACGCGAAGGAGTCCTGATGTATTTGCCGATACTCTCCTTGCTGTTGCTCCTTCCACCGCTGGTTACCCTTGTACTGGGTAGGAGCATGGATCTTGTATCCCTACTCATCAGCCTTCTGCTGTTGCTCTCTCTTGTGGTATCGGTCATGGGGATGTTTCTCCACAAGAGAGGGAAAAGGAACCTTTTTGTACCAATGCCTTTCCTCCTTGCCCATACTGTGATCTTCCTCTGTTCGACCTATAGTTCAAGTACCCTTGCTTCGTTTTCCCCCCTTCTCATCTCCTACAACACCATACTGCTGATGCTGTTTGGATATGTGCTCTCCATCTATTGTTCCCTCTCATGGAAAAGTCTTCTGCTTATTGGCGGTTCTTCGCTGGGTGCCCTCCTGGTTGGCTTGTTCTTGTTTCCCTTCTCACCTCTTTTCCTGCTCAATGCCAGCCTCCCTGTGCTGGTACTCCTGTTTGAAAATCACAAGAAGAAAGAGGATGGCTCGGCTTCGCGAACATCGTTGCAGTCCATGCTTGCCCATGAGATACGCACCCCCCTGACCATTATGCAGACAACAACCAACCTGCTGTTGGAAGAGATTCCCGGTCCTTTGAATGCACGGCAGAAACAGTTCGTACAGTCCAACTACGAGTACACCCAACGGCTCATCACCTTCAGCGAGAATATGCTTACCCTGCTTAAGTTCGACAGGGAGTTTGAGCTCACCAAAAGGGAGAAGATAAACATCAGGCTCATCACCCAGGACATTGTCACCTTCTTCGGTCCTCTGCTTTCGATAAAGGGCCAGACTATCCGGTACTCCTTTCCTGCATTGTTGAACAACCCCATAGGTGATGAGTCGCTCATCCGCCAGGTTTTCATCAATTTGATCCACAATGCGGTGAAACATACCAGGGAAGGTGGATATATCATCATTTCAGTGACCCAGGATGATGATCAGATGGTAGTGAGCATCACCGATAATGGAGAGGGCGTGGCTGGTGATGGGAGAGAGACCCTGTTCAGGGAGTTCTACCAGGAAAAAGGCGCAAGCGAGGAGTTTCAGGATGGATTTGGCCTGGGACTCTCCATCGCAAGGCAGATCATACAAAAGCATGGGGGAGACGTGTATATTACCAGTGTGAAGGACAAGGGGACCATGGTCTCCTGTACGCTACCGGCAAAGGCGATACGATGAAGCATAAAGTGTTATTGGTTGATGACGAGAAAGATATCCTTACCCTCCTTACCTATATCTTTGAATCCAAGGGGTATTGCGTAAACTCTGTCATGCGAGGAGACGATGCTGTGAGGGTAGCCTCCTTATGGTCCCCTGATATTGTGATCCTTGACATAGCTCTTCCCGGTCTCAATGGCTTGGAGGTATGCACCCATCTGGTGGATATGCACATCCCGGTCATCTTTCTGAGCTCACACGACGCCGATGACCAGATCATAGAGGGTCTTGAGGTGGGAGGTGAGGACTACGTCTCCAAGCCTTTCAACTACAAGGAACTCCTGCTTCGGGTGGAGAAGGTTCTCAAACGCTCGAAGACCCCACAGGGCAAGGTCCTTGTACTCGGGGATCTTGTGATCAACGTGGAGCAGCAGAGCCTTTCCTTGAAAGGGGAACAGGTAAATCTGACTCCTACAGAGTTCAAGATCATAGAGGTCCTTGCAACATACCTGCACACCCCTGTGTCGGTGCAGAAGATTCTCCAGACAGTGTGGAATAATGAAGAGTGGATACAGGGCTCCGAACTGGTGAAGGTGAACATGAGCCGGCTTAGGAAAAAGATAGAGGAGGATCCTGCTTCCCCACGGTATATCATCAACAAATGGGGTGTGGGCTATATCCTTACAGATGCAAAAGGTACGTGATTGTTACTGTTCTGTAACTTGCCAAATCAGCAAACGATGGCACAATGGAAATAGAGATTATGTATTATTGGTAGGAGTTTCTAAAGGAATCCTACAATCCTAAAGGAGGATTAGATGAAATTGAAAAACATTGTACTCTCAGTCTTGTTGGTGTTGCTTATCACCTCTCCCATGTTTGCTGCAGGAGCGAAAGAGGCTTCCACAACAGAAACTGTAGGAACGACGGTGAACGTCTATTCGATCATGCCAGAAAAGTATGCCACCAAGATCTTTGCTGAATTTACCAAGGATACGGGCATTTCCGTTAACTTTGTACGCCTCTCCTCCGGGGAAGCCCTTGCAAGGTTGATAGCAGAAAAGGCAAATCCCCAGGTAGATGCCCTTTGGGGTGGTCCTGCCGATACCTATGAAGCTGGTATCCCAGAAGGGGTATTTGAACAGTACGGACCGAAGGAAGCTGACAAGATCCCTGCAAAATTCCGTTCTGAGCAGCAGTACTGGACAGGTATTGGAATCATCCCCCTGTGCTTCTTGAGCAATAACGAATACCTGAAGAACAAGGGCCTGAAGGTTCCTACCAGCTGGTATGACCTCACCGATCCCAAATATGGAAAATCACTGCAGATGGCAGATGCCCGTACCTCGGGAACAGCCACCGAAAGAATTTACTCCCTGGTGCAGGCATTTGGTGAGGAAGAGGCTTTTGCGTATCAGAAGAAACTCAACGATAATATTCAGCTCTATACCAAAGGTGGTGCAGGTGGGGCTATGCCCGTCGCAACTGGACAAGCAGCAGCCGGCGTCTTCTACATCGTTGATGCCCTTGATATCCAGCAGCAGGGCTATGACCTGTCGGTCTCCTATCCTAAGGAAGGGGTCACCTATGGCATAGAGGGCAGTGGTATCATCAAGGGAGCCAAGAACCTGGGAGCCGCAAAAGTCCTGATGGATTGGGCTTCCTCCAAGCGTCTTGGTGAAGTGATGGTTGCCAACAAGATCAACTATATCCCCACTCGTGGTGATGTGGAGGTCACAAACCCAGCTCTTGATATGTCGACAGTAAATCTGCTCGAAGCCAAGGCTGAGTGGAAAGGCGACAACAGGGCAAGATTTGTTGAAAAGTGGATCGAAGAAGTCATTCAGCAGTAAGTGCCTATAGATTTCAGTTCTATGCGAAGAGGTACACTGTACGTACTACAGGGTACCTCTTCAGCCTGTATAGTATGCTAGGAGGACCAGCGTGTCGACAACAAGGTTACCCCGTACAAAAAGTTCAATGGCAAAAAGGGATCCTGTACTCTTTGGAACCCTTGTCGCCATATGGCTTATCTTCGCAATCTTTATCTTTCTGCCGATCATCAGGCTTCTGGCAACCACGTTTGTCGTTGATGGTTCTGTCAGTTTTGCAAACCTGACAAAGATAATGAGCAAGTCCTATAACATACGCGCTCTTATCAACTCCCTGATCCTTGCAACTTCCGTTGCAGTCGCCGGAACAGTGTTGGGGTATATCTTTGCCCTGGCTGTTACCAGAACCTCCCTGCCTCCCTTCTTCAAGGCTCTGTTGGGAGCTGTGACGATTCTTCCCCTCATCTCACCCCCCTTTACCAGCAGTATCTCGCTGACACTGGCCCTTGGTCCCAATGGGATGATCCTCAATGCCCTGGGCATTTCGGATTTCTCCATATACGGATTCCTTGGAACATGGATGAGTGAGACCCTCACCTATTTCCCTGTCGCCTTCATGGTCATCACCGCTGTATTGAACACGATGAGTGCAAACCTCGATGATGCCGCTCTCTCCTTGGGATCCTCGCGCTGGAGGATGTTCAGGACCATAACGATCCCCCTTTCGCTTCCTGGCATTGGGAATTCGATCCTCCTGCTCTTCGGCGCTTCCTTGGCAGATTTCGCAACACCGCTCATTTTGGGTGGGCACACATTTCCAGTACTCCCTACTGAGGCTTATCTCATGATAACAGGGATGTTTGACCTCAAGGGTGGGGCATCCCTCTCATTCCTACTCCTTCTCCCTGCCTTGTTGGTATTCATCTTGCAACGAGTGCTCATCGGCAAGAAGAGCTATGTATCGGTCACCGGAAAAAATGGGGCGAAGTCCGGCTTTGGGAAACTCCCTTATCTGCTGACTCTCATCATAAGTGTGATCTGCATCCTCACTGTCATCTTTATCCTCTATCTCTATGCCATCATCCTGTGGGGTTCGTTCGTGAATGTCTGGAGTGTCGACAACTCCTTTACCTTGAAGCACTTTGGGTATGTCTTTGCCCATGGGAAAAAGGCCATCACCGACACGCTGCTCATAGCACTCCTGTCGACACTCATCGGCTCCATCCTCGGAGTTTTGATAGGCTACATCGCCCAGCGGAAGAATTTCTTCGGCAAGCGGTTCTTTGAGTTTGGCAGCATGCTCAATTATGCCCTGCCAGGGACTGTTGTCGGTATTGCCTACATCATCGCATTCAATCAAAGGCCCATCCTGCTGACAGGAACGCTCTCCATTTTGGTGGCCGCGTATGTGTTCCGCTATTATGCGACTGGGATTCGCTCAGTCATTGCATCCCTTGCCCAGATCGATCCCGCCCTTGAGGAGGCTTCGCTTTCCCTCGGGGCCAGTACGGCACGGACATTCACGCACGTCACCATCCCCCTCATCATTCCAGCAGTGCTTGCAGGGATGCGCTATCTGTTTATCCACTCCATGACCGCGATCAGTGCAACGATTTTCCTGGTATCGGTGAGGTGGACGCTTCTGACAACAAGAATTCTAGAAAGTATGACTGAGTTGCAATTTTCCCAGGCATCGGCATTTTCGATAGTACTGATAGTCATCGTATTTATTGTCGATGCAATAATGCTCTGGCTCATGAAGTTGAGCACAAGAAAGTTTACTCAGCAGGAGGATTTGAAATATGAAAAAATTGGCGCTTAACCTTGAGAACGTCACCAAGACATTTCAGAAGGATGATGGATATATAACAGCAGTCGATGCAGTCAACCTGCAGGTGGAAGAGGGGGAGATGGTTACCTTCCTGGGTCCCTCCGGGTGTGGAAAGACCACCACCCTGAGAATGGTAGCAGGCTTTGAGTTGCCCACTAGTGGCGCGATAACCATTCGTGGCCTCGATATGACCAACACCCCGGTCAACAAGAGGAAGATTGGTTTTGTCTTTCAGAACTATGCCCTGTTTCCCCACATGAGTGTCTACAACAACGTAGCATATGGGCTGAAGGCGCGAGGTGAAAAAGACAATGCCATCAAGGACAAGGTGAGGGAAGCCCTCTTGCTGGTTGGTCTGAAGAACACAGAAAACCGCTATCCCAGCCAGTTATCCGGTGGGGAGCAACAGCGTGTCGCCCTTGCTCGGGTCATTGTCATGGAACCCAATCTGCTTTTGATGGACGAGCCTCTTTCCAACCTTGATGCAAAGTTGCGTATTCATATGCGCACCGAGATTCGCAAGCTGCAGAAGAAGCTAGGCATAACATGCCTCTATGTCACCCATGACCAGAGTGAGGCCCTTTCCATGGCCGATAGGATCGTGGTGATGAACAAGGGCAAGGTGGAGCAGGTGGGTACAGCTTTTGAGATATACAGCAATCCCCAGTCCCTCTTTGTCGCCGACTTCATCGGGCAGGCAAATATCATCCACCTGGAAGTGACCTCCCTCAAGGACGAGATGCTCTCTGTCACTACGCACAATGGGGGTACCTTCACTGCACGATGTATTGTTCCTGATCATATCGACAAGGCAGTGGAGAGTTATCAGGTGGGAAAGGATGCGGCTCTCGTCATTCGTCCTGAATCAATTACGGTTATCCCCTACAAGGGAGGCGAACAATCTTTCAACGCGATAGTCACCTCTTCCATATTCGTAGGAAGCCATGTTGAGTATGAGCTGACCCTGGAAAATGGTGAGATGGTGAAGGCCTTCATCCCCTATACGAACAATATGCAGATATTCCATGAGGATGAAAGGGTTTCCTTCGTCATAGATCCTGTGAATGCCTTGTTCCTGCCCAGGAAGAAGAGAAGAGCACATGATGACAAATAACTGCAACATTTACCAAGCAATCGCTTGCTTGGCATGAAGTGGTAATCAGAAAGAACAAGGAAAAATACAGACAGAGGCGTATCTTCCACACAGAGAAGATACGCCCACAAGCAACAACAATCTCCCAGAGACACCTGTCAATGGGAGATTGGTGTTAGTCTGGATGCAATTTGTCCGTTTTAGAAATTCTTGTAACAGTGCAACAGTATGCCAAGAAAAATATTGAAGAATGGACTGGTATCACACTCCTGCTCATGCACCTATTGACGCCGTTGAATCATTCGGGCTATCGGTGGTGCAAACCTATGCAACGTTGATAAGAAGATAGGGCAAGACATGCTTTTCACTGATGGACAGTACTTGATTTCGGGCATGGCAAACTCTGCTAAATAATGTAATATTTGCAAAGAGAAAGAGATTCAAAGGTATATAAAGGATATTTAGGTATCATCTGGTTTCATCCTGCAAGGCTCTTTTCGTACGTAGAAAATACAACCAGTTTTTGCCGTTTTCTTGCATAGTTATTCCATTGATATTCTCTCCTTTGTCCTATAGACATATTTTATAACTCATTGTAATTATAAGAGTTATATGAAAAGAAAAAAGGATTTTTCTTCTTTTTTTATTGACTTGTATACAAACTTGTATATAGTATTTAGGTGTGTTCTTTTCCATGGGTGTGGAGGGGAGTACCGTAATGAAACGTGTTACCGTAAAGAGGGACATGTACGTTGACTCTGTCATGTTGATGCTAGCCAGCAGAGACCTGGAGAACCATCCATCAGTACAAGAAGCCACCGTTGCAATGGGCACTGCCATGAATGTGCAGTTGCTCCTTGACCAAGGGTTTCCCGCATCAGACCTTGCTTCTGTCACTCCATCAGATCTGGTGATGGCCATCGATTGCAACCAAGGCGACTATGACTCAATCGTTGCCTTTGCCGATGAGCTGCTGGCCGGAAAGAAAGGTGCCAAGGGTCAACAGACTTCCACTGAAGTGTTGCATAGCATTGATGATGCCCTGCAAGTATACCCTGACCTCAATCTGGCCATCATATCCGTGCCTGGCATCTATGCTGCCCATCAGGGGCGCAAGGCTCTGGGTAAGGGCCTGCATGTCATGCTCTTCTCCGACAATGTATCCCTCGAAGATGAAATATCCCTCAAGAGGGAAGCCCTCTCCAAGGGCCTTCTGGTCATGGGACCCGATTGTGGTACTGCAATCATAGGGGGAAAGCCCCTGTGCTTTGCCAATGTCGTAAACAAGGGCACCATAGGAGTGGTAGCCGCTTCCGGTACAGGCCTGCAGGAAGTCACCTCCCTCATCGATCGTTTTGGCGGTGGTATAAGCCAGGCTATCGGAACTGGTGGGCGAGATCTCAAGAACAAACAGGTGGGAGGTCTCATGATGAGCCTGGGCATAGCTGCCCTTGCTTCTGATACGGAGACCTCTGTCATTGTCGTGGTTTCCAAGCCTCCTGCAGCCGAGGTGGTGGAACCTATTCTCTTAGCCTTGTCTGAGAGTGGAAAACCCTCGGTGGTGCATTTCATCGGATCAGATTCCACTCAGTTTCCTTCGTATGAAACCATACACTGGACGGGCAACCTGGAAGAGACGGCGCGTGTTGCCCTCTCTTTGTCTGGGAGTGCTTTGCCTCCTCGTGAACACCACGACAGGTGGGCCTTTGACCTTGACCATGAGAGCATCGATGCCTTGGTGAAGGGGGAGTCATCGTCATTCCTGCCTGAACAGAGAGACCTCCGTGGCTACTATACGGGAGGAACCCTTGCAGACGAAGCCTGGCTCTCGCTGTCAGAGATCCCAGGTGGCGTATGGTCAAACAACCATACCGATCCCGCCTTTGTGCCTAAGGATCCTCATGAATCGAGGGGGAATACCATCATCGACCTGGGTGATGATGTATTCACCGTAGGACGCCCCCATCCCATGATCGACCCATCGACACGGGTGGATCGCATGCTCGCCGAATGTGATGACCCATCCATCGCTGTCATGCTGGTGGACTGTGTACTTGGCTATGGCTCCTGTGATGATCCTGCAGGTGCACTGGTACCTGTCATACTGAAGGCAAAAGAGTCAGCAGTGAAACGAGGGGGCTATCTCTCTGTCATTGCGTCGGTTACCGGTACAACAGGCGATCCCCAAGGCTTTGCCTCCCAGGTAGAGAAGCTGGAACAAGCCGGGGTAGTGGTGATGAGTTCCAACTACCAGGCAGTCCAGCTTGCACGGCGCATCATCATGCAGGAGTATGGTCCAGGCAAAGAGAAGGACGTCCCTGCCCCTCATCTTGGTCAGAAGAGGGCCCCTCGTATGAGCAAGATTCAATCATCGGAGACGCACAGATCCTCCTTACCAGTCGAGCCGGCTCTCTCCCTCTTCAAGGAGGTGAAGGTGGTCAACCTGGGCCTGCAGAGCTTTGCAGACAACCTTGGGCCAACAGCTGTCCATCTTGACTGGAGACCCCCTGCCGGTGGCGATCTCTCTCTGATACATGCTCTGTCCGCCATCGATGGCTTGGATCTTGTCCGCTCTGCAAATGCAGGGGCTGTTGAGAAAATCCTGCAAGGGAAACCCCAGCTTCTGGGGATCGCCAAGGCCCTTGAGGTGATTCCCGGCATGCGGGAGAACCTTGTCCTGCATGCCGGGCCTCCGGTTACTTGGGATCGGATGTGCGGTCCCATGAAAGGGGCGGTCATCGGGGCCTTGATCTATGAAGGCAAGGCTAAGAGTGCACAAGAGGCTATCTCCTTGGCATCATCGGGTTCCATAGAGTTCGAACCCTGTCACCACCATAGCTGTGTAGGGCCTATGGCTGGCATCATCACAGAGAGCATGCCTGTCTGGATCCTGGAGAATGCAACCTTTGGGAATCGAGCCTATGCAACCCTTAATGAAGGGCTGGGTAAGGTCCTGCGCTATGGTGCCTATTCTGAGGAGGTCATAGACCGCCTCAGGTGGATAGAGAAGAGCCTTGCCCCGATTCTCAACAAGGCCTTGCTCGCCCATGGTCCTGTGGATATGCGAAGCATCATCGCCCAAGCCTTGCAGATGGGGGATGAGTGCCATAACCGCAACAGGGCCGGCACCTCCCTGATGATCCGCGAGCTTGCCCCTTACCTGGTGATGCTCTCTGAAGGGAAGGAGGAACTGGCGAAGGTCTTCTCCTTCATGCATGCAAACGACCACTTCTTCCTCAATCTCTCCATGCCGTCTGCCAAATGCACCATGGATGCCTCTGCCAACATCAAGGGAAGTACCCTCATTGTGGCAATGGCCCGCAATGGCACGGACTTTGGCATACGGCTTTCCGGTCTGGGGGACCGCTGGTTCACAGCCCCCGCCTCCATGGTCGAAGGGCTCTACCTGCCTGGCTTCAAGGCAGAGGATGCAGCCCCTGATATCGGGGACTCGGTCATTACCGAGACCTCAGGCTTCGGTGCCTTTGCCATGGCTGCCTCCCCTGCAATTGTGAAGTTTGTGGGAGGAACAGCTGAGGATGCCATCCGCTATACAAAGCGGATGTATGGCATAACCATGGCAGAGAACAGGGAGTACCGAATTCCTGCCCTGGACTTCCGTGGGACCCCTACAGGCATTGATGTGCGAAAGGTTGTCGAGAGTGGCATCCTGCCGGTCATCAACACCGGCATTGCGCACAAGGAGCCTGGCATAGGGATGGTGGGAGCTGGATTGGTGAAACCACCAGCCTCATGCTTCAAGGACGCTCTTTTGGCTTTTGCCGACGAATATTGCGCCGGTTGATCATAGAGAAAAAGGAGATTGTGATGAAAGTAATAGATCTGACGATTCCTTTGGGTATTGGCACCCCACCGTGGCCAACATACATCCCCCTGCAGGTGCAGTATTTCAAGCGCCTTGCACCCAACGGCGCAAATGGGCAGGTGGTCACCCACTCCAACCATGTCGGTACCCATCTTGATGGGGAGATTCACTTCTACACCCCGGGCAAGGACATAGCTCAGCTGGATATGGACTTCCTTGTCCATGAGGGTGCCATCGTAGACCTCTCTGATATTTGCTCCGACTATGATGTCTACACCTCCAAGATGGTGGAGGACCGTGTCGAGGTGAAGGAAGGGGATATCCTTCTGATCCATACGGGTTTCCATCACTATGGGTGGGACCAGCCGACAGGGGACGAGATCAGGTACATGATCAAGCACCCAGGGCCGGACCGTGAGTTTGCCCTGTGGGCGAAGAAGAAGAAACTACGCTGGATCGGCGTGGACTGCGGAAGCGCAGACCACCCCATGAATACCAAGATACGTGACTGGATGCCCCGTGAAGCGAAGCAGTGTGATGAGCATTTCCAGGAGAAGTATGGCAAGGGCCTTGATGAGATTTTCAGTGAGGACAAGTACCAGCTGATGCACATTGAGATGTTCAACCACGGCATCATCCATGCCGAGTGTGTAGGCGGGGACATTGACCTGCTGTTGAACCAGAGGGCGGTCATAGGCTGTTACCCCTGGAGGTTTGTCGATGGGGAGTCCTCCATAGCAAGAATAGTTGCCCATGTTGAGGATGACCGCTATGAGGCCCTGATGGCCAAGAAGGCCAAGGCCTCTCTGACCCGCTTCGGGGATGTTGCAGGTGCTACGAATGCCTGGTTGCACGAAGAGGCAAAAAAGAGATAGTTCTCAAAAAGGAGAGAAGTATGGCATTGGATGCAATGGAGAAGACCCTACGACCGCCGGAAATTCCGCTCAAGCCCTATCCCGCCAAGGTGATAACGTTGGCTTCTGGGGAGAAGATGGTTGTTCGTGAGGCCAAGCGTGAGGAAGTCGGGGCCCTGTTGGGTACCCTCTATCCACTGTTTGGGGTTGCCAAGGATTTCTACGATATCGTTGCTGTGCGCATGTATTCGGAGATCCTGGGCTGGTATCGCTACCGGGTTGCCAATGAGTTCGTTCTTGTGGGCACCGTCGATGGCGTCATCGCAGGGATAGTCACCAGTCGGCATGTGACCCCCAAGTTGGGCATGAGCCTGCATACCCTTACCATCAAGCGTGGCTTCAGGGTGGGGGCACAGCTGTTTGCCGCAAAGATGGAGCACCATCTTGAAATCCTCGGTGAGCAGGAGGTGTACATCGTTGCTGAGAGTCCCAATGGGTTCAAGAGGTGGATGATCGAGTACCAGCTTGAGGATCGCTCCTCACTCTTTCCTGAGGTGAGGCATGAGCTGGGAGGAGTTCCGACCTATGTGCTGACACGCCCCTTGTGGGACGCTGTGCGCGATGTCAAATGCACTGGGGTGCGACCGGTTTCTGCAGAAGACCTCAAGTCTTCAGAAAAGCTGATCATGCCCAGCGAATATCCCCAAATCCCGGGGTTCAAGAGGTAGGCCATGGCAAATGTAGGAATTGTGGGAATCGGACATACGAAATTCGGTAATTCTTCTGAGTATGATCTTTCGGATGTGCTCTCCTATGCCGCCACCGATGCCTTGGTGGATGCAAACTTTCTAGCACGGAGAAAGGAAGTTGATCAGGTGATCGTAGGCAATATGGCCAGCGGCCTGTTCTGTCACCAGAGCGCCGTAGCCTCGGCTTTGGTGAGTCGCATGGACATGGAGCCGGTCCCAGCCGAACTGGTGGAGAACGGCCCGGCATCTGGGGCGAGTGCCATCAAGATCGGGTATATGGCCGTAGCCAGTGGCATGGCTGACATTGTGCTGGTCGTGGCGGGGGAGGTGATGCGCAAGGTCACCGGCTGGATCGGTACCGACTATGTGGCAACCATGCTGCATACCGATGCCGAGTACAATATGGGCCTGACCCTGCCTGCATTCGGGGGGATGTTCACCCGCATGTACATGGAGCGCTATGGTCTGACCGAACGCGATTTGGCCCTTCTTGCGGTGAAGAACCATGACAATGGGGCAAAGAACAAGTATGCCCATATCCAGGCTCCTGTCACCATAGATGCCATCGCAGACGGACCTGATGCCTCGGTGGTGAATACCTACGTGGCAGAGCCGCTTCGTATGTACTCGACCTGCCCGGTCAGCGATGGGGCGGCAGCCCTGTTGCTGGTGAATATGGATTCGCCCAAGGTCAAGGATTTTCCCAAGAAACCCATCAGGATCGCAGGCATCGCAAGTGCCACCGATACCCATTGCGTACACAACCGCAAGGATCCCCTGATGCTCAATGCAGTGAGAATCGCAGCAGAGAAGGCGTATGCAATGGCCGCTCTCAAACCTTCGGACATATCCTTTGCCGAGTTGCATGATGCCTTCTCCATCCTGGAGTTTGCCATCAGTGAGGAGGTGGGGTTCTTCGAACGGGGCAAGAGCTTCCTCGCTGTACGAAAGGGTGAGACTAATATCGATGGGAAGTTGCCCATCAACACCTCAGGGGGGCTGAAGTCCAAAG
>CAZTXW010000017.1:0-31491 GCA_964617345.1 uncultured Sphaerochaeta sp. | reverse complement strand
TATGAGATCCGATAGTCTGCTGTTGCCAATATGACAATGGGTTCTTTGAGTATGATATTAGTTTGTTGAAAAACCGTTGAAGATTGACTTTATCCCAAGTCGCAAGGTCCATTGCATATTCTTGGTTGGCATCAAAATACGAAAAATTGAATCTACAGCGACCAGAGATATCAGACAAAACATCTTGTAGTGAGAACGGGACGATCGATTCGATGAACCTATCCTTTCTGCTATTACTTTTTTTGTTCACAGATTCGGTGTCCCCCCAAGCTTTCCGGTTTTATAGACGCTTTCGATTGAACGGTCATTTCTTACGATACTACCCGGCAATTCATCAAGACGATAGAGAAAACTCTCGTTGTCCTCCTTGTTTACCAACACAACCTTATATTTACTGAGCTTATCCATGAATGCAGCATTATGAGAGCTAAAGAGTATTTGTGCATTATTAGGGTTGCTTTCAGGATCTAGAAAGAAATCAATAAGCCAAGCATGGAGATCAGGGTGAAGGTTGTTGTCAAATTCATCAAGCAACAGCACTCCCCCTTGATCAAGAACGCGTTTGAATAAGGAAAGCTGTGAATATAAGGCTCGAGTACCATTGGACTCAAAGAAATATGGTATCTCCACATCACCATCTTTTGTACCATGTTTGAAAATTGGAAGGAACATCTCCTCATCTGTCGGGCTTTTAAAGGACTCAATGCGTATATCAGTAATACCGGTATCGGCGCGAGCAAGTTTATCCTTCACATAAGCCAACACTTCTTTAGTTTCGTTGTAGTACTTTGAGGTAATGAAAGCATTTTCGTATTGTCCATTGAATTTTACGTCTCCAAAAAAGGGATCAATATTTGACACAATACTGGAAAAAAAACTGTAGATACCTTCAAGAGCTGCAACTTCATACTGATGGGCTATGCTAATAACTGAAACATTCTTCCTGAACTTGATCTTCGATAATTCTTTGAGCTCCTTAACACAGTATTCTAATTCATTATACTTCCGAGAAAAAACAGGTACTCTTCGAGCAGCCTTGCGTTCAAGTTTCTCACCAACTATTTCTTTGTTAGTCAGCTCCAATTCATAATAATATTGAACATCACCTAACATGAACTCAACAAAGAAATATGAGGGTTCCTTGTGCCATCCAAACGAAGCACCTCTGAGAGAATCTTCGGGTTTACTATTAAATGAGTTGCAACAGAAGTCTGCGATGTAGGTGAGAGACCGAATGACATTCGTCTTCCCCGATGCATTTGCTCCAATGATGCATATTGCATCTGAGAACTTCTTGCCTGCCGCAGTTGCTTCAGGGCAAGATGAACTCAATTCCATAGATATTTCAAATCCTTCTTTAAAACTCATATAGTTTCTTGCGCCAAATGAAATCAACATACTATGTTTCCCTCCGAGAGTTATACTATCGTATAAAATAGCATATCGCAATCCTTATTCACTAATAATTGCCAAACTTGTCAATAACATTCAATAAGAAACGATAAATGAAAAATGTATTACAAATTTTACTACTGAAAAAGACTGAAGGGTTGTGAACATTTCAGATTATCAACAAGAACCATAAAAGTATTGAACTAGTCCGCTGGCTCAAAATGAATCCCTGTTTGTTCTGCACAGGTGGCTTCAAGTGCGTAAAACTGTAATCAGACTTTTTAACATCGGTGATGAGCGAAACGTATTCTGTTCCATCAGCACCAAGTTCTTCAATCATGTAGGTTTCTCCCCTCCAACTCTTTTTCTCATACTCCCATGCAAAACCCTTGGATACCATGAATACCTCCCCCTACCAACAGGATTCTACCTTGTAAAGATTCAATCTCTTAATCAACAGAATACAATTTTAAGATGTATTGAAAGTATTCATTCAAGTGAAATATTGAAGAAAGGAACCTGATCACAACAGCACACTTTCTTTTTTTGATATGCTTTTTGTTTGATTTTTAGTTTTGGATTATCCTTGACATATGGGGATAACCGCTTGATAATTGATTTATAGATTGTACTACAAAGTACAGATGAAAGTTAACAAACCATGCATAACAACCCTTGTTTTTTAGGTTTAGACACTTGCTGAACAGGTATGTACGGAAGATGCGATTTACTTGAGAGCTGGACAACCACGTAGGACCTCCATCTGGACGAAACCTACATACCCCTTACTGAAACTGGAACATAGTTGCGCAAAAACAAGGAATAAATTGCTACCATGAATGCAAGAGAGCGGGCCCTCACATCCCTAAACCATAAGGAACCAGATCGGGTCCCCTTCATGTATCGTGATGTTCCCCAGGTCCGGTCTCGCTTACTAGCAGATTTACAATTGCCAACGGATGAGGACCTGTTCAAGCTTCTAGGAATTGATTTTCGTTGGGTAGAACCAAAGTATGTCGGCCCTGCCCTCTCTGACCCTTCCTTTCCAGACAGGAAAAAGAACATCTTTGGGGTTGAATACCTCTTACGAACAGGATCAGGAGGGAGCTATTGGGAACCGGAGACGTTTCCCATGCAGGATTTTGAAGACCCTGCAGCTCTCGATGAGTACCCATTTCCTGATAATGCTCTGTTTGATTTTTCTCCTATCCAGGAACAACTAGACCGGTATGCAGGCTATGCCACCATGACAGCTGCGAATGTCTATTGCAGCCCTGGTATCCTTTCAGTGATTCAGGACCTGTTTGGAATGGAAAAGACGTTTATGGATATGTATCTCAATGCTGAGTTGTGGCACTCATTGGCAGAAAAGATCATGACCTTCAATAAGGCTTTCATGCATGCCTATTTTACAGCTGGAAAAGGAAAAATTGATTTTTATCGCATTGGCGATGACTATGGAGGCCAGCAAGGGCTTCTTTTTGGGCCAGAGCAGTACAGGGAGTTCCTGAAGCCGAGAAATACAGAACTTGGTTCCATTGCCAAGGGGTATGGGGCCCACTTCTACCAGCACAGCTGCGGTTCGGTAAGAAGCCTGATACCCGATATGATTGCATCAGGAGTTGAGGTCCTTGACCCAATACAGGTCCTCGCAGCCGGTATGGAGCCACTAGGATTAAAGAAGGATTTTGGCAAGGTCCTGTGCTTTTCAGGTGGGGTGGATGAGCAGGATTTACTGCCGAACGGGACACCAGAAGAGGTCAGAGAGGGAGTATTTCGTCTATTGGATGCGATGGCTCCAGGTGGTGGGTTTTTCTTGGGTCCTACACATAATTTCCAAGAGGACATTCCCACAGATAATATTATTGCAATGTACAAAGCAGGGGAGGAATATTTCAGATGACATCAAGAGAGCGGGTAAAGACTACCCTAGATCACAAAATACCAGATCGGATTCCATGCCACATGAATGCAACTTCATGGGTTGTGGAAAAAATGTTGAAGCACTTCGGGCTCAAGGAACAGCATGAACTGTTGGATGCCCTTCATATCGATACCCTCGATACACGGGGCTTGGACCTCAGAAATGGTATCATGCCACGCTTCAAGGGGCCGAAACACCCGTTGCTCAATGAAAATTGGGGTGGAAACATACTGGAGTTGTGGGGGGTGGAAGAGCAGGTCATGGAGACTCCCGAGGGAAGGATGTTTGGCCAAACCGAGTATCCCCTGCAAAGTGCCGAATCGGTGGAAGACCTCAAGAAATTCCAGTGGCCCGATCCAGACTGGTTCGACTATACCTCCATGCGAAGCAGACTCCTGATGCATAAGGATCGTTCGATCATTGCAACAGGGGGATCGGTCTGGCAGCATCCCTCCTATATCCGTGGATTGGATACCCTGATGATGGATATGCTCTCAGAGCCAGAAACAGCTCGCTATCTGTTCGATGTATTCACCGAATTCTATCTTGCTTTCTTCACCCGAATCTTGGATGAGGCTGGAGACCTGATCGATAGCATCGCTCTCGCTGATGACCTGGGCATGCAAACAACCCTTATGATCAGTCCTGCACTGTTTGAGGAGTTTGTGGCTCCTAATATGAAAAAGTTTGCCGATTTGGCGCATTCCTATGATTGTTCCTTGATCTTGCACTCTGATGGGAATATCCGATCGATCATTCCAAGCCTGATCGACTTAGGCGTTGATGTGCTCGACCCTCTGCAACCAGAGGCTGAAGGCATGGATATGGTCGAGCTCAAACGGGAGTTCGGAAAGGACTTGGTGTTTAGAGGCGGCATCAGCACCCAACAGACCCTTGCCTTTGGCAGTAAGAAGGATGTTGAGCAAGAGGTGAAAAGGGTTATTGATATCCTGGGAAAGGATGGTGGGTACATATGTTCCCCTGGCCATCCTGTCCTGCAGGATGATGTACCCATGGAGAATATCATTACGATGTATGAGACGGCCTTTGAGTATGGAAAGTACTAGAGGGTAGTGGTTCGGAGCATTCCGAAACACATCTGCCAAGAAAACAGAAACAAGGTCCACATCTGCTCTTGCAGGGCTGGGCCTTGTTTCATATCTATTTCGGTTTCTTCTGATGGGAACATGTACTCCCCTGTTTGCAACCTCGACTATAGTATGGGCTGACAGTACCTTTGAAGATGCTCTATTTACGAGGCAGAAGTCTCCAGACCCCTATACCCTGGGGCGTGGATAGCGATGAACTTCGCCTTGGATCCCGCTTTACATCCTCTCCTTGAAAGGCACCCTCCTGTCAGGACACCTCTCCTTTTCACAGTATGCACAGCTTTCATAGTCTTCTGTTGGGGAGGCGAATATAAACCCACTGATGCTCTTATTGGGCAGCATGAGAAAGCTCTCAGTAAGGGAGACCCCTATATCTTGGGACCCTCCCAGAATATCAAACAGAAACCTCTGCTGCTCTATGGGCCAGATATCCACATTGCCGGAACCAGGATTGAGGCTCTTCGGCCTCGATATCCCACATGACTGCCTGCAGTAGGCCATCAGGGCGAGCCTTGCATCCCTCAGCCCCTGCTGCTTGATCGCGTCAACCCAATAGGGGGCAAGCATGTCCATGTGAGAGACTTCAAGGTTTTCCATCTCATCGCCACAGGTTGCCACATAGGCAAACACACGATGGATGTCATCCAAGACGCGTAGTGCCTTTCCTGTGAAGAGAGTCCCCTCTATGGTGATCGAGGGTATTCCATCGATCCTTGTATGGGCGCTTATGAACCTCTCGCTGATGAGGACCTTCGGCTGCAGGACCTCTTTCGCCTTGGTGAATACCTCAAGCGCTTCTTTTTGGGAATCATCCAGATCATCGAAGCGAACACTTCGCTTGTATTGATCCAAAGAGGGATTGAATGGAGGATGGAGAATAATGCGTTTTTGTTCCATTACACTACTATCCTCCCATGTTTATGGCTGTTCAACACATGATGAAGGGGAATTGCTTATACCAGCCCATGTATGCTGAAACAGTGAGACGGCCTCTACAGAAGGATTATAGAGACACATGACTCCCATGTCAAAATGCTTGGGCTCCTCTATCAATCCAATCTTCACATGGTTT
Source organism: uncultured Sphaerochaeta sp. (assembly GCA_964617345.1). Classification (GTDB taxonomy): domain Bacteria; phylum Spirochaetota; class Spirochaetia; order Sphaerochaetales; family Sphaerochaetaceae; genus Sphaerochaeta. The sequence continues at coordinate 25,994 of CAZTXW010000017.1, read as the reverse complement.
CCTACGACATCAACCAATACGACCTTACCGACCTCTTGAGCAGGCAAGAACCCCTTCATCCGTAGCATCTGATGCGCGACAGAGGCGAACAATGTTTCCAGCTCTTTCAGCTCAAACGGTTGTTCGACGGTAAAGATACAGTTCTTGGGGCGCCCATGCACCCCCCATCCCTGGTACGGCCTAGCGTCCTGGAGGGTTACAGGGGAGTAGATGTTTTGCTCCTCAAATTGCTTCATCATCTCAGCATCTACATTTCCAAACGTTGTCGTGAAGATCGGGGCATGAGGCTTCAGGGATGCAACGCTTGAGATCGTCTCCTGGAGAGAAGCCTCACTGACCAGATCACTCTTATTTACAATAAACCAATCACTGAACACTACCTGTTCCTCTACCGCCTTCAAGGATTGGGAGAGAATATGATAGCGTTCGGCATCAACAATACAGACCATCCCACCGTAGCTAAGAGTTCCCTTTCCCTGGTCAATGATGATCGAGGCAATTTCCAACAGGGGAACTGGCTTGGCAAGCCCTGATGCCTCGACGAGAATGACATCGACATCAAACGTACTCATCTCCACGACACTTTTGATAAAGGAGCCTGAAAGGCAACTGCAGAAGATCTGGCCGCCACTCAGGCTTTTCGTAGAGACTACATCACTTGTTCCTTGCACTAGGGCACTGTCTATGTTGATGGAACCAAAGTCATTGAGGATGAGGCCAATCTTCTTATCCCTGAACTGGGAAAGCAAGCTGTTGATCACACTTGTCTTCCCAGATCCAAGGAATCCGGTGAGGATATAAAAGGGGATACTTCTTTTCATTACACTGCCTTTCTGATCTTCGAAATGAGTTCTTCTCTACTGGGAATGATCGAGGAGAATTCCAGCTGACCATTGATGTAGATACTTGGCAATTGTCTTACCCCTATGGCACGACACCGTGCAATATTCTGTTGGGATGTATATTTGTACTCTACCAGGTCAACGGCCTCTTCCATCGTAGCAATGGCGTCCGTTGCAGCTGCTAGCATGTAGGTACATGCTGCACACGTTGCAGAGTCGAGGGTGAACACCTCAACCAATGGCCTCTCTAGATGTTCGTAATCAGGGAGGACACCGGTGAACGCAATCTCTTCCTTGGTGTAGTTGCGCACCATCGCACGCGCACTTTCCGTCTCATGGACAGCATGTTCAATGGCAATGGCATTTTCAAAGGGAATATCATAGGGCATATCACAACCTGGGGAGATGATGAGGTTTCCTGGAGGCAGTGAATCGATGAGGTCCACGACAATCTTCATATTATCCTGTTGATTGCCGAACAACATGACAGACGTCAGGGGGATATTTCCTCCGATGGTGATGCCATAGCTGTCTGTAATGACTTTGGCATCCTTCAACGATACGTTTTCATCGACTGACATGCTGTCGGGCTTGGTCCTGCACATCGGCTCGATATTCATCGTTGCATTTCCGCAGACAAAGAATGACGAGCGTGCACCATCAGCTCTGATATGGTCAAACAGGTCACTGAAGGGAGCATGCATGAACTCTTCAAAGTGGGTTGGTGATATCTGTGATATCAGGGGGTCTACGACAGCAACGATATCGATACCAGCCTGGACCAGATAGGTGGAGACTGCCTTGATGACCCGAGTCGAATAGGCCATCAGAGCATGGACATACTCAGGCTCCAGTATCATATCCATGAAAATCTCAGTACCACGAAGGTGAGAGGCCAAGGTGAAGGGACCACAACAGATTCCATAGAGGGCTGTCGTGTCGCCGATAAGAGGCTTCAGTTTCCTGATGGCATCGAGGTGGGTCCTTATCCTTCCCTCGTCCTGTGTTGGTATCTTGGTGGGGATCTCTGTCGTCTCTGCCAAAGGGTGTGTCCTTACGGTAGGAGGACTGTCTTCACTCCACAAAAGCTCACACCCTAGCACTTCTGCTTCAACTTGGAGGTCAAACATGACCGGCTGTCCATCAGGTTGATACAACTTGTTCACCTCAAGGGCTGCTTCTACCAAAGCATCTACATCGGTCGATACCTTGATCGCGTCGTATCCCACTAGTTTGCCTGCATGGACCCCAGTGAAGGGAACCCAGGGCAAACGATCAGTTGGAAGTCCTGATAGCGTAGTAAAAACTCTCTCTTTACCGGTCATTAATCACCTCTTATGCTATTTCCTTGCACAGCTGCAATGCCACCTCTGCGGCTGTCGCCGCATCAGTCGTATATGCATCTGCACCAATCTTGTCCTTGAATGATTCGGTCACCGGGGCGCCTCCTATCATCACCTTGACGTTGTTCCCCAGGTTGGCTTCCTTCACTGCCTTCACCACATTCTCCATCTCCCGCATGGTCGTGGTCAGCAAGGCTGAGCACGCTATGATATTTGCCTTGTGTTCGATGGCCGCCTCCACGAAGCGGGCGGGCGCCACATCGGTTCCCAGGTTGATGACCGTCAGGCCCTTGCCTTCCATCATCATGCCCACAAGGTTCTTCCCTATGTCGTGCAGGTCTCCCTTTACGGTACCCAGCACAACAGTTCCACGGCTCACCATGTTGTCTGCAACCAAGAGGGGCTTGAGGATTGCCATGCCGGCATTCATCGCCCGTGCGGCAATGAGGACCTCTGGGACGAATACCTCGTTGTTCTTGAACTTCACCCCGATGATACTCATCCCTGCCAGCAGTCCCTGGTCCAGGATATCCTCAGGTCTCATCCCCTCGTCAACCGCCTGTTGGGTCAACTCCTTCACGTCCTTTGCCTTACCCCGTTGCAGAAACTCCGAGAGCGCTTTCATGTCAGCCATACCAATTCCTCCACATCCTTGGTGTACGTATAGCTTGGTCCTCGAAGCTTTCTGTTGATAATCGATCAAGGTTTCCTGGCTTACGCTTAGGGCCTCCCCTACACCTTCCCAGTCTCCCAGTGGCTCTTGTAGGATCGTCAGCGATCACAGTGACGGGCTCGTGAAGGATTCTCACCTTACTTCCCTTGGAATCGATTAGTAAAACTCTATAGCGCAAATAATAAGATACTTGCATTTCATAATCTATAAAAATATTACTATTTTTTATACTATTATATGATTACCTGGCTAGTGCCTATCTTCCGTATGTATTTCATGCTTGTTAGCAGGGAAAAATCCAGCTTGCCTTCGATACTTTCCTGGGGACAGATGGGTCTTCTCCTTGAACACCTTGGAGAAGTAACTTTGTTCCTCAAAGCCCACCAGCGAGGCGATCTCTATGATAGGGAACGAGGTGTCGAGCAACAGTCGCTGGGCATGTTCAATGCGGACCTTGTTCACATACGAGGAGAAAGAGAGACCCATTCTCGAATTGAACAGATTACTGAAGTAATTGGGGCTCAGGCCAGCACTATGGGCGGCCTCTTCCAAGGAAAGATGACTGCTATAGTTGGCGTGGATGTAGCGCAGGGCTTTTGCAATGGTAGGATCATAATGATCGTCCATCGAGACAAACACCATCTCCATGTATGAGTGGAGCACTTTGGCAAGCCAGGCAGAGATCCCTTCCAGGGAGGAGTATTGGCGTATCTCCTTCTGGCATTGCAAGCTCTTTGTCAGCACCTCCTCTTCTTGCGCTCCCCCTCGAACAGCGGCTCGCGAAAGGATTGACAGGATCTCCATCACTCTGAAGGAGATGCGTTCGAGCGAATTCCCACTAGAAAAGAAGATTATCCCAAGCAGTTCATTCATGACTGTCACCGCTTTCGCCTTATCACCCCAACGGATGGCATCCTGGAGGGCACTCTCCTTTTCAATTGGGTAGCAGTGGATCTGGTCCTTACTCTCACCTTTCAGTTGTTGGATGCTTTCGGACAAGCGTGACTGCAACTCAAGGTCCTGGCGAGTCTCGACCATATGATGCTCGCTATAGCCAGAAGCCCACCCCGAACACATGCGCAACACCTCTGAGAGGCTATGGACTCGCGTAACATCTATATGGGGAATAGTTTCCAGAATCTTCATAAGCGCATCTTTGTCCTGGACATGCGCCAACACATCCTCCTCCAGGACTTCACTGGCATCGAGGGTCATTACAGGACCTGCGATAATGGCATACTCCATTCTCCCCTGCATGATGACAGGACTGACCCAGTACAACATGGAGATAAGACCAAAGTAGATGTATGAGCCACCAAAGCGTTCTGACAACACAGCGCTATGCAGGTGTGTTTGCATGCACTGTTCTTTCCACGAGGGGTCAATGAGACTGAAAAGTGTCTCCAGTTCGCAATTCTCCACTTCGGAAAGGGTGTGATGAAGCACATCAAGCACCATACAGGGAATACCTGTAGCCTTACTGTAATGGTTAGTAATATCCCTGACACTCCGGGGTATTTCTGCACGAGTATTCAAAGGTTTCCTTCCATGAACATCATCTGTTCAACATACTGCTCATTGAAAAGCTCTGACGATGATAATTCGATGTATCGTGCCCTTTTTCGGATCTGTTCGACATTCCTGCCTTCATCCTCAACGAGCAATACATCCAGAGCTCCTCTTCCTGCGGCATTGCCTATGGCAATGATCCTATCTAAGGAGACTTGAGGCAACAGGCCGATCCGTTGGGCACTGCTTGCATTGATGAAGGAACCGAAGCCTCCTGCAATGACAACCGAGCCCAACGAAGAAACATCCAACTGTGCTTCTGTAAGCAACACAGCACTCCCTGCTGCAATGGCGGCCTTGGCAAGCTGGACCTGACGTACATCAGAGGGGGTAAAACCTACCGTATCGGTGATACGAAAGGCAAGGCTACCGTTATGGGTGTGAAGGTACCTCTTTGCCAGAGGATGCTTGTCATCCATGGCACCTGTTTCATCAACCAGGCCCATATCGAGCAACAAGGCCAGGATATCAATGATGGCGGATCCACAGATACCCACTGCTACAGAGCCTCCGATGGTACTGTACGCAACCCCTCCTTCCTCATCCAACCACACACGGTCAATGGCTCCCCCAACAGCTCCCATCCCCTGGGTGATGGAGGCCCCTTCGAATGCCGGACCTGCAGCAGAGGAGCAACAGAACACATCTTTTCCATCAAACAGGACTATCTCACCATTGGTGCCGATATCGATATAGAGAACCGGGCGAGTAGCATCCAGGATATGCGACGAACTCACCCCTACGGTGACATCACTTCCTATGTAGGCAGAGACTCCTCCAGGAAGGATAAGATCTACATGAGGGAGATCGGAAAACCCCACATCAGAGGCCATAAGGTGCAGTGGCCCGTCAATGGTTGGAATGAAGGGGGCAACAGCGATTCCAGAGGGGTCTTTCCCAGCCAAGAGGTGGATCATCGTAGGGTTTCCCACTGCAACAATTTCCCTGATACATTCACGATGAATCCGGTGAGTTTCCATCAGGTCTTTCATGAGAAGATCGAGCTGCCTCACAATGACTTTTTGCAAGAGCAAAAGCCCCCCTGCATGTTCATCTGCATACTGGATGCGGGTAATGACATCCCCTCCATAGGAGGTTTGGGGATTCAGGCTGGAGCGGTTGTCGAGTATCTCACCTGTATCGAGGCGTACAAGGTATACCACTACCGTGGTGGTACCTATATCTATCGCATAGCCATAGGAGGGAGAGGGAAACTCCTTTCGTAATCGGGTCGTAGCAACTCTTTCCTGGAATTGTGAGACTACCTGTGCCTGTCTTGTACTGCTGATGAGGCTGATGGTCACATCGCATCCAGCTTGTGGTTTCATCCTGCAGGCAAGACGAATGTGCTGCTCAATGAGGGAAGGGCTCAAAAGCCTTCTTTCATCAGGATGAAGGATCAGAGACGTCTCTCCAACTTCCTGTACCAGACATTTGCCACACAGGCCATTACCCCCACAGGGGGCAAAGATATCACCTAAGCCTGCATCAGAGAGGACATCCAAGACACTCATCCCTTCAGCAATGGGGAGTTCCACTCTCTTGGTATCGGTTAGTACGGTAAGTATTCCTGTATGTGCCATTGGTTCTATCCCTTTCGCTCATAGTACTCCAACAGTTACAAAGATGCAAAATGAAGTTACCCTGTGTAGCAAAATGACAGTGAAACATAGGAGAAAATCCATAAATATCGCATGGCATTTCATTATCACACTGGGTTTTTTTGGTCCGGATACAAACAAAAGAGAGAAGGTATACGACAAAGCCCTGAGGGAAATGTCTCCCACAGGGCTTTGTCCACCATATTTGCTTTGCCTTGGAATCAGATCTTTTCAGACTTCAAGGCCCTACTCCACCTTCGCAAGCTCACCGAACAATGTTTCACACACCAGATACATCCTGGGGATGTGGAAAGGCCCCTTGTACATGTTCCCCTTCAAGGGAGTCGATAACGTGTTGTCATGATGCAGGTAGCCATACCACTCGCCAAACTCACCATCGACGAAGTTTGCCTTGATATACTGGTCCACCTCACTGAACTGCTCCAGGTACTTCCTGTTGTTTGTCAGGGTATATGCCATGAGGTTGGCAATGGCGGCCTCACTCTGGGGCCACCAGAACTTCATGTCGTGCCAGTACTCGGTTGCGCTCTTGCCCAAGGCATCCCGGAAATAGATGATGCCCTGTTTCTCAGCATCCCAGCCTATCTTCCACATCCAGTTGAGCATCTTGGTCCCCAACTGCATGAGGGTGGCATCGTTGTTGCGATGGCGGGCCTCACGCATGATAAACCAGGCGCCCTCTATGGCATGCCCTGGATTGAGTAATCTTCCTTCGAAGTGATCCAGCTCCAAGGACCCGTTTTCGCTGCACTGCTCAACCACGATCTCGAGTTCAGGTCGAACAAAGTACTGCTCGATCTCCGCAAGCAGACCATCAATACAATGAGTGAGTTCTTCCTTATGCTCAGGACAGGCCTCACGCAGTTCCTGGGCTGTATTGAGCAAGATCATGGGAACACCAAACCCTTTGGATGGCCTCATGGACTTGGGAACCAGAAGACCAGGACTTTTGAGTGTCTTGAGCACCGTCTGGAACAGGTCGTACGCCTTGGTGGCATACTCCTTCTTTCCAAACGCCCTGCTGTAGGAAGCGAAACCGATAATGGCAAATGTCTCACTGAACACATAGCGAATACGCTTTATTACAGGCTTTCCTTCACGGCTTACCCTGAAGTACATACGCCCATCAGCGGGATCAAAGCCAAACGTCTCAATAAAGGAGACAAGCGAAGTACAAACTTCCTTGTACTCGGCTTGCTTGCCATACAGGCGGGCAGCTTCGCTGAAGGACCACAGGGCCCTGCCCTGGAACCAGATCGACTTGTCCGTCTCCAACACCGAGCCATCACGGTCAAGACCGGTCAGCATCCCACCATATTCACGGTCGAAGCCATGATCCAACCAGAATTGGAGCACATTGTCCAAAAGCATCGTGCGATACTCATCAGCAAACACAGTAAACTTGTCTTTCATACGGGACCTCACCTATCTATCAATCATTCTACCATTGTACCTCAATGACTCAACAATCCATCACCTAGTAGCCTTGAAAACCTCTAGCACATCCATCTCATCAGAAAGCAGCAGCAAGTCAGCCTTGTATCCTGGCCTGACAAAGCCCCTATCCGTTTGGGACAGTACCCTCAAGGGATTCTCAGACGCTACCTGAAAGAAGGATCTCTTATCCAATAGGCCTTTTTTATAGAGATTCTTCGCCGATTCGCTGATCAGCATAGCCGAACCTATCAGAGTCTCGCTCTCGCTGTAATAGCACGCTTTCCCATTCGAATAGATCTCCTTGCCAAGATACAAGCCTTCCCCTACACCCATGCCAGCCAAGCTCATGGCATCGGATATGAGACACAGCCTCTCTGTGCCAAGGGTATTGATCGTCAGATCTAGTACAGAGGGGTGTACATGCACCCCATCACAGACGAGTTCATACGTTGCATGCCTGTAGGAGCTCACAAACGGCATGGCTGCCAAGCCTGGCCTTTTATGGTCAATGCCGCTCATGGCATTGTAGAGGTGGGTAAGATGGTTCTTCTCCCTAGGTCTCAACACTTCAAGAGGACAGTCGCTATGGCCATATGCCACAACGATGCTGTTCTGCTCCAAAAGATTCGAAATCTCTTCACTGCCTTGCAATTCAGGGGCTATGGTCATGGAGGTGACAAGAGACTTCCCCCCACATTTTATTGCTAGGATCTTGTCAAGGTAATCCCTGTCAAAGGCCCTGATACCGGAGGCAAGGATACCTCCCTTCTTCTCAGGTGCAATGAAAGGCCCTTCCACATAAAGACCAAGCAGATGGTCTGCAAGGAACGTACTCGTATCCATTGCAGTTTTTATCTGGACCAACAGGTCCATATCCATGACAACTGCTAACTGGAAGCTTGTGATACCCTTGCCTGCAAGAAATAGGGCCAGGCCCTCAAGGTTTTCCTGTATGTTGCCCTGGGTGGAGTCAAAGCCACCACTACCATGCAGGTGCATATCGACCAAACCAGGGCCGACAAGTCTTGCCTTGGCATCAAAGCATGTGAGGTTTTTCTTTGTACACACATCTTCATCATGCTTGCCCACAGAGGTGATGATGCCCTGCTCCACCACGATGGTGGCATCATAGAGCAGTGACCCTTGCGTATGCACAAGAGCATGGGTTATCGCATAGGTGGCTTCATGATGGACCATATGCTACGCATCCACATCAGGAGAGTCGGGTTTGTACTTGTAGGTAAAATGGAAGACAAGGCTCGCAACGAGCGCCTCATAGTCACGATTTACCAATGCGGTATAGATATCCCTATGCTTCTTGACCCTGAGTTCCTTATCAGAAGGCCACTTGCCCCTCACGTTGCGGTCACACTCCCAGGCAGAGTCCAGAAATGCTATAAGGATCTTGTTTTCAAGATTCTCATACATGCACTGGTGGAAGTAGGCATCCAGATCATAGAAGTCTTCATGCTCATCATAGGTCTCCATCGTCCTGAGACTTTCAGCCATCCTCTCAAGCTGGTCGTCAGTGATGGAATCGATACATTTCTGGGCAAACCCAAGTTCGAGGACCATCCGCACTTCCTGGGACTGTTTCAGCAGGTCCCCCTTGTCCTCCACGAGGTTGAGGAACATGCAGGTGGAAAGCGAACTGGGGGAGAAGGCGTTCACCACCATCCCCACCCCGGCCTTGGAACTTACCACCCCGAGGATCTCAAGGGTCTTGATCGCTTCTCTGAGCACATTCCTGGAAACACCCAGAGCCAGGGACATTTCCATTTCTGTGGGAATCTTATCCCCAGGTTTGAGGTTATTCTTCAATATGTAATGACGCAACTCATCATATACCTGGAGATACAGCTTCTTACTCTTCAAATTCTTCATTTTCTCATCCTTGAGTCCTCGTGATATAGGCATTGCCGTTGGTATGAAATCTATCACATCCTGTCTATAAATGCGATATGAGTCTTTCCCTTATGCTCTTTCTTCAGATCGAGGCAGAAGCCATTGATGGTATCCATGAGCTCTTTACTTGGAGAGGCAAACGGTCTTCGTGAATATCCGACGTCCACGCCACCGGCTGTGATGAGATTCTTCATGATGGGGAAGAAGTCCCACTGAACCAAATAATGTATCAGCTTAGTGGCAATCTTCTGGATTTCAAATGCTGCCTTGTACTCACCCTTCTGGGCAAGTTTGTAGATTTCAATGGCAGTATCGGGCATCAGGTTGTATGTTGATCCGATCAGGCCATCAGCACCTGCAAGAAGGCCTTGGGTCGCCATCTCATCGCACCCTGAGTAGATCATGAAATCAGAACCAAGATCTTGTTTTAGGGCACACATGTCATCATGCTCGCGTCCGGTAAACTTCAGGCCCTTCACATTGCCAACGGAGGCGATGCGCTTGACCAGGGCATTGCTCATCAGGCCGGCAAGGCTGATGTTATAGACGATCATGGGAATGGAGACACTCTCGGAAATGTCCTTATAGTAGTTGAAGATGTCATCGCCATTGAACTTATAGTAGAAGGGAGGGACAGAGGAGATTGCATCCGCTCCGGCTTGTTCTGCATGCTGTGCAAGTTCAATGGATTTCTTAGTCCCGATATCGCCGATGTGCACGATGACAGGAATCCTGCCCCTGACCTCCTCGATGACAGCTTCTGTGAAAGCCTTTCGCTCATCAGCGGTCATCAGAAAGCCTTCACCGGTGCTCCCGGTGATGTAAAGCCCATCGACTCCGGCTTTGATAAGATAATTCACTAGGGCACGTCCCCTCGAAAGATCCACCTCTTCGTTCTCATCGAACGTGGTGACCATTGCGGGGATTACCCCTTTGATAGCTGTAATGTCAAACCTGCTCATATCCTCTCTCCTCTATATGTTTCAATAAATGCTTTCTTTCCAAGTTTCGGTGCATTTACGTGTTCACAAAATGCTTCAAGGTCCAGCTTTGCAATATCGATTCCCTGTTGCTCTACCGCCTTCTCAAGTTCTGAATAAAAATCAAATGTCCCACCGGACCAGATGGTCCTGGGAAACACAGGGAACGCTGAATTCCTGTGGGGGTTGGGTACATATTCAGGCAGGACAATGAAAGTACCATCCTTGACATACCCCTCCAAGCCCCATCTCGCTTCCAGCTGCACCAGTTTCTTTCGCAAAACAAGTCTCACCTTCTCATGCATACCCTTTTCGTGCTCCAGGAGGTTGTACGCATCACCATCAGAAGAATTCATATCGAACAACTCCTCACGTCCTCCCCCGTAGTAATAGACATACTTATACCGCTTGTCTCGCACAGAAACCCAACGCCTGTTGCCCCGGGAGTACTCGATATACTGGTAGCTCCTATCCTTTTTCGGATCAGGGGCAAACAGGGACTCTCCCGGAAGCTCATACCCTGGGGGATATTCAACACCTGCCACATCAAGCATGGTAGGAAGGAGGTCATTCAGATCGACAAACTCCTCTTTCCTCTGCCCAGCCTCCGTATGCTTGGGAAAGCGGACGATGAGAGGAATCTTGCTGCTCCCATCAAAGGGAAGGAACTTCTGATAGCATCCGAGGTCCGAGAGCATCTCCCCATGGTCAGAGGAGAAGATGATGAGCGTATTGTCGTACTCTCCCATATCCTTGAGTTTCTGGATGATCCTTCCGATCTGCTCGTCGATGAAGGTAATCTGGGCAAAGTAACTCTCTCGCATCTTTCGTTCATACGAGGGATCGGGGAAGTCTCCCCAGGCCTTGTTCTCCTCAGCCATGGGGCAGAGACCGCTCTTGGCTTCCCTGGGAGAGGGAAGATCGACATCCTTGTAGAGATCTACCAGCCTTTCGGGAACATTGAACGGGGGATGGGGGGCTATCCAACCGGCAAACAGGAAGTAGGGCCGATTCTTGCTCTTATGATCCAGATAGTCCAGGACCCTGTCTGCAACCCACTTGGTGCCAAGATGCTCCTCGGGGATCAGGGAGGTCTGGGGCAGCATATACAGGAGGTTTCGTACCCCATGGATATTCTGCACAGTACCATAGCCATGCTCCTGCAGATACTGCAGGTAATCATCATCCTCTAGGAATTCGGGAACCTCTTCCATGGTCTCACGCACATCAAAGCCATTGTTCCTTCGTGCCGGCTGGAAGTGCATCTTCCCAATGGCTCGGGTATGGTAGCCTGCATCAGAGAGCAGTTCTGCCACAGTGGGCAGGCACCTGTTGCACCGTGCTTGGAACTCATTGTCTGCAATCCCATGATATTTGGCAGGAAGGCCGGTGATGAGATTATGCCGTACCGGACAGCAGATGGGATTGGGCGAGTAGGCATTGGTATAGGCCTGCCCATCCCGGACCAGGGCATCGAGGTTTGGGGTGATCATATGGGGATTACCCAAGGCTCCGATAGTGTCAAAGCGCTGTTGGTCAGTAAACAGGAGCAGGATGTTTGGCTTCTCATTCTTTGCCAGCACCTTCTCCATATGGGCCTGCAAGGAAGAGTGGATGTCTATCCTTGGTGAATTCTCAGTGCTCATGCTTTCTCCTTCATGAATTCCATGGCAAAGTGACAGGCGACAAAATGCTCCTCACCCTCTATCTGGTACGCAACCAGGGATGGCTTGTCGACCTTGCACCGCTCTCTACAACTCGGGCACCTGGGGTGGAAGGGACAGCCTGAGGGAGGATTGACCGGAGAGGGCACATCCCCTTGCAGGGGAATCCTCTTCCGTCTCTTGGTGATATCCGCAACCGGTATGGCAGAGAGCAGTGCGCAGGTATAGGGGTGCAAGGTGTTTTTGAACAACTCGTCTGTTGTCGCCAGCTCCACCACCTTGCCCAGGTACATGACCGCTATGCGGTCAGATACATACTCGACCACAGAGAGGTCGTGGGTGATGAAGAGGTAGGTAAGATTCCTCTCTTCCTGCAACCTCTTCAGCAGTTTCAGCACCTGGGCCTGGATGGAGACATCGAGGGCTGAGACTGCCTCGTCACAGACGATCAGCTCGGGATCGACAGAGAGGGCTCGTGCAATGCCGATCCTCTGGCGCTGTCCTCCCGAGAACTCGTTGGGATAGCGTGTCATGTAGTCACGCGGAAGGTTCACCGCTTCCAGCAGGTCGCCTACCAGCTTCTGCTGGTCAGCCTTGCCCCTGATACCGAACTTGTTCAGGGGATCGACAAAGGATCCGAAGATGGTGAAGGCAGGATTGAGCGAGGAGTATGGATCCTGGAATATGATCTGCAGCTTCCTTCTTGCCTCATCGAGATCCTTGTTGCTCAGCTTCATCAGGTCCTTCTTCCCTTCGGCAAAGGTATATTCGACACTGCCTGCTGTAGGACGGTGGAGCTGCAGTATGGACTTGCCCAGGGTTGTCTTGCCACAGCCGGACTCGCCCACTATGCCCAGCGTCTCGCCGCGATAGACCTCAAGGTCGACCCCGTCCACAGCCCGCACATGCCCCACTGTTCGCTTGAACACCCCTTTCTTGACAGGAAAATGTGTCTCAAGAGCAGAGACCTTGAGTAGCAGTTCTCTCTTATTTTCCATGATTGAGCTCCTCGTACTTGAAACAACGGACCATATGGCCCTCCTCAGCGAAAAACTCAGGAGGCATCTGTTTGTGGCACTTCTCATCGGCATGTTTGCATCGTGGGGCAAACTGGCAACCGGGAGGCCTGTTGTATGGGTCGGGTGTGGTCCCCTTGATGGGCTCCAGCTTCTGGTTCTTCCCCTTTCCCAGCATGGGAATGGATTCAAGCAGGGCGCTGGTGTAGGGATGGGTAGGATTGCCCAATACCTGAGTGGCTGTCCCACACTCTACAATGAGTCCCATATACATGACAGCGACATCGTCGGCCATCTCCGCTACCACCCCCATATCGTGGGTGATGAGCATCATCGCCATATCCTTCTCCCGCTTGAGGGTGTTCATCAGCTCGAATATCTGGGCCTGGATGGTCACATCCAAGGCGGTAGTCGGCTCGTCTGCTATCAGGACCTTCGGCTCGCAAGCCATGGCCATCGCGATCATGGCACGCTGACGCATGCCACCGGAGTACTGATGGGGATACTCAAATACCCGCTGTTCAGGCAGAGAGACCCCCATGTCAGAGAGCAGGCCGATTGAGGCCTTGGTAGCTTCCTTCCTGGTCATGGAGGAGTGTTGCATCAGCATCTCGTTCATCTGGAACCCGACAGAGAATACCGGGTTGAGGGCTGTCATGGGGTCCTGGAAGATCATGGCAATCTCCTCCCCACGCAGCGATCGTATCTCAGGCCCATTCCTCTTAAGTGTATGGAGTGCTACCTCCTTGCCCTCCTTCCAGTAGGTGATCGCCCCCATCTCAATGCGAGAGAGGTCGGGAAGCAACTGCATGATGGCATTCGCCGTCACGCTCTTTCCACAGCCAGACTCACCGACCATGCACAGCGTCCTTCCCTTCTTCAGTTCAAAGGAGATCCCCCTGAGGGCCTTGTTGCACCTCTGGTTCGTATAGAAATTAACGTGGAGATTTTCCACTTTCAAAACAGTCTCTTGCATATGCATCTTCCTATCATCCAACCTGGGTTGGGTCTGCAGCATCCCTCAGCCCATCACCGATGAAGTTGATGGCCATGACAAACAACGTGATAACCAGTCCTACGGGAAGCCATACCCACCATGCCTCACGCAGGATGTTGAGATCCTGGGCGACGTTGAGGATATTTCCCCAGGTTGCTGTCTCCAGGGGAACTCCGAGGCCCAGAAAGCTCAACGACGCTTCCTGCAGGATGAACATCGCAGTGGAGAGGGTGATGTTGACAAAAATCGGACCGATGGCATTGGGAAGCATGTGCTTGAAGGCGATGATATGTCCCTTGATACCGAAGGCCTGGAGAGCCTGGATGTACTCCATCTCCCTGATACTGAGCATCTGAGAGCGGGCCATCCTGTACATGCTGGGCCATCCGGTAAGGATGAATATGAGTAGCAGGTTCCATAGGCTCTGACCCAGGATGGTCACCAGGATGGAGACCAGGATTATCTGCGGAAAGCTCATCATGATCTCGCTGAGCTTCATGACGATCGAGTCGAGCTTACCCCTGCGGTAGCCCGCATAGGTGCCCAGGGAGACACCGATCAGAGCTGCTCCAAGGGCGCTTCCCAGCCCGATGAAGATGGAAATCCTTCCTCCGTAGAGAATCCGCGTCCATATGTCGCGACCGATCTGGTCAGTGCCCATGAGGTGGGCCCTTGAGGGGCTGCTGAGCCGGTTCCGCAGGTCTATAGCATTGGGTCCGTATGTGGTGAGCAGTGGTGCTATGGCACACATGAGGACCATCAGGACAAAGACGACAAAGCCTGCGATGGCCAGCTTGTTCGCGAGTATTTTTCGTAATGTTCGGCTTGTGGTATTCACCTTGAGCAAGCCATGCTCTTCCCTATAGAGAAGGTCATCCATTTTTTTCTGGAGTGCTTGGGTACTCATATGGGCCTCCTCCTAGGAAAGTTTGACCCGTGGGTCAAGAAGCGCGGTTACGACATCGACAAGGATACTGGAGACCAGCACGATGAGGACTGAGAAGAAGGCAACCATCATGACTACCGGGGTGTTCTGGCTTCTTACTGCCATGACAAACATCTGTCCGACCCCTGGCCACTGGAATACCTGCTCGATGACGACGGCCCCTCCGATGAGCATGGGAAGTCGGAAACCGATCAATACCGCCACTGGGGTCATCGCTACGCGAAGACCGTGCACGAGGTTTACCCTCCACTCGGGAAGGCCTTTTGAGCGTGCTGTCTTGATGTAGTCCTTGTTCAGAGAGTCCAACATGCTGGAGCGGCTGTAGCGCATGACCCCTGCTGTCAGGGACAACCCTAGGGTCAGGGCGGGAAGCACCAGGTAATCAAGGCGCATGAAGAAGGACTCAGAGCCGGGGGTCATTCTGCCCCCAACGGGAAACCATTGGAACTTGAAGACAAAAACCATGATCATGATCAGGCCAAAGAGGAATTGTGGTATGGCCACCCCTATCATTCCGAATACGGTAAGAGCATTGTCTACCAGGGTGCCTTTTTTCAAGGCAGAGACAACACCGAGCAAACTTCCGAAGAGGGTGGAGATCAGCAGAGCCGCTATGGAGAGCTCCAAGGTTGCGGGCAGCTTGCTTGCAACCAGTTCTGCTACGGGAACACCACTTTGGAGGCTATAGCCGAAGTCCCCTTGCACTATATTCCCCAGCCATTTGACATAGCGAACAAGAAAGGGGTCGTTGAGTCCCAGCTCCTCCCGCAGTGCTTCCAGCTTCACAGGGTCAACCGTGGAAAGGGCATCGGGGGGGATCATGAAGTCAACAGCATCCCCGGGCATGAGATCCACGCCAAGAAAGATGAGAAAGCTGATGGCTATCAGCATAGGGATAAGCATCAGGATTTTTCTGATAATGAAATTTAGCATACACTGACACCTCAGGTCTCAGGTGAAATTACCGGGAAGAGTATTCTCCCCTTCCCGGCAATACGATACTGCCTTCTTATTTGATGTTGGCAGGATGTGGGTACTGGTTGATGTAGAACAAACGGGTGTACCTGATATTTACAGGATGTACGGTCATTCCCTTGATACCAGCCATTCCCTTGGCATCCTGGACATTCTTGCTCCAGGCATAGTCAATCTTTCCACCTTCAGCATTCTTGAGGAGGTTCGGGTCATTCTCCCCGTTGGCATGCATGAAGATCTTGTTGATGTTACCATTGCCCTTAAGGAAGTAATTGGAGTTTCTCTCAAGTATTCCATAGTTGCCCAGTACGGTCTGCCCTACCTTGAAAGGTCCTGTTCCAATGGGTTTCTGCCAGAAAGCATTCTGCTGACAGGTAACAGGATTGGAACCTGCAAGGAGGTGAGCAGGAAGGATGGGCCACTGGCTGAAGGTCAGCAGCGCATTGGGATCGAGCTTGTCGAAGGTGATCTTTACGGTATTGCCGTTGATTGCGATGCCGCTGATATGATCGGTCTTCTTGTCCAGGAAGTCCTGTGCACCCTTGATGGAGCTGTAGGTGGTTACTGCAACTGCATTGAGACCAGGAATCTGCAAGGAGTACTCGATGGTAAAACGAACGTCTTCTGCGGTAAAGGGCTTGCCATCATGCCACTTGACGCCATCACGCAACTCGAACACCATCTCCATGCCATCGGCGCTTACACTGTAGTTCTTGGCAAGCAGGCCATCGGTTGGGGTAAGGTTCTCATCAGCATTTACCAGGCGGTCAAAGATAATCTCCTGATAGAAGAAGAGCCCAGGATTGACTGCATGCATCTGGTAGAACTCATCAGGTCCGCCATTGGTGTACATCATGCCGTCAGGACGAGTGGTGGTCCAGTTGAGCAGGTTCTTGTCATAGGAGAACTGGTCATTTCCCAGTTTTCCACCCTTGAGGTCAATCTTGTCACTGGTGTAGATGAAGGAGAGCTGATGGTAGAGGGGCATGTTGTACATGTTCTCACTCATCTCTTTCTGCACTGCCTTGAAAGCTACTTTCTGCTGTTCGACATCTGCTGTTGCATTGGTCTTTGCAATAAGTGCATCAAGGGCGGGCTTCTTGGGAAGACTGGAGTTGTTGGATGCAGTGCTGGAGAAGCGGTTGTAGAACTCATGTTCTGCAAGGGCTGCAACTGCTGCATAGGCGAGGTCCCACTTAACTGCCGAGGGTCCATTCACACGGTCTGCCGGTGGTACCCATAGCTGTGCGGCCAGGTCGCCCTCCAGTTTCCTGAACTGTGCCTTTACCCCGACTTGTGCCCAGTACTGCTGGATGATCGACATCAGATCCACAGTCTGCTGGTCGCCATAGTAGTAGACAACATCAAGGGTGTAGTCTGATGGCCACTGTGCTTCCTTGAGGAGCTTTGCCGCCAATTCAGGATTGTAGGCATAGTCGTTCAGTCCATCGGCAAGCCAGGATCCTGGGGAGGTCATGGAGACGGCCAGTTGTGCCTTGCCTTCAAATACGGTATCAACAATGGTCTCCATGTCGATGGCATATCTGAGAGCCTGCCGAATCCTCACATCTGCAAGGGGTGTTCCCATTGCCTTCCACTCTGCAGCGGCTGCAGGGGCTGCAGTTTCTGCTGCGCCTCCTGCAAACAAGCTTACGCTCAGAGTCAGAACTAGTGCTAACAATACGAGTTTTTTCATAGGTACTCCTTTATTTATACTTTGTAGTACAAACTATAAATTCAGTATTGAACACTATTTCTGATATGTCAAGAAAAATATTCAGAGACAAAGAATCAAACCTAGCCCGAATAGGAGGTCCTCAACCCTATCGTTGCATACTCATCAGATACATGGAGATAGCAGAACGTGACTCAAGGCTTGTGCCCATCATAGAATGTTGTGGCATCAACCTGCCTGGAACCTGTCCTCCAGATACCAAAGAACTTACTCACACAATCCTGCAGGGGATCCTTGTAGTATGCTGATACGACCCGGATTCGCTCTTGCAAGGCGAGCACCTTGTTCCGGGAAGAGGGATCATGTAACAGGTTATGCATCTCATGGGGGTCGTTGTTGAGATCGTACACTTCATCAAAATCACCTGGGGTAAAAATATATTTCCACCCATCGTCGGTCACGATGGCCCGTTGTGAATAGAGGAATCGCAGGCCGTGAAATTCAAGATAGACCTCACTACGCTTTTTTCGTTCGGTCCGATCTACGAGGGCATCCTCCAAGGAGTTGCCATCCAGCCCTTCTGGAACCTGGATGTGTGCCAGGTCCATAAGGGTAGGCATAATATCCATGTTCATGGCAAGGTCCGAGCTGATATGAGGAGTAAGGGTTCCCTTCCAGGAGACTATCAGAGGAATGTGATGGGTCTCCTCATACATCAGGCCCTTGTCCATCATTCCCCCGTGCGCCCCTGTCATGTCACCATGATCGGCACTCAGCACTATGACGGTGTTTTCCAAAAGCCCCTGCTTTTCCAGGTAGTGGAGCAATCGGCCAATTTCAAAATCAACCATGGAGGTGGAATCATAATACAGACCCACTATCTCTTTGGCTTCGTCCCAGTTCCTGGGATGATTTCTGTAGAAGGACTGCAGTTCCCTCTCTATCCGACGGGGTTTGGTACTCATATCCTCATGCAGGCTTTCCCAAGGTTCCAGGAGGGAACGATCATGCAGGCCGTAGAACTCATCCGATGGCATATGCGGGCCATGGGGGCCCCAGAACTGACTCGTGATAAAGAATGGCTCATCATCCCGGGCGAACCTATCGATCATGTCCATGGTGTAGTTTGCCAGATAGTGGCACGGAGTAGATTCCACCGGTCCTCCCCATCGTCCACCGATGAGGGTTTGCTTGTCAGGATTCAAGTAATGCATGGGTTCGGGTTTGTTTGAAAGGTTGTTGGCTTGCAGATACTCAAGATAGCCTGCATCCTGCATGATATTTCCATACCCAGGGAGGTTCATGCCTTCAAAGCCATAATCCCCTGGCCCTTTTTCGGTCCCGACATGCCATTTGCCTACAAATCCACAACGATACCCTGCATCTGCAAAATGGTGATGCAGCAACTGTTCTGGCTTCTGCAGTTCTGAGCTGAGATAGTGATACATGTCACAGTTGGTTCCCATCCCATGGTTGAATGCATACAGGCCGGTAAACATGGAAGCTCGTGCTGGTGAGCAGAGGCTACATGTTGTATATGCCCGTGAAAATGTCACCCCGCCTTGAGAAAGCCGATCGATATTGGGGGTGATGCAGATCTTCCCCTCCCCCAGTTGCAGGGTATCCGCCCGTATCTGATCAAGGCCTATCCATAGTATATTTGGGTTACGCATTACCTATCCTCCTTACGTACGTACAAACATCCGGCATGGAGCCAGACAGGTATCTTAGGCGCTATGGTTCGATTAAGGGCAAAGCAACCCAGTACCCGAAGTCCTTGCAGAGGAATGGGGCACTAAGGAACGGAACTGTGCAATACCAACCCTTCATGGTTTTCGATACTGGCCATCGTAGGAATTCGTCCTTTGGTAGCTGGTACGGAAAACCTGCCATGCCTAGAATCCTCAATGATGGGGAAAAAACGTGCAAGCCTCATATTCGTTTGCCACTTTGTAGTACAAACTATAAATACAGTATTAAATGGTTTGCCCTACATGTCAAGAACCTTCGAAAGAAAACAGCATCTCCAGATTGGAGGGTTACCTGCCGATAAGCCATTCTTGATTCTTCGCCTCCCCTATGGCATTATTGCGCAATGCACACAAAACAGTCGTTACAAGATGATCTGAAAAGGATGGGCATCGACCCCAAAGGGACGTTGCTTGTCCATATTTCCTACAAGAGCCTTGGTGAAGTCGAAGGTGGGGCCGAAACTGTCATAGATGCCTTTGTTGGGTATATGAGTGAAGGTCTGATGGTATTTCCTACCCATACCTGGGCTACAGTCGATGCTAGCCAACCTAGCTATAGTCGGGAGCACACCGCCTGCTGTACTGGCATTGTCCCTGAGCTTGCAAGAAAAAGGAAGAACGGCTTTCGTTCCGGCCACCCCACCCATTCTGTCGTAGCGTTCGGAAGGGATGCAGGGAGTTTTGTGGCAGGGGATGAAAGATGTGGCACCCCGTGTGCACGGGACTCTGCCTGGGGGCGACTGCTCGATCGTGATGCCAGCATTCTTTTGGTAGGGGTGGGCATGAACCGCGACACCTTCATCCATGGCATTGAGGAGTGGCTTGATGTGCCCAATCGCCTCAGCGAGATACCCTATATGCTTTCCAGCAACCTCGGTGAGGGAAATACAGTCCAAGTCCTCTCAAGGCGGCATATCGGTTTTCCTGCCGAACAGTTTCCCAAAGTTGAAGAGCCTTTCAAAAAGAGGGGTATCATCACCGAAGGCCAATTGGGTGATGCCAGGGTACTCCAGCATAGTGCCAAGGCCATCTATGAGGCGCTTGTGCCTATGTTGGAGGAGAATCCAGCTCTGTTTGATCCAGAGAAGCGATCAGTATAGATACGCGCTTCTCTCTGTAACTTTTTCCTTTAGAACCGATACCTTCCTTCCTGCTTGTGGGGAAGGTACTCAACCACCTCAACCGAATCCTGTATGATGGACCGCACATCAGTGATGGTCATCTCAGGATGGGCATGCATCAGCTGGATGGCGATGATCCCAAGTGAAGTGGCCTCAACAGGTCCGGCTATAACCTTCTTCCTGGAGATATCAGCCGTCATCTGGTTGAGGTGCCAGTTTCTGGCCCCTCCTCCTATGATGTGGATTGCACCATATTCTTTCCCTGTAATATGCTCCAGGTCGGTAATGGCCTGTGCATAGCTTACTGCAAGCGAGTGGTAGGCAGACGCAAGAACCAGACCAAGATCATCAGATCCGACAAGGGACCTGACGGCAGAGACCATGGAAGCCGGGTTATACAGGGAGGCATCATTAGGGTCGAACGTCTTGTACAGGCCCCCTTCCAGGAAGGGCATAGCCATCGCCACAAGATCATCCCATGGGTATTTCTTGGTGTCAGAAAACTCAATCTCACGCTTGATGTTTTGCAGGATGTGCATTCCACAGGAGTTCTTTAAAAGGGTAATGGAGCCAAAAACACCCCCTTCATTCGAGAATCCATGGGCATACACTTCATCTGAAATTATGGGTTGTTCCAGTTCAGTTCCAATAAGTGACCAGGTTCCTGAACTGATATAGGCAAAATCCTTCTCCAGGGTAGGCACTGATACTATGGCAGAGGCCGTATCATGGGAAGGGACAGATATTGAGGGGATGGCTTTCGAACCCAGACGCGTTGCGATCTCACCCCGTAATTGCCCCCTGACAACTCCGTGCCCAACCAGAGGAGGAAAGAGTGTCTTGCGTATTCCGGTCTTGGCAAATACTGTATTGGAGTATTTTCGAGTTCGCATGTCCATCAGACCGGTGGTGCTAGCGATGGAAACTTCACCATTTTTCTTTCCTGTAAGCAGGTAGTTCAGCAGGTCCGGGATCAGTAACAACGTATTCGCATTCTGATAGAATTCCGGCAACTTTTCCCGAATGCCAAGAAGCTGGTAGACCGAATTCATCGCATGGTTCTGGATGCCCGTATTGTCAAACATAAACCTCAGGTCTTCGGGACTTTGCTTTTCCAAAGCACCCAATCCAAGAGGGTTCCGATAGCATAGAGGGTTTGCCAACAACTCACCCGAAGGGCCGAGAAACCCGAAATCAATTCCCCATGTTGATATCCCAAACGAGGTGATGGAGCTTTCCCTGGCAAGGGCGAGCTTCATACCTTGTTGCATCTGCTCCACGATGGCCAGGATATCCCAATAATCATACTGAAAACCCAGTAATCCCTGGTTCGGAACCTGATGCACAGCCTCAAGGCTGATGTGGGAACCATCGAAGGTGCCCAGCATGGTCCTGATCGAAGAGTTTCCACAGTCAAACCCCAGATAGGTCTCCTTCTTGTTCATACACCGACTCCTTTCTTGCTCTTGTGGTTGTCTACGATATAGTTGATCACCATCACCAGAATCATGATAAATCCCCAGATAGCTGTAGTGAGAAACGCATTCATACGAAGCAGGTTAAAACCGCTGGAAAGCATCTGCAAAGTGACCAAGGACAAGACAACGCCCATGACCCTTCCAAACCCACCAGCACTACTGACACCACCCAGCACACAGGCAAGGATTGCAACCAGCAGGTAAGAATTTCCATATCCTGATTTTGCAGAGTTGAAACGGCTTATCATTACCAGGGCAGCTACCGCCGAATAGATGCTCGATACCACGTAGGTAGACAGCAGGATATGGGCATTGTTGACACCTGAAAATTTGGTGACCGAAGCATTCGACCCATACATGTAGAGATTGAATCCTGTACGAGTCTTATTCAGAAAGAACCACATAACACAAGCGGCCAAGGCAAAAACCAACAAGGGGAAGGGAATACCTAAAACCGATCCATTGCCGACAAACAGGATAGCATCAGGAAAGCCTGAGATAACATAACCCTTGGTGACCACAATGGCGATACCATTGAGCAGGGTCATGGTCCCCAGGGTAGCAAGAATGGGAGTCATACCTATATATGCTATCAAAAAACCATTGCCTAGGCCCACTACAACAGCAACTCCAAAGCCTGCAAGCAAGGCCAGTATTACAACTACCGATGGAGGTGCACTGCCTTCCATTGCCTTCATGATCAGAGCACAGGTAATTCCCACCATATTTGCAGTAGCTATGATCGAGAGGTTTATACCTCCGGTAATCAGTACAACCATCATTGCCAGGGCAAAGATTCCCAACTCAGGAAGTTGGAATGCCATTCCCTGAAGGTTGCCGAGAGTCATGAAAGCACCTCCGGTGACCACAACCATTCCAATCAACACCACAACCATGATCAGAGCAAGGACTGTCAGTTCATTCTTTCGTATCTTCATACCCGCTCCCCCTCAGGCTGTTCAAGCACATCAATGCGACGCACACTTCCTGCGCGTTTTTCCCTATATGAGCTGAACCCTACACTTATCAGGATGACCAACCCTACCATTACATCATACCAGACGGCCGAAACCTTCATGAGGGTCATGCCATTCTGCACAATTGCCAGCAACATGACCCCGAGGAATGTCCCCAACACCGTACCCTTACCTCCGCTCAAGCTAGCTCCTCCCAAGACGACAGCTGCAATGACATTCAGCTCCTTGCCAACGATCGAGTTGGGCGCAACTGTCTGGACCAGCAACGCCTGGACTATACCGGCAAAGGCGGCCATAAGGCCCATAAAAGCGTAGACAAACACCTGGGTGACCATCACATTGATGCCAACCCTTGCCGCAGAGGTTGCATCGCCTCCTACTGCATAGACACTTCTTCCCAATCGGGTAAACTTGAGAAGCCAGGCTGTGAGTGCCATCAGGACAAACCAAATGACCGTAACGACCGAAAGCCCGTAAGCAATGCCCGTATCTGTTGTCAGGGTGAGGAACCTGACTTGTGAGAACGTGTTGAAACAAGTAGGCAGGGCATAGATCCATCGCCCCTTGGTG
Source organism: uncultured Sphaerochaeta sp. (assembly GCA_964617345.1). Classification (GTDB taxonomy): domain Bacteria; phylum Spirochaetota; class Spirochaetia; order Sphaerochaetales; family Sphaerochaetaceae; genus Sphaerochaeta. The sequence continues at coordinate 2,453 of CAZTXW010000017.1, read as the reverse complement.
ATCACGATAAGTAGGCCATAGTAGAGATTCATGGTCGCAATCGTGGTGATAATCGGAGGAATGGAAAATGTGTAGATGAGAATTCCATTGAAACTCCCCAGCACCAAGGCTATCACCGTTGCGATGACAAAGGCTGTAAGCATGGAGCCTCCATACTTGAGGCAAAGAGTTATGCTGACATATTCTGAAATGGTTGCAATAGCTGCAAAGGATATGTCTATACCACCAGAAATGAGCACCAGTAGGACCCCAATGGCCAGGATTCCTGAGAATGCGGTACTCTTCAACAGATCAAAGAGGTTTTCCCAGGTGAAGAAATTTGGATTGATGGTAGTTATCAGTGCACTGAACAGCAGTATGATGATAAACACGTATGTTTCATGCCGTTGTAGGATCTTTTTCATACCACACCTCCCTAAACAGCGTGAGTAGCGATGAACGACTGGATGTCATCTTCTGTTGTTTCATCGGTGATGAAGGATTTCACTATCCTTCCCCTGTCCATGACGAGCACCCGATTGCAGGAGTATAGGACCTCTGCTACCTCATCAGAGATCATGAGGATACTCATGCCCCCTTCTGCCAAAGCCTTTATGACTGCATGGATACTTGATTTCGCTGCTATGTCGATACCTACGGTCGGATTATCGAGAATAAGCAGCTTCGGGCTTGTTGCAATCCATTTTGCAAGGACAACCCGTTGCTGGTTGCCACCCGAGAGAGTCTTCACAGGAGAATTGATTGAAGGAACCTTTATCCTTAGAGCATCAATCCAGTGCCGGGCTGTCTCTTGTACCACTGTATCATCCAGCGTGTTGAGCGTTCCAAGCATCTCATCCAGTACCGTGATGACAAGATTTTTTGCTATGGGTTGTTCAAGGGCCACTCCATCAGAAAGACGGTTTTCCGGTACGTATGCTATGCCCAACTTCATGGCATCCTGCACACTCCTGATCTCTACAGCCTTTCCCTCCACAACCATATGTCCTGATTCAAGAGGATTCAGACCAAACAGGGAGAGGGCCAACTCAGTCCTTCCGGAACCTAACAACCCCGTCAGTCCCACTATCTCCCCTGGATACACGCACAGGTCTATGTCCTTGAAGTTCCCTCTCTTGGAACCTCCTACCATCTCAATCAGTGGGGTTTGGGCAAGGTCAGGCTGTATGTGATAGGGATCATAGGTAGTATTGGCCCCGGTCATGGTAAACTCAAGTTTTGCAGACGTGAGCTCATTGCTGGGGAAGCATCCCATCATCTTCCCATCCCGCAGGACAGAGACCCTTTGGGCAATCTCCATAACTTCGTTGAGCTTGTGGCTGATGAACAAGGAAGCAATTCCCTTGCCTTGTAGATCGAGGACAACCTTCAGTAGGGACTCGATCTCTTTGCGGGTAAGGGCAGTGGTCGGCTCATCCATGATGAGCAGGCGTATATCCCGTGTCAGCGCCCTGCAGATGGCAACCAGTTGCTGGTCAGCCATCGAGAGTTCAGAGACAGTGGTATCGAGTGGAATTGAAATACCTATCTTCCCCATGACTCTGAGGGCTGTCTCCCTGCCCTTCTTCCATGATACAAATGGCGAGGAACCTGAAACCTGTTCGCTTATGACAATATTCTCAGCTACGGTAAGGTTGGGAAAAAGTGAGAGGTCCTGGTAGATGACCTCAATTCCCTGTTGCTTGGAAAATCGGGATGTTAGGTGTGATACCTCTTTGCCAGCTATCTCTATCGTACAGCCCTTCTCTGGCTGGACCACCCCGGAAATGATCTTCACCAAGGTGGATTTTCCACTGCCGTTTGTTCCTGCAAGGCAATGGATTTCCCCTTCCCTAATGGAGAAATCCACCTCATCGAGGGCACGAACTCCAGCATAGTGTTTGCTTACTTTGCGCATAGATAAAAACGGTGTTTCCATATGACCCCTCAGAATTCCAAGCTACATGACTATTCTCATACAAAGGGCCTCCAAACGTATTGTGCTACAGTGGAGGCCCCTATCAGAACTGACTAGAAACCAAAGCTATCGACGTTTTCCTTGGTGATGTCTACCATGGCATTTACACCAATGATATCACCGTTGACGGAGACAGATCCAATTCCAGGAATTTCTGTCAATGTCTTGAAGTCGCCGCCGTCCAACATGTACTTGGCTACCCAGTTGAGAGCATAACCAGCATCCTTTGGATCCCAGAGGATACCCTTGGTAAGGGAACCGTCTTTAAGATACGAGGCAGCATGACCTGGAATGACAGTACCAACTACTGCAACCTTTCCTGACAGACCTTTTTCCTTGAGAGCTTGTGCTGCTCCTGGAGGCCCTAGGCTACCATATCCGATAATACCTTTGATATCGGGATAGGTCTTCAGCAATTCCAGGGTCTTCTGCTTGGACAGTTCCTGGTCCTCACCACAAGGAATCCTCGAGGTGACCAATTCGAGATTGGGATACT
>CAZTXW010000016.1:0-31807 GCA_964617345.1 uncultured Sphaerochaeta sp. | reverse complement strand
GGATTTATCTGGCAGTTTGTCTTCCAGATCATCTTTACCGACATCCTGTTTTCGCCTGATGCGCTCTACATTCCCTTCCTGCGCTACATGACGCAAGACTCCACCAAAGCTTTGTTTGCCCTGGCCATGCTCAGTACCTGGCAGTATGCAGGCTATATGATGATCATCTACGTAGCAGGTCTGAACAATATCAGTGTCGACTACTACGAGGCTGCAAGCATTGACGGCTCTTCCTACTGGCACTCATTTCGCAAGATTACCATCCCCATGCTGATGCCATCCTTCACCATTGTCTTTTTCATGACGATTGCCAACAGCTTCAAGTTGCTGGACCAGAACGTCGCCCTAACAGACGGCGATTTCGGTACCCGCCTGCTTGCAATGCAGATCCTCAGGACTGTCAAGGACACCACACCGCCAAACTATGGCAAGGCACAGGCACAGGCTGTGATATTCTTCATCCTGGTGGCTGTCATCACCCTGACTCAGGTATCCATTACCAAGAAAAAAGAACTGGAGATGTAACATGAGAGAATTAACAGTAGTCACCTCCAAATCGTTGAATGAAAACTATTTTTTGAAGAAGAAGGTCAAGATGGGGATCCTGTATGTGGTGCTTTCCCTGATAGCCCTCTACACCTTGGCCCCCCTATGGCTGTTGCTGGTAAACTCCTTCAAGAACCAGAGTGAAATCATCAGCTCCCCGTTGGGGCTGCCTGCAAGCTTCACACTGTCGTACCTGACCAATGCAGTCAAGGAGATCAACTTCTTCAGGGCATTGCTTGTCACAGCCTCCATCACAGCTTCCTCAGTCCTCCTGATCGTCATAGTCAGCAGCCTTGCTGCCTGGATCATGGTGCGCAACAAGGGAAAGGCAAGTACGTTTGTTTTCATGTGCTTTGTCGCAGCCATGCTCATCCCGTTCCAGGCGGTCATGTACCCCCTGATACAGTTCTTTGATGATATCAGGCTCAAGAGTGCAACAGGCCTGGTCCTGATGTATGGGGGCTTCGGACTCTCCATGTCTGTCTTCCTCTACCATGGATTTGCAAAGGGTGTCCCCCGTGGTGTCGAGGAGGCGGCAACCATCGACGGTTGCAATATCTTCCAGATGTACCTGTATGTAGTCATGCCCTTGCTCAAGTCAATTACCGTCACCGTGATAGTGCTCAACTCCATGTGGATATGGAATGACTACCTCTTGCCTTTCCTGGTAATTGGTAACAGCCCTACCAAGACGCTGGTGCTGGAGCTGTACTTTGCCCGTATCACAGCAGGTCAGTTCGGCAATCCCTGGCAGCTGATTTTCCCCGCTGTTTTAATCTCCATCATTCCGATCATCATCGTCTATCTCTTCTTGCAAAAATACATTGTCAAGGGAATTAGCGATGGGGCTATCAAGAGCTAGCGTATGCATAGCTTCAAGAGCCGGTGGGCACAAAGGGAAGGCGAATTGCTTTGCCTGTGGGAAAGCCTCTACCACAACCGGAACATCGACTCCCTCCTTGGCCTATTCCAAAAGATGGCCAAGCAGAGAAAGCCCTCCCTACAGGCCCTCGATACTGAGCGGATCAGGAATCCCCATTGGTATCTCGGCTCTGAAATGAGTGGGCAGATGCTCTATGTCGACAAGTTCAACAGGACCTTCAGCGGCCTTGAGCAGAAGCTCTCCTACCTTGCATCCCTGCATGTGCGCTATCTCCACCTGATGCCCTGCATGAAAATGCCCCCTACCAATAATGATGGGGGGTATGCGGTGGAGGATTTCACCGCCTTTGATCCTCGTCTTGGTGACACAGCCTCATTCGTATCCCTGGCCAATGCATGCAGGGAGAAGAATATCAGCCTATGTCTCGATTTCGTTCTCAATCATTGCGCCGATTCCCACCCCTGGGCCATACAGGCCAAGGCAGGCGACCAGGCCTATAAGGATAGGTTCTTCTTTGTTAGGGACAAACTGGTGGTCGACGCCTATGAGCAGACCACCAGCGAGGTATTCCCCCAGCAGGCACCGGGGAACTTCACCTATCTACCCGAAAGCGATGAGTATGTGATGACAACCTTCAACCACTTTCAGTGGGACCTCAACTATGCCAACAGTGAGGTGTTGCTCTCCATGCTGGAGGCTATGCTGAGCTTGGCAAACTATGGAGTGGAAGTATTTCGCTTCGACGCCATACCCTATATCTGGAAACGGTGGGGAACAAGCAACCGCAACCTCCCCGAGGTGCATACCCTGCTGAGAATCTTCCGTCTGGCCCTTGAGATCGTAGCACCGCTGTGCATCATAAAAGGAGAGGTGGTCATGGCCCCTCGGGAAGTAGCTCCCTACTTCGGGACCGAAAGGGCTCCTGAGTGCCATCTGCTGTACAATGTCTCCTTGATGGTGCAGATGTGGAACTCCCTTGCTACAAGGGACACCCGCCTCCTGCAGAGAAGCCTTGTCGAGCTTCCCACAGACATCCCCTCCTCCGCCTGCTGGGTAAACTACCTTCGCTGTCATGATGACATCGGGTGGGGCATAGAGGACGAACATCTGTATCAGCTTGGGTTCTCCCCTTTTGAGCACAAGCAGTTTCTCATCTCGTTCTATCTGGGCACCTTCCCCGGCTCCTTTTCCAGGGGGGAACTGTATGAGTACAATGACAAGAACAAGGATGCTCGAAACTGCGGGACTTCGGCCTCCCTGTGTGGTCTGGAAAGAGCATTGGCGAACAAGGACAGCTATCAGAAGGAACTTGCCTTGAAACGGCTTGCACTCGCCCAGGTGTTCGTCTATCTTACCAAGGGAATTAGTGTGCTCTACAGTGGAGACGAGATAGCGATGTTGAATGACTACAGCTACCATAACGACCCGATCTTGTCCAAGGACAGCAGGAACCTGCACCGACCGCTGTTTGACTGGAACAAAAGCGATGAAGCGAGTGAGTTCCTGTTCTCCAGGTTACGCCAGGTGATCAGTTACCGTTCTCTCGAGTCTGATTTCCGCTCAGACTCCTCAGAGGAGGTTTTCCCTTCCGATGATGTCTCCGTCTTTTCCCTAGCAAGGGGGAAGGACCATCTTATCCTGGTAAATTTCAGCGAATACCAGAAATCAGTGCACGTTCCAAGCCCAACGTTCGGTTCCTACCGTGAAGTATTTTCACAGAGGGAACTCGTACTCACCAATGAACCCTTCATTCTTGGCCCCTACCAATACCTCTTGCTCAAAAGGATGTAAGCATGGATCTTCCTCAGAAACGACCTACTATCAAGGATATAGCCCGCGAAAGCGGATATTCTAAGACCGCTGTCTCATTTGCCTTCAACGAACCTTCCAGGATCAGCGTCAAGGCAAGGGATATCATACTTGCAACAGCTACCAAGCTTGGCTATATCCCCGATCCGATGGCACGTAACTTCTCCCTCCGAAGACATCTCAGCATCGGATTTCTCCTGCCCCAGATCATTCACTACTCAATGCGAAACCCCTATACGCTCCAGGTGATCCAGGGGATCGGAAGTGTCTGCCAGAAGTATGGCTATACCCTTACGCTCATCCCCCCCCTGAATGAGTCCATCACCGATGCGGTGCGTTGCGCTGCGGTGGACGGACTCATCACCATGGGCATGCAGGTGGGCATGGATGTTGTCGATGTCATGAAGACCCGCAAGCTGCCTTTTGTCACCATTGACGGAACACCTTCTGAGGATATGCCTTCGGTCAATATTGCTGATGAGATGGCAGCCTACCAGATCATGCGCCTGGTCCTGGAGAAGGGGCATCGGTGCATAAGTATCATCAGCTTGAGTGAGGACGCCTTTGACTCTGATGAATTTGAGGCAAGTGTTCCCAAGCGAAGAAAGCGTGGGTATGAAAAGGCACTCAAGGAGTTCGGCCTGAGTCTCTACGACCTTGATGGGTGTGTGACACAGATGGTCAGCGAATGTACCTTTGAAGATGGCAAGCATACCGGCCATCTTATCTCAAAACTGAAATGCAGACCGACTTGTGTCATAGCCATGAGCGATATCGTAGCTATCGGGTGCATCCTCTACTTCAATGAATACGCCATCAAGGTCCCCGATGATATATCTGTGGTTGGTTTTGACAATATCATAGAAAGCCAGCTGATAAATCCCGCCCTCACCACCGTTGACCAGCCAGCCCAGGAGAAGGGGTACCTGGCCAGTGAAGCGCTGTTTCGCATGATCAACGGAGAGGCTTTGGGGTCGACTCACATGGAGATCCCCTTCAGCATCATAGAACGACAATCTCTCAAAGAGGTACCTACCAACGATGAACATTGAAACAAGAAGATATTGCGGGGTATTGCTGCATCCCACCAGCCTGGGGGGACGATATGGGATAGGTGACCTCGGTCCCAACGCATATGCATTTGTTGATGCCCTCAAGAGGGCGGGTGTGCGTCTCTGGCAGATACTTCCCTTAGGTCCTACAGGGTATGGAAACTCTCCCTATGCCTCAAGGTCTACCTTTGCAGGCAATGAACTGTTGCTCTCCCTGACCCTGCTTGCCAAGGATGGGTATCTCTCTGCAGAGGAGATAGCCTCCCCTCCTCCCTTTCCCACCGATATGGTCGATTACTCGATGGTCGATGCTTGGAAGATGCCCCTGCTCAAGAAGGCAGCGGCCAGCTTCATCGACCAAGCAAAGGAAGATACGAATTATATAGCTTTCTGTGAAAAGAACCAGTTCTGGCTCGATGACTATGCCCTGTTCATGATCCTGTACGAGCACTACAACGATGCTCGGTGGTTCAGTGTCTGGAAGAAGGAGGACGGCACCTATTCCAAGGAGCATGTCGCCAAACTGCAGAAAAAATATCCAAGGAAGATAGAGATCTGGAAAGTCCTGCAGTATTTCTTCGAAAAGCAGTGGCAGGATCTCAAAAGCTATGCAAACAAGCATGAGCTCTCCATCGTAGGGGATATTCCTATCTTTGTCGCTGCTGATTCAGTTGACACCTGGAGCAATATCGGCCTGTTCAAGACCGATGAGAGCGGACACTATACCGGGGTGAGCGGTGTTCCCCCAGACTGTTTCAGTGCAACCGGCCAGCTCTGGGGAAACCCTGTCTATGATTGGCAAGAGATGAAAAAGGACAACTACCAGTGGTGGATGCAACGCATGAAGGCCCTGCTCCATCAGTGTGATATCCTTCGCATCGACCATTTCAGGGGATTTGAATCCTACTGGGAGGTACCCTACGGTCACAAGACCGCCGAGAGAGGGACATGGGTCAAGGCTCCTGGAAGCGATTTCTTCAGGGAGGTGAGAAACCAACTGGGAGAACTTCCCATCCTTGCCGAGGACCTGGGATTCGTTACCCCTGAGGTCGAACAGCTGCGGGATGAGAACAATTTCCCTGGCATGCGCATTTTTCAGTTTGGCTTTACCCGGGATGTTGCCGATTGGCCGAACCCCTTCGACTCATTCCTTCCCCACAACTACCCAAGCAATTGTGTGGCATATACAGGGACACACGACAATGACACAGTACGTGGCTGGTTTGAACAACTTGAGGAAAAGGATAAGGAGATGGTTACCGACTATCTGGGGTGCAACCAGAAGGATGTGAGCTGGGCGATGATTCGTTCTGTCATGGCAAGCCATGCCCAGTATGCAATCTTCCCTATGCAGGACCTGCTGGACCTCAACTCAAAGGCGAGGATGAACATACCTTCCACCTGTGGCGTCCACAACTGGGCCTGGAGGATGGAGGACAGGCACCCCACAGAGGCTAAGCTTGCCAAGCTCTCAAAGCTAATCGGCTACTATGGTCGAAGTGGAAAGCTTGCCTCAGAAGAGGAGCTTGAACACCTGATGGCACAGACGGAGAGACCTGGCCAATAAAAAAAGAAACAAGGACCTGCTTGGGTTTTCAAGAGTTGGATCACCAGAACCTATGCGGGCATTCGGACCAGGTGAAAGCAAGGAGAGCAGCCAAGATCTGAAGAAGAGACGGCCTCGATACCTATTGGGGTCGTCTTTTGCACAGAGATAGGTTTCCAACGGATTCGTGTCACTTGGCTGTAAAGGTAAAGGTGACCTTCCCCTCATAGGAACCGGCTACAGCCGCATTGAAGGATGTCGGCTCTACATAGAGGCTTATGGGCACAGATGAGGCTGATATGACGGTGAGGTTGCTTACATCAATGATGGTGATGGCAGGAGGAACAGTGGCATTTGCTGTTTCATAGTATCCATTGGGGCAGGTTATCTTGTAGTTGATATAGGAGATGTTGGGGGAGGTTCCACTAGCCATTGCAGTGGCAAAAACGGTTATATAGTACCCTGCCCGCTTGTTAGAGAGTGTGGTTACGTATGCTATCACACCATTATCGCCACTTCCTGTTACACCATAGGTAGTCAGTTCGGGGGCGTTGTTGTAGTTGGTCAAGGCGCTCGGAGCTCCGGATGAGACAGGAGCAGAGGTGATTTTCATCAGTCCTATCTCGGCAACAACTGTAGCGAGATCCAACTGGTCGGCCGATGTAGCAGCCAGGAGGGAAAAGCCTAGAGTTGCGATCAGAAAACAAACAAACAACCCCTTTCCCATAGATACCTCTCATCACAAGTTCCTAGGAATACTATTCCAGGACATTCTTATCGTAAGGCATAGCATCACTTATGTCAATTCATATTATATTTCCACTCTTGTTATTACTGGTGTATAGCATAGACAAATATATTTGGTTGTAGAGTATGCTTTAATTGTATTACTGCACATCAATACTTATGACAGGACATTGCGTTTGTACGGTTTCTTTTCAACGGTATAGGACAATGCAGGTACAGTACATAGACCGAAGATATACCGGTAGTGCTGCTGCATGGGTGGTAATTTCATCTCGCAGGAGAAGGGGACGACCAAGACGATGGGAGCAAGAAAAAATACGTGTATAAGGGGAAAGCAAAGACTTGTTGCATACAATTCCTTGCATGCAACAAGAGCGTCATTACATACGATATCATGCAGGAACAGGTGATACTGTCCCACTGGAAATCCCTATTTCTTCAGGACACTGACCAGCTGTTTCATGACCTTCTCAGGTGAGGGAGAGGCATCAATATCCACCAGCAAGCCTGATTTCTTGTAAAAGGCAATAAGTGGCTCGGTCTGCTCCAAGTAGACATCAAGGCGATGGGCTATGGCCTCAGGCTTGTCATCGTCACGCTGGATCAGAGGCTCCCCTGTCTCATCATCTATTCCCTCCTGCTTTGGGGGATCATATTCGGTGTGGTAGATTCTTCCAGTGGATTTGCACATCCTGCGACCCGAGAGCCTCTTGATGACCTGGCTGCGCTCCAGTTCGAAGTTGAGCACAGCATCCAGGACTGTCATCTCGTTCAAGGCCTCAGCCTGGGCGATGGTCCGGGGAAAGCCGTCCAGGATGAAGCCCTCTCTAGCGTCATCTTCAGACAGGCGCTCCTTGACCATGGCAATGGTAATGCTGTCTGGGACCAGGTCCCCACCGGCAAGAATCGCCTTGACCTGTTTTCCCAATTCTGTTTCATGCTTGATATGATTGCGGAACAGGTCCCCTGTCGAAATGTGGGGGATGTCGTACTGTTTTTTTGCCTGGGACGCAATAGTCCCTTTTCCGGCTCCAGGAGGGCCGAGAAACACTAGATTCATAGTTCACCTCATGAGAGAAAGATGGGTAAACAGTATCATACTATCTTTTTTTTGTCCTTAGTAAACGGAAAATTGAAAGGAGGTTTCAAAAATTACCTTTGCTGAAATCCCAGGGAAGCCTCCCCTGAATGCCGGTTTTAGTGTATTAGTATCAATTTTGTTCACAACATCAGTTTCTGTGCTATACTTTCAGTACAAATATTTCGAAGGAGTTGCATATGAAAAAACTCTCTTGTTTTATCACTGTTCTGCTTCTTTTGAGCTTGGCTCTGCCACTCAGCAGCCAAGGGACCAAGGATATGGCAGGCGATACGGTAATGCTTACCATGGGATCCTGGAGAACTGATGATGTCGAGCAGATGAACCGTCTGCTTGCAGCATACAAAAAAGTTGCTCCGAATGTATCGATCAAGTTCCAACCGACCAATCCACCTGACTACAATGCAACACTGCGTCTGCAGCTGGATAGCAACACGGGCCCCGATCTCATGTATGCCCGATCCTATGCTGCAGGGCAGGAGCTCTTCAGTGCCGGCTATTTTGCTGATGTCTCTGACATCCCAGGGCTGAAGGAGAACTTCAGTGCATCGAACCGTGCCCCTTGGCAGATGCCTGACGGCAAGCAGTTTGCAATTCCTTTTGCCGCTGTCTCCCATGCTGTCTACTACAACAAGGACATCTTCAGCAAGGAAGGTCTGGGTATTCCCCAGACATGGGAAGAGTTCCTCGCCCTCAATGCAAAGCTCAAGAGTCGTGGCTATACCCCCCTTGCCAACGGACTTGCTGATGAGTGGGATATCTTTGAGACATTCTTTTTAGGATTGCTGCCCAACTACATCGGGGGAGCCGAGCAGCGGGTAAAATACGAGACTGGGGAGCTGAAGATGAATGATGCTTCCTTCGTAGCTGCATACCAGGCTATGGCCGATGTTGCCAAGTACTGTCCCTCGGGCTTTGAAGCTGTGACCTACAATGACAGCCAAGTCCTGTTCAATAGCCAGAAAGCCGTCATGTTTGTCGACGGAAGCTGGACAGCAGGTGTCTATGATGATGCACCCTTTGAGTGGGGCCTCTTTGCCATTCCGGCTCCCAAGGGCAATAAGACCGCCATCTGCTTCCACCCTGACATGGCGATCACCATGAACAGGAAGACTGCTCATCCAACTGAGGCCAAGGCCTTCCTCGCTTGGCTCTGTACTGAAGAGGGCGCCACAACAGCAAGCCGGAACCTTCCCAGCGGCTACTTCCCGATGATCAAGTTTGCCATAACACTTGAGAATCCCCATGCAAACGAATTCCTTGCCCTCAATGCAGGGAAACAGACCGATGCCCGTTTCGTATGGCCGGCTCTGATGGATCTCTACTCACCGATGAACCAGGCGGTCATAAAGGTGATGAAGGGTGATATCACAGCAAGGGCTGCTGCAGACTCCATCCAGAAGCTACGCTAACCAAAAGATTGGAGGAGTTATCAGGGTTGCCCATCACTAGGGCAACCCTCTATCACAAGGTGAAGGAGCATAGATGTCCAAGAACAAACCCCTGTTGAAAAAGAGATACCAGTGGCATTGGTTTCTCTATCTGATACCAGCTCTGATCTTTTACCTGGTATTCATGGCCTACCCCATGATCGATTCCTTGCGCCTCAGCCTCTATACGGGAAACAACCCGCAGACAAGAAGCTTTGTCGGTTTGGGTAATTTCACCAGACTGTTCACAGATGCAGCTATCTCCGAGCGGTATTGGGGGGCATTCTTCAACACCTGGTACTTTTTTTTCATCCACCTCATATTCCAGAACGCATTGGGTATCATCTTTGCTGTCATCCTCACCAATGAGACCATGAAAGGCAGGCAGATATACCAGACGATCATCTTCATTCCAACGACCTTTGCCGTACTGGTGACAGGATACCTATGGAAACTCATACTCAATCCTGTATGGTCTGGTGATTTCTTCGTTTCCATCGGACTTCCCTTTCTCAAGCACCCATGGTTAGGGGATACAAGCACAGCCCTGAGCTGTGTCTCCCTTGTCTCCTGCTGGCAGTGGATGGGAATCCCGACGATGATGTTTGTCGCAGCACTCAGAAATATCAGCGAGGATATACTTGAAGCTGCAAGGATAGAGGGGGCAGGATTTTTCAGGACCTTCTTCTCCATCAAGCTGCCCTTGATACAACCGGTTGTGGGTATCATTGCAGTGCTGACCTTCGTAAACAACTTCAACGCCTTTGACATCGTCTTCGCCATGGAAAACGTCAATGGGGCTCCCGGATACTCAACAGATTTGATAGGCACCCTCTTCTATCGCTATGGCATAGCAGGCCAACACCCGATAGGAATTCCTGATGCAGGTCTCGGGGCCGCCATTGCCACCATCACCTTCCTCATCCTGCTTGCAGGGGTCATTCCGACTCTCAAGAACACGCAAGGAGGTGCATGATATGCCAGGATCGCTCAGACGACAAAACAGACACATGACAAGCCACATCATCATGCTCATATGGGTATTCATCGTCCTCTTCCCCCTCTGGGTATTGGTCATCAACTCATTCAAGACCCGCCTTACCATCTATGAGAATCCTTTTTGGATTCCCAGGAAGTGGAATTTCAGCAACTATGCTACAGTCATCGGTGATGGGGACTTTCTCACCTACTTCAAGAACAGCTTCGTAGTTGTTGTCCTCTCCCTGTCGATAGTCACCCTGGTCACCTCCTTGGCTGGCTATGCCCTGGCAAGCTGGAAGAGTCGTTTTTCCACATGTTTCTATTTTCTGTTCATTGCGGGGATGATGCTTCCCATCAAGATCGCATCCATCCGCCTGTTGGAAATTACCCGAGCCCTGGGCCTATTGAATACCATCTGGTCCCTTCCACCGATCTATGTGGCCATGGGAATTCCTGTGGGGGTATTCATTCTTACCACCTTCATCCGCGAGATTCCTACATCCCTGATGGAAGCGGCGTATATCGATGGGGCCTCCTCCTTCAAGATATACCACCTGATAATCCTTCCCTTGATACGACCTGCCTTGGCCACTGTCTCGATCTACAACCTGATTCCCTTCTGGAATGACCTCTGGTTTCCCCTGATCTTCATCAATACCGAGGACCAGAAGACACTGTTGCTTGGTGTTACCCGCCTCTTTGGCCAATACCAGACAGACTGGTCGAAGGTACTTGCAGTATTGACCCTTTCAGCCATTCCAGTGCTGGTGCTCTACCTGACGATGAGCCAGCAGTTCATCAAGGGGGTGACAGCAGGTGCAGTTAAGGGATGACTTTCCTTGTACAAAAGGTTCACTTCGGGTAAAATCTCCCATGAAACAGGAGAATATACCCCATGAATAAAGTAATACTGCATGCTACAGACCTTGATGGCTACCTTTTGGATAGTGACAAGGAGAAGATAGCCCATGTCGATGAGCTGTACAAGAAATCCCTTACCCACTGTGCGGTGCTAGAGAATGCAACAGATCTGATGCAGCTTGAAGGTGCAAGAAAAGGCCTGGTGGACAGCGCTTCCGAGATAGGAAAGTATCTCAAGGAGGTCTTCTCTGAGGAGCCAAACATCCATGTCTACTCCTTTGAGACCCCCAAGCAGCAGCATGGACAGGCATCACGCCTCATTGCAAAACTGCGCGACCCCAGCACCGACCACGAGGAGTTCCTCTACTACATCCAGAGGGCGTATGAGATGCTCTTCTCCCATGTCTATGCCGATGCCGCCCTTCCCAGCAAGAGAAGCATCATCACCAAGACTCCGGTCACCAGTCCGGTCAGAAACTATGCAGTGCACAGGATTCCTGATGTCGATTCCTTCATCAAGAACAGCGTCATGTGTGTCATGCTTCGTGGGGCCCTGCTTCCCAGCATGATCCTGAGCAAGGAGATCCAGGAGTACTCCTCCGATGATTTTGTGACACCCTTTGCCCTCTTTAAAATCAAGCGTGATGACAGCAAGAAAGAGGCCAACATGGATTACATCCTCGATCTTGACAAATCCTATTTCAAGCTTGAGGAACTCAACGGCAAGGACCTTATCTTTGCAGACCCCATGAATGCGACTGGCGGCTCGCTGGTAACCATTGTCAAGTATCTGCGTGACAACAACATCGAACCCAAGTCGGTAAAGTTCATCAATGTCATCAGTGCCCTGAAGGGCTCCCTGCGTATCTGTCGCGCCATCGAGGGAGCTGAAGTCTATACGCTGTGGATGGATCCGGTCCTCAACGATGCGGCCTACATACTACCGGGCCTTGGTGATGCAGGTGACAGGCTCAATGGGAAGGATGCTGAGAACAATCCCAGGAACATCATCCAGCTGCTAGCCGACTATGGCTCGTCAATAACCAACCTCTACCGTTCCCAGGTCGCCGAGATAGAGAGGACGGTGCTCGAATCGTGAGAAAAGTGACTTTCATCCTTCTCCTATCGCTCTGCTCTCTCTTGCTGCTCGGCTCGTGTACGACCATGGCAGCGAAGAGGGAGCAAAGCCTCATCCTGCAAGCTGAGGCTCTGCTCCTCCTTGACGAAAAAGCGTATGGACAAGCGGTGACTCTCCTAGAAGAGGCTGTAAGGCTCTCACCAAAAGAGAGTGAGGGCCGATACAATCTGGTTCTTGCCCTCTTGGCAAATGGAGAGTTCGATGAGGCCATCACCCTCAGCGAGGAGTCATTCGCCCTCTTTCCTGCACATCTGGAGTTCCTGCTTGCAAAGGCCTATGCCTTGAGGGAAAAGGGTGAATCCAAGAGTGCTTTTGCGGTATATGAATCCATACTCCGATTGGACAGGGGCAATTTTGCCCTGCATGCCACCCTGATGGAACTTGCCCTTGCAATGAACCAAACAACATTCGCACGGGAGACTGCCCTATACTTGCTCTCAGTACACAAGGAAGAAGCGAGAGCGCTCCAAGTTCTCGCCACCATGGAGGGAGAAGGCAGTTGGTATGCCGCGGCTGCTCCACTTATGAAGGAAGCTTCAGGACAAGACCCAGAACTGCTCCCAGAACAATCCATATGAGCGGATGCACTTTCCTGAACTTCATGGCCAAGGCAAACAAGACTACAAACAGGGCCGTCTCCATGTACCTGATGCTCCCTGCGTCCAACAGGGTGACGGAAAATACTTTAGAACCGGCAAATATGATAAGACCGATGACCGCTGCACGCAAGCCATAGAAGGCATCCCTGACTAGGGGGTTCTTGTCGAACTGGTCAAGAAACCTGGCAATGATGCAGATGATGATGATACTCGGGCTGACCTCCCCCAAGGTCGCAATAAAGCCACCAAAGGGCCCTGCTGTCACAAAGCCAGCATAGGTTGCCATGTTTATGCCAATGGGTCCAGGGGTCGACTCGCTGATGGCAAGCATGTCCACTATGGTCTTTGCACTGAACCAATCAGGTTTTTTCTCTGCCAAGGAGTACAAAAATGGTAAGGTGGTAAGGCCTCCACCTATGGAAAACAACCCTATCTTGAAGAACTCATAATACAATTGGAGAAAGATCATTCGGCTTTTCTCCTCTTGAGACTCTGAACGCCTATGCCGAAGAGAATACCCACGATGACAAACACGATGGGAGAGAGGGCAAGGAACAGGGTTCCGATGACTGTTAGCAGACAGAGCAGCAAGGTAGGCAGGTCGACAATGCTCTTCTTGTAGAGGGTGATGACTGACTGGGCGATAAGGGCACACACGGCAACACGGATCCCCCCGAAGGCGTGTTGGACAAGGACATTTTTTTCAAACTGTTCCAAAATGGAAGCTATCAGGGTGATAAGTACCAGCGAAGGGGTGACCTCCCCCAGTGTTGCTACGATACTGCCGATAATCCCCCGTCTCTTGTATCCGATGAGGGAAGCGGTGTTGATGGCAATGATGCCGGGGGTAACCTGCCCGATGGCATAGATATCCAGCAGCTCCTCCTCAGTCACCCATTTGTGCTTGGTTACCACCTCACGTTGCAACATGGGAAGCATTGCAAGTCCCCCACCAAAGGTGAGCCCACCAATTTTCACGAAAGAGACAAAGAGTTCCCATAAGGTTGTTTTTTTTGTATGCATGCTCACCTTTTCAGAAACTTGTCCATCTCTATGCGTACCATTGCATCACATCGCTCATTGCCCTCAACCCCTGCATGGCCCTTGACCCACCTCCACTCAACAGGGAGCTTGCTGTTCAGCTCGTCCAAGGCAATCCACAGTTCCTGGTTCTTTACCGGAGCCTTGGCAGCTGTTCTCCAACCATTGCGCTTCCAGTTCTTGATCCACTGGGTGATCCCATTCTTCACATACTGGCTATCGGTGTTGATGACAATCTTTTCCGGCTGATAGGGGACACATGCCTTCAGGGCTTCTATGACCGCAGTAAGCTCCATGCGGTTGTTTGTGGTAGCTGGGGCGCCTCCGCTGGACTCTTTCTCAAAGAGGTTGTCTGCCTTGAAGGTATAGGCCCAACCTCCGGGACCTGGGTTGCCACTGCAGCCGCCATCTGAATAAATCTCTATATGGTTGTACTTCATAGAAGCGATAGTACCGTAGAGAAATACGGAGGTCAACAACAATGGCTTGACAGCTTGCCTCCAACAACCGTACGATAGATGCAGTCTGAGCCAAGGGAAAGGGGTACAAGCCCCTGCGGTCCCGCCACTGTAAAGGATGGGATCCTGCATTATGACACTGCCACAAGCGGGAAGTCGCAGGTTCCGGGTAAGCCTAAGCCAGGAGACCTGACTCAGATTTTCTACGTAAAGCTTACGGAGTATAAGCTTGGGTATCTTGCATGCCCATTATTCCAAAGGGGCTCGTGTATATGACAAACAGAATCAGATCCTTTGTAGTGATAATGCTTGTGAGCATGACTATGCTCACTCCCCTTCTCGCCCAACCTCTCAAGGAAAAAAAAATCCAGGACCCAGAGAAGCTCTCGATAGTCAGCCTTTCGCCCAATGCCACAGAGACCCTGTATGCTCTGGGGGTCGGGGAGTACCTGGTTGGCAGGACAGACTACTGCACCTTCCCAGAGGATGCTCTTGCACTTCCCAGCATCGGGACCCTATACAACCCTTCCTTGGAAAAGCTGGTTTCCTTACAGCCGGAGCTTGCAATCTCCACCGCCTTTGTCAGTGATGAACTGCTGCAGGCCCTGAAGGATGCCGGTATCGAGGTAATGGCCTTGAACCTGCAGGAGACGTTTGCTGAGACCTATACCCTGATTCGGGAGATTGCCCAAAGGGTCGATCGTGTCAGGGAAGGGGAGATTCTTATCCTTTCGATGCAGAACCAGGTCAGGGAAGTAGTGGAAAAAGCTAGGACCATGGAGAAGAAACGCGTCTACTTCATGGTTGACTTTGGCTCCTTCGACGGGACTGCCACAGGGGACACCTACATCAGTGAGATGCTGGACATGGTAGGGGCCATCAACATAGCCCAGGATGCAACACGATGGACATACAGCAAGGAACTGTTGGTAGCCAATGACCCCGATCTCATTGTCATGACAAGAAGGTGGGGCCAGACTGATGAAGAGACTCTCAGGCAGTTCATCAATACAAAGCCCTATAGTGACCTCCGGGCAACCAAGGAAGGGAACCTGGTCTTCGTGGAATCTGATGTGATAAGTCGCCAGGGGCCACGCAGCGCTGAGGCTTTGGAACTGTTGGCCCAGGCTGTACATGGAGATGCATGGTTATGAAAAAGCGCCTGGTCCTAGCTCTGGCGCTGTCGACTCTTCTGCTTGGACTGGTCTCACTTACCCTCGGCCCTGCCAGAATTTCCTTTTCCGAAACCCTACGCACCCTGACCGGAAGATCTGAGACGGCATCCGCTCACTACATACTCTTCCAGTTACGCCTACCCCGTGTCCTGACTGCCATCCTCTGTGGGGCAATCCTAGGGGGAGCCGGAGCGGTATTCCAGGCTGTATTGCGCAATCCCATGGCAGACCCCTTTGTTCTGGGTGTCTCTGCCGGGGCATCCTTTGGTGTAGCCCTGGCGATAACGGCAGGCTATTCTGCATTTCTGGGACTGCCCGTCTCAGCTCTTTTGGGGGCTTTGGCAACAACCACCCTCATTTTCCTTGTAGGCTCAAGACATAAGGTTAGCCAGACCACCCTCCTGCTTACAGGTGTTGCCGCCAACTACATCCTTTCAGCGGCAATGACGCTTCTGATGTTCCTCAATCATGAGCACTATGACAGGATCCTCTTCTGGACACTGGGCAGCTTCAGCTCCAGCACATGGAACCAGGTTTTTGTCATGATCCTGGCTACCCTTCTCTTCATTGTCCCCATGCGATTCAGCCATACGGAGATGGATATGCTCCTCCTTGATGAAGGATCGGCACTGGCATCGGGTCTCCCCTTGCAGAAGATTCGTCTCCTGCTGTTGTTGCTCGCTACCTTCGCTGTCGCTACGTGTGTCGCCTTCTTTGGGGTGATAGGGTTCATCGGTCTTATGGCCCCCCATATCGCTCGTCTGATGTTGGGGCCCAAGCACAGCAAGATGCTGCTGCCTACCTGCCTTTTTGGTTCCCTCCTACTGCTGGGAAGCGATACCTTGGCGAGGCTGCTTCTCCCTACAGGTGAAATGCCTGTGGGAGTCATCACCAGCATCCTGGGAGCTCCCCTGTTTATCTGGATGCTACGCAAGGGACGGTATGCCTATGTATAGCATTGAAACACGAGCCCTTACAGGGGGCTATGCCAAGGAGGAGGTCTTCGCCAACCTAGACCTCAGTGTGCCGAAAGGGAGGTTTATCGCCCTGACTGGCCCCAATGGAAGTGGGAAAAGCACCTTGCTCAAGTTCTTCTATAAGGAACTTGTCCCTACCGGCGGAACGGTTCTAATCAGCGGCAGTGAAGTCTCTTCCCTGAGCCAGAAGCATCTTGCGCGAAAACTTGGGTTTGTTCCCCAGAATGGGAGGATCGACTACGACTTCTCTGTCGTGGAAGCGGTGTCGATGGGCCGCTATGCATATGGTGGCCATGATGAGCATGGATATGTCGAGCAGGCGATGCGTGACTGCGATATCCTGCACCTCAGGGGCAAGCGGGTAACGGAGCTGTCGGGTGGGGAGATGCAACGCGTCCTGCTCGCACGATCACTCTGCCAGCAGGGCAAGGTGCTGTTGCTGGACGAGCCGGTGAACCACCTGGATGTGAAGCACCAGAGGACCATGATGAATCTGCTCCAACGCCTGGTCGAGAAAGACATGAGTGTCATCTGTGTATTGCATGACCTGTTGTTGGTCCAGGTATATAGCGATGAGACCATCCTGTTACAGAAAGGCCGGGTATTTGCCCATGGTCCGACCAGCGAGGTCATCTGTCGGGATAATCTCAAAGCCGTCTATACTATCGATGCACATCCGATACATGACCCTTCGCTGGGCAGGGACCTGTGGATGCCTACCTGGTGTTGACCAGAGCTTGTCCTGTTTGTACACTTGGTCCAGGAGTAATGGGTGAATAGAATCAGTAATTGTCTTCACAGCATCTACAGAACTGTTGTCAAGGTGATTTTACAACTCAATTATGACTTCCAGACGTGGCAGGAGGAAGAACTGCCACCAGGGGCCAAAATCTTCTGTTCCAATCATTTCAGCAGCAGTGACGTGCACTTTGTCACTACCCTCATGAAGGATCCCTTGCATGTGGTCATAGGCCCAGGCTTCGGCATACCTATTGTAGGCAGCTTCCTGGGCTGGACAAAACAGATCAGGGCCCTCACATCTGAGGATAGG
Source organism: uncultured Sphaerochaeta sp. (assembly GCA_964617345.1). GTDB lineage: Bacteria > Spirochaetota > Spirochaetia > Sphaerochaetales > Sphaerochaetaceae > Sphaerochaeta. The sequence continues at coordinate 14,414 of CAZTXW010000016.1, read as the reverse complement.
AAGAGTGTGGTGCACGAGGCAGCATCCTACCTGCAGCAGGGCGAGTCGGTCTATATCTTCCCCGAGGGAGGGCTCAGCCCGCAAAACCAGCTTTCGCTCTTTCGCCCGGGGGTTGCACGGATATACCTAGAGCACCCTGTGCCCATCGTACCCATAGGGCTGATCGCCCCACAAAGAAGGGTCAAGAACAAACGATCGAAGACTGCAAGGCGAAGCATGACAGTCGTTTCTCGAAACTATTATGCCAATATCGGCAAGAGCATGGAGTTCCCCGAGGCCATAGAACTGGCAAAGACCGACCAAAAGGCTGCCGAGCAGATGATCTGCTCGCAACTCACCGTTGAGGTTTCACGCCTGATCGAAGAGATCAAGACCGATAAATTCTGGAGTTGAGTATGGATGATTTGAACACGTTGTTTTCAGAGTTCGAACGACAGGTAGGGGAGATCACCTCCCATGCCCAGCAGGTGCATAAGCTCGATTTCACGGCTAAGCTGAGAAATGGTACCTATTTCAACTTTTCCTACAATAGCGACACCTACAACAGGAAGCTCACCAGTGAAGGCAAGCACCCCTATACCCCGGCCTCTGTCTTCAATGCTGTGGTCGATATCCTAGGGACAATCGTATCCACGGTAATACTGGTATTTTTGGCCATTGCCATCCACAGGAGCACCATGGGATTTGTCCAACCGACAGTCCTGATCATCCTTACCTTCAGCCTGTTCACCTCCTGTTTCGTGATGAATGCCCTCTATCACCTCTTTGACCGTTCCAGTGGAGCACGCTTTGTATTTTCCCATGTTGCCGAAGCTCTGAAGATACTCTCACTCTCCTTCTCCAACATCGCCCTGGCCATGCTCACCTCCCCAGAAAAAGCCTCCCTTGTCCTGCTTGCTACCCTGATTGTGGGAGCCTCTGCAGCCCTCTTGCTCTCCCTGGGGACCCAGGGCGGTGGTCGGGCATCGCTTGCCTTCTGCATCCTGCTCCCCTACCTTCCCCTGTATGCAGGGACCAGCCTCGCCTTGCTCACCACCTCTACGCTCTTTGGACTCTGGTCGTTGATTGCACTGATCGCAAAAAGAAATCTGAGGATCAGGAGCAATACGACCTTTGCCCTTATAGGAGTGGTCTCCCTAGCGCTGACCTTCCTGCCCTTATTGGGATATTCGCTGCAAATAGGATGAGCATACTCGCTGAATTTTCCCCAATCGCTTACCATTTTCCTTTCAAAACACCAAGAGAAAGCCTATACTATTGGATAACAAGGAGGAAATCGTATGAAAATGGCAATTTTAGGTGCTGGCAACATAGCCCGAAAGATGGCGGCAACCATAGCCGAGATGGAGAGCGTACAAGCGTATGCCGTCGCTTCCAGAGATCTCGAAAAAGCCAAGGAGTTTGCTCGTAAGTGGAATATCCAGAAAGCATATGGTTCCTATGAGGAGATGGTCAACGACCCGGATGTCGATCTGGTATATGTGTGTACTCCACACGCCTTTCACTATGAGCACATGATGCTTGCCCTCGACCATGGCAAGCATGTCCTGTGTGAAAAATCCTTTACCATGAATGCAGAGCAGGCAAGGAAAGTGCTCGCCTATGGAAAGAAGAAGAAGCTTCTGGTGGCAGAAGCGATATGGACACGCTACCTCCCCATGAGGCTTGTCCTGGACCAGATACTCGATCGCCGTGTCATTGGGGAACCTCATGCACTTACAGCGAACCTCTGCTACCCCATCAAGGGTGTCAGGCGCCTTGTCGATCCTGCATTGGCAGGAGGGGCCCTGCTGGATGTGGGTGTCTATCCCATAAACTTCGCGATGATGGTTTTTGGCAACCAGATTGAGGAGATCACCTCCACCTGTATCAAGACCGACAGCGGCGTTGATGAGTCAAACAGCATGACCCTTACGTTTAAGGGTGGAAAGATGGCTGTCCTGCACAGTTCCATGGTAAGCACCAGTGACCGCAGGGGGGCTATCTTTGGAAGTCGTGGCTTCATAGAATTTCTGAACATCAATAACTGTGAAGGGATTAATGTATATGACAAGGATTACAACCTTGTGGAAACATATAAGCCTTTCAAGTACATCACCGGATTCGAACATCAGGTGGAAGCATGTAGAAAGGCTATTGAGGAAGGGGAGCTCGAATGCAAGCAGATGCCGCATAGCGAGATTATTCGTGTCATGGAAGTCATGGACACTTTGAGAAAACAATGGGGAATCAAATTCCCAACGGAGTAGGTATGGAACTTGACGAGAGATTGGCAATTGTATCGGCACAAGAGGAATTGTTGAGATTTGAGACCTTTACCCACGAAGATGCGTGGGAGTTGGGCAAGATATTCGTAGCAGAGGCTATGGATAAGGATCTGAAGATTGCTATCTCTATCAAGCTTATGAGCGGCCTTACCCTGTTTCAGTATTCTGCTGAAGGGGCAAATCTCAGCAATGAGAGTTGGATAGACCGCAAGTTCAGAACTGTCTTGAATTTTGAGATGAGCACCTTGCGTTACGCCCTATGGTTGAAGCAAAGAGGATCCTCCCTTGAGGAGAGGGGCCTTGACCCAACCAAGTTTGTAGCGTGTGGCGGTGGCTTCCCCATTTACGTCGAAGGCGTAGGGACAGTGGGTGTAGCTATCGTATCGGGTCTGACCGATGTTCGGGACCATGAGGTCATCGTGAAATGTATCAGCCGTTTCATTGGTGAGGATAATGTTCCCCACTACCCTGTTGCCTGATAGGACAGGGCTACAGATTCCTACAAAGAGACCCGGGGCCTAGGCTTCGGGTTTCTTCTTCTTGAGCAGATGCATGTAGTATTCGTCTTCGATCATGGCATGGTCTATGCCCACCTGCTTCAGGACATCGAGCAGGCAAGCCTTGGCCTGTCCTACCCTAGAGGTGTCTTCAAGGACAAACTCCATCTCGATGAACCAGCCCAGACCGACAACATCAACAAGCTCGATGGTCAGTAAGGGAAGAGTGGGGCTTGCAGGGTATGTATAGAGGTAGCCTCTCTTGGTTTTGGTTATATACACCTCATATCCCAAACTGAGGAAAAACTGCTTTGCAGAAGGACCCTGATCTGAAGGGGAGGAAAATTCCCTCTCCTCATTCACCTCAATGCCATCCTTGAGCGTTTTGTCCTTATAGGTAAAAACAACAAGGCCTTGCATATCCTCAAAGGAAGGACCACTTTGCTCAAGCCTCATACGAAAGAGGGCATCCTCGTCAGGATAAGAGAAGTACACATCTTCCTTCAGCTCATACACTGCCGAAGAGATGCCTGTCAGAGCCTCTATACGTTGCTGAAGGAGTGCAGGATCGGAAACATGTGCCTTCAGCTCGACTTCCATAGCCATGCTAGTCCTTCCAAGGGAAGATCATATTCCTGAGGGAACGGTGACCGACACTCTCCTGCTCATCGTATAGCAGTTCATCCCAGGGGATATGCTTCTTGTCAGCTTCAGGATTCTCTTCAAGATAGTCATACTTGTACATCAACAGCTTGGTGGCATCGCTGGATGCAAGCATCATCCCTGTGACCCCAGGGGCCAGACCGGCAAGGAAGAGTGAGATGGCAAAGACAATGATCTGATAGACAGCCTGAAAGAGGGAGAACCAGAGATTATCGATCAGTATGATGAAACTCTTCTTCAGTGTCTTTACTGGGGTATCTCCACGCATCTGGTAAAACAGGGGGAAGAAGTACATCAGAGCCAGGCTCAAGCCTGCAAATACCCAGAACAACACCACCGAGAGGATTGTCCCTACAATGGTCCCATAGCTGAGGTAGAAGGGAATGACAAGCAGGATGAGGGAAAGGTCCAGCACCAGCATCGCCCAAAAAAGCAGCGCATGACGCCATGACTCCCTGATACCTCGCTTGAAACCTTCAAATCCACCTCGCTCGTAGCGACTGTAGGAGTATGTCGAGGACGCGCTTCCGGCAAAGAAGAAGGAGAACAATCCCACAGAGAGAAGTATGGCCACCATGCTCAGTGCCATATTGACTTCCCCTAGGCTCAGTCCACCCATAAAGGCCAACATCACCAGGAGAAACCCAAGATTATGGACAACAATGCCAATGAGGTTGTCCCAGCCATCGAAAAATGCTTTTTTAATGAAGAATCCAATCATGCTTCTAGAGTAGCGATATAGAGGGAATAAGGCAAGCATTTTTGCTTGGAGGTGAGCTATGCTTCAATTCGAATGGCATTTGGGTGGGCCATAGAGAGAAGCATAGGAAAATATATTGTCTCACGCCCTCCTGCCCAATTCTTCAGAGCGCCTAGGACACGTTGGTACAGGAAGGAAACTGTATAATCGGTGAGATACTTCTTTAGGTGTGAAGAACCAAACCACCATACAGATACAGATTTTACCAAAGAAATGATTTGTTACGTTGCTATGGTTACCTATATGTATGATCTTTTTTATCGAGAAACGAGAATAAAACGACTTGTATTGATTATATAACTATTTTCCATAGCTATATTTAGTGAATTTTTTGAGAAAATAGAAAGGTATTGGCTTTTGACAGGATTCTTTCCAAAAACCCTATTGACTAACCTTATTGCTTTTACTATCATGCAAGAGTTGTTTGACAACACACGGCGGCATAGCTCAGTTGGTAGAGCAAACGGCTCATATCCGTTCGGTCAGGGGTCCGAGTCCCTTTGCCGCTACTAGAAACCTTCCTCAAGCAGGAAGGTTTCTTTTTGCGTTTCTGATGAGATACAGCCCTACTTCAGATATCCGAGCCACTTCTGCTGTCTCTCGATCATAAGATCGACAAGCTCGGGGATTTCCTGGCACCGGTCAACTATGGGGTTGGCCAGCAATGCCTGGATGACATACTCCTTCCTACCGGTCAGAACAGCCTCTGCGATAAGGTCATAGACACCACAGTAGTTCCTGAGCAAGGCAGCAAAGCCCTTGGGGTACTCAGGGAATGCAATACCTTCAAGACCATGGGCGTGTACCTTAGCCGGGACCTCAACGGCTATCCATTCAGGAAGCGAAGGAATAAGGTTGTTGTTCAGGATATTTACCGCTGGCTCCTCATACCCACTATCATCGAGGATGCCTTCCAGGATATAGACAAGACGTTCGTTGAGTTTCAGCTCAATCTTTGGCTGCACGTGAGCGAGCATCATCTGGTACAAGGTATAGAAATCCTTGATACCCTTATGGTCAGCGACCTCATGGGCCCAGGGGATATACTCACCAAAGTGGCTGTCCCCTGTGATGGGAAGCAGACTGTAGTGTTCCAGGACCTTCTTGAACAAGGTCCTGTCCGCCCACCTCTTTGCACTGGTCATACCCTCAGGAAGGGCTCGATCGGTACTGCCCTCTGTCTGGAACAGCTCCTGGTTTTCCTTCACGTAGGAAAGGATATCCGAATAGCCTGGCTCCTTTTCAAAGAACGGGGGAGCCTTCTTCAGGATATCCGGATAGGCATCCTTACCACTGTTGGTGTAGCTAGCCTCAAGCAATACACTGAAGTGGTTGAGCCCTCCAGCTCTCAATTCCAGCTCTTCAAACGGAGTGTCGAGGATGGAAGGTAGATACCGTTGAAGCGATGCTATCTCATGGCACATACCCACAAACTTCAGCTTGGGATACTTGCGCAGCACCGTCGTCGTGATGGCTGTCATGGGGTTGGAATAGTTGAAAACCCACGCATCGGGGGCAAGTTTGACTATATCGTCGCAGATTTGAACAATGACAGGAGTAATGCGCAAGGCATGAAAGAGCCCACCAGGGCCACCATTCTCCCCATACACCTGCTTGATGCCATACTGCTGAGGCAGTGTCCAATCCTCATCCCACAGGGGAAAGCGTTTGCCAACCTCAATGGATATGACCACAGCATCTGATCCTGGGAGGACAGAGGTTCGGTCAGTGGAGGCTGTTATGGTAAAATCAAGGTTGTTCTCCTTGATAAACTTCCTTGCTATATCAGCGACATGGGACAAGGCCTTCTGATCAATGTCAACAAGACAGATTTCACTGCCTGCCAGTTTTTTACTCTGGAAGATATCTCCCAACGTTCCAAACCCAAATTGGGCACTTCCTGCCCCTACCAGCACTATTTTCATACAATTCCTCCATATGATTATTCTAGGATGATTTACAGTTGGTATCAAGGCCTAACGGCCCAACCCTTGCATGCTGTTCTGGGAGGCCATATACTTGTGACATGAGACTCTTTTATGCTTTGGAATTTGACACCAGGACAAAGGACTCGATAGCGCTGTTGCAACAGGACCTCATCCCATACTGTCCGAAAGGCGTTTTCACCCGTTACATAAATCTACACCTCACCCTCTGTTTTCTAGGCGAGGTGGAAGGCCATGCACTGACTCTTCTCAAGGAGATTCTCTTTTCCCTCGAATCAAACCCCTTGCTGGTGAAGTTCGATCAGCTGGGAATCTTTCGTAAACACCAGGGTGATATCCTCTGGTTGGGAATTGAAGAGAACAGGGAACTGGAAGCCCTGCAGAAAGAACTTGCCTACAAACTGCGAGCAAACAACTTCCTTCTCGATTCCCAAACCTTCCATCCCCATGTGACACTCGCCCGTGGTGTTCGCAGCAAAAAGCTTCCGGCTATCGAAGCCCTTGAGGTAACAAGTGACAAAATATCCCTTATGCACTCCCATCAAAAGCAGAATATTCTGACCTACACCCCACTTTTTACGCACCATCTCAAACAACCCTCTACCATATAAAAAGTTATATTTTCTCATCTCTTGATACCTCTCACCATTAGTGATATGGTGGGCGCATGGAAAAGTACACAATCTATAATGCTCAGGCGTGGGACTATGAAACCACCAAAGGCAATATATGGACTGATGGGTGCACACCCCAACAGGTTGAACAGGCAAGAAATGGAGAGCTGGAGATGATACTCTCCCCGTTCAAACGTGTCCCACACCCTTGGATAGCCGATACTAAAGGCAAGGAGGTGCTCTGTCTTGCCTGTGGAGGTGGCCAGCAAGGGATACTTCTTGCAGCCTATGGGGCACATGTCACTGTCTTTGACCTATCGGAAAAACAACTTGCCCAGGATGCACGCATTGCCAAGAGAGAGGGCCTTACTATAACTATCGAGCAGGGGGACATGTGCGACCTCTCCCGTTTCTCAGACAAGAGCTTTGACCTCATCTACAACCCCTCATCCACCTGTTTCATAGATGATGTGCAACATGTATACCGCCAGTGCAATAGGATCCTCAAGGATGGGGGGGCACTGCTGACCAGCGCTACCAATCCTGCCCTGTATATGTTTGACGAGAAGGCAGCCATGAATAACCGCATGAAGGTAAAATACACCATCCCCTTCTCTGACCTCACAAGCCTCAGTGAGAAGACCCTTGCCAAGCGATTGAAAAAGCATGACACCATTGAGTTCAGCCATACCATCAACGATTTGGTGGGTGGATTGTGCACACAAGGCTTCTCCATCATTGACTTGTATACCGACAAGAGCGGATGCATGCTGATGGACAGCTATGTACATGACTGCTTCATGGCAATACGTGCGATCAAATCACGAGAGCCTCTTGTTAGGGATAATTCCTGACGCTATACTTACGGTATGGAAAACTACCTGACACGATTGCTGCTTACCAGCGAGCTTGATGACCCAATATACTTTGCCAAGGTCCATCAGAACATTATGGAGCTGGAGAAGCAGCGCGTCGAACATTTCAATCAGCACGGTCCTGCCAACTCATCATATATAAGCCTGATGGGGGAACTGAACATGGCCTACCTCCATGCACAAGACCCGACAAACGAGCTTGCAGTAGCAAAACAGATCTATGAAACCACCAAAAACCTCTATGGCAGTGACGATGACATAACCATAGAATCACAGATAGCCTTGGCAAATTCCTACCTTGATGACGGACAGAACAAGAAAGCGCAAGCCATTGCCACCGAGTTGCTCAAGCGTGATTGGTCTGAAGAGGAGAGCCCTTCCTATGACCTGTATATGGATGTCATCTGCCTGCAGGCAGATCTCCACCACCACCAGGAACTCTTTACCAAGGAGTTGCCCCTGCGCAAGCATGTGCTGAACATCTTCGAGGAGTTTGAGGGTTCGGCAGACAACCAGACCATCATGGCACGGGTTGCCCTTGGATACTGCCTGCAAAAGACGAAACGGTATAGGGATGCTTTGGGACATTATATTGTGGTACGTGCTTTTCTCGATGTCGAGAGTGATTTCGCCACTGATGCCGAACGCATTGGCCTCATGGCCCACATCGCCCACTGCTACCACAAGATAGGCAAGGATGAAGAGGCAAAACTTGCTTACCAGTGGGTGCTCAATGAATCCATAGCCCGTTTCGGACATGGATCGCCCCTCACTCTCAAGGTAAAGAGGCTGACAAGGAACATCTTCTCCCAAGAACCGCAACTCTGAGCTTTCGCACTCGTCCTCCCCTCCTAGAACTGCAATGAATCCGGGCAAGGCTTGGATTCTGCAAAATATACAGCATGCTCTAAATACAGAAACAGGGGAATACTCCTATATAGTAGCGTGCAGCAGGGGGGGTATACACATGAAAACAATTGCAATCGTATTCTTCAGTGGAACCGGCAACACTGAGGCGATGGCTGAAGCCATTGCAGAGGGCGTCATACAAGCAGGAGCAGAACCCGTTCTGATCCACTCCCAGGCCTTCTCCTCAGATATGCTGGATGACTACGATGCTGTTGCCTTCGGATGCCCTGCAAGGGGCGTGGAGGAACTTGAGGAAGAGTTTTTCTCCCCGATGTTCAGTGAAGTGGAAGGCATGCTGGAAAACAAGCGAGTAGCACTCTTTGGCTCCTATGGCTGGGGTGAAGGAGAGTGGATGCAAGCGTGGCAGGTGCGAACTCTCGCCACAGGTGCCGTCCTGGTATCATATCCCATCATTGCCCTTGAAGAGCCGGATGAAGAGGCTCTTGAGGCCTGTAAGGCCCTTGGAGCCGAACTGGCACTGTAGGACACATAGATACGTATCCTCTGAAAACTCGAACACTCATAGTCTTTGGCCCAACTGTGTAATCGTCAATACCGGCAGTTCTTGGCTTTTCTGTGATGCCAGTAGTACCTGAGTTTTGCATTCTTTCTGGTTCAAAGTTGCTTGGAAACAGATGAATGGAATCATTTCGCTTGCTAGGTCTCTTTAGATTCTGACTGTTTCCGAGCAATGAAAGTAAAGTAGGACAATACTTGCTATAGTACCTTGTTTCGCTTTGCAACAAGCCCCATCAGATGATAGGTAAGCTTTGCAGTAAGGTAAGGGCCATGGTGCAGCAGGGGATTGGGAGCTAGCTCCACCACATCAAAACCGATGACGGTCCTCCCTTCAGTGAGTCTTTCCAGCAAGTCTATTGCATCCCACCAGAAGAGCCCTCCCGGATCAGGGGTGCCGGTGCTTCCCATCAGGGAGGCATCAAAGCCATCGACATCAAAGGTGATGAACAATTTGTCAGGAAAACAGTGTGGTAAGGAGACGTTCGAAAAGCCCTCCTTTGATTGTTTCATCCTATCCAGTTGATGTGCATCGAGATAGCCTACCCTGTATGCTTCCCTAGCCTCCAGGTCCTCAGTGCTGTAGTTGCGCACCCCGACCTGAAACAGGGGCAGGCCGCCCTCAAGTGCACGCTTCATGACACTTGCATGGCTGAAGAGGGAGCCTTCGTACGCTTGGCGCAGGTCCATGTGGGCATCGAACTGCAGGATTCCCACCTCACCTTCCTTGAACATCTTGGACATGGCCTGAATCGATGCATTGGTGACACTATGCTCGCCACCGAGCACCACAGGGATAGAATCTTGTTCGAAAGCGCGGGACACCAGCTTCGCAGCCCGTTCGAACACTTCCCTCTCATTTGTCTGGAAGGAACAGTCGATAGCATCTGTGGTATGGATACCCAGCCTTCCCGGTTCAGAGTGGTCATCAACAAGCTTCTCTAGCTGACCTGAAGCTTCCAGGATAGCCTGAGGACCTTGCTCTGTGCCTCCCTTGTAGGAGACAGTCCTTTCAAGGGGAAACGGTATGACATGAAAATATGCCTCTTCAGGGGAAGCATTCGGATATTCTGAATCCAAGAAAAATGCCTTCATCATCACTCCTTAGGATAAGCGGCCCTTATAGTCCTCGTAGCCGAATTTTCTGACCACCTCATACTCTCCATCACAGAAGATTCCGATGTCAGGATGTGCGATGCCGTTGAAAGTGGTGGTCTTCACCATGGTGTAGTGCATCATATCGGAGAATACGAGCCTCTGCCCCACCTTCGGTTCACTGGGAAATATATAATCGCCTACCCAATCACCGGCCAGGCAACTTGATCCGCCAAGGCGATAACGGTTGCCGTTTCCGCCTGCAGGCACATCATCAACTCGTACAACCTTCGCCCCCCTGACCTGTGGGGTATAGGGCATCTCCAGGCAGTCAGGCATATGGGCGGTGAAGGAGACGTCGAGCATCAGGGTCTGTATGCCATCACTGGACACTATATCCAGGATTTCCGACACCAGTACCCCTGTTTCCCACACGTAGGCTGCCCCAGGTTCGAAGATCAGTTCAATGTGAGGGTATTTTTTGTTGAATGCAATGACAGTCTTCCTGAAAAGGGATAGGTCATACCCTTCTCGTGTGACCAGATGCCCGCCTCCGAGGTTGAGCCAGGTAAGGGTGGAAAAGAATCTTCCATACAGCTTCTCTACTGCTTCCAGGGTTTTTGCCATCTCCTGTGCCCCACTTTCACAGAGGTTGTGGATGTGTAGCCCAGTAATTCCCTCAGGCAGTTCCTGCAGGTGCTCCGGATGGATGCCCAACCTCGAGCCCGGGGAGCAAGGGTCATACAGGGCGGTCTCCACCACCTCATATTTGGGGTTCACCCGTAACCCGGCTACCGATGACGGCATCCTGTCCTTATACCGTGAGTATTGGTCTAGTGAGTTGAAGGTTATATGGGATGATAGCTTTGCTATGGCATCAAACTCATCCTTTTGGTAGACAGGGGCATAGGAGTGTACACTACTGAAGTGTTCACTTGCCAAAAGAGCTTCATTGAGCGAACTTGCAGTCGCCCCTCGTGCCGCTTGTGCTATCTCACCAAAGACACGGTGCATGCCGAATCCCTTGAGGGCAAACAGGAAGGTGCAGGGAAGCTCCTGTTGCAATTGTCGTATCAGAGAGAGGTTCTTCTGCAAAGCTTCATACTCCAGCACAAAGGCTGGAGTGTGCTTCACTTTTGTTACATCAAGCATTGTGCATATCCTCTTCATGGAATGAGAGCTCTCCATCGACGACAACCTCCCAGGGAAGTCCAAGCTTTCCTAGCAGCTCCATGAAAGGATCGGGATCGAACTGCTCCATATTCCATACCCCGGGTTTCTTCCAGACTCCCTGGGCGAGCAGCCTGCCTCCGATGGAAGCAGGTACCCCTGTTGTGTAGGAGACTGCCTGGGCCTTGGCATCCTCATAGGCACTCTGGTGCTTGCAGTTGTTGTAGATATAGACAGTGCGCTTCTTGCCGTCCTTGATACCCTGCAGCTGTACGCCAATGGAGGTCTCTCCCTTGTAGTTCTCACCCAAGGAGGAGGGTTCGGGAAGTACAGCCTTGAGGAACTGCAAGGGCTGTATCTCGATACCTTCGTACAGTATGGGCTCGATACTGGTCATGCCTACACTTTCCAACACTTTCAGGTGGTTGATATACTGCTCGGAGAACGTCATCCAGAACCGTGCCCTCCTGATGGAGGGAAAGTGCTTGACCAGTGACTCCAATTCCTCGTGGAAGAGCAGGTAGGATGCTCGGTTTCCAATATTGGGGTAGTTTACCTCTTTCTTGATGGCTAGGGGATCGGTGCTTTTCCACTGCCCGTCCTCCCAGTAGCGTCCCCGCTGGGTTATCTCCCTGATATTGATCTCAGGATTGAAGTTTGTTGCAAAGGTCTTTCCATGGTCGCCTGCATTGCAGTCGACGATATCAAGGTAGTGGATCTCATCAAAGTAATGCTTGGCCGCATAGGCGGTGAATACGTTGGTCACCCCTGGGTCAAAGCCACTACCAAGTATTGCCGTAAGGCCCGCCTGCTTGTACCGCTCGTCGAAAGCCCACTGCCAGGAGTATTCGAACTCGGCCTTGTCCTTAGGCTCATAGTTTGCGGTGTCCAGATAGTGCACCCCAGTCTGCAGGCAAGCCTCCATGATGGTAAGGTCCTGGTATGGAAGGGCTACATTGATCAGCAAATCGGGCTTGAAGCTTTGTATCAGGGCGACCAGGGAGGGCACGTCATCAGCATCGACCTGTGCTGTCACCACAGGGACAGGACCCGATTCCTGAGCGATGGCGTCACACTTGGCCTTCGTCCTGCTGGCGAGCATGATCTCTGAATAGAGGTCATCCATCCTTGCAGACTTTCTCACCACCACATTGCCGACGCCACCAGCGCCTACTATCATCAAACGTCTCTTCATCGTATCAATCCTCCTGATCTGTCTCGTAATAGGTATAGCCTCTCATCCCCGCTGTATAGGCTGAGATGATCTTCCTTCTCTGCTGGGCTGTTATCTTTCCTTCCTGAACCGCCTTCTCAGCCTTGGTGCGGATCATCGCTTCCATCTGCTTGGTATCATACTCGACATAGCTGAGCACCTCTGCGATGGTATCGCCTTCCAGTTCATCATGAAATCTGAACGTGCCATCCTCATCATAGGTAATGCTCATGACGTTGGTGTCCCCCAGGAGGTTGTGCAAATCCCCCAGCGTCTCCTGGTACGCCCCAACGAGGAACACACCCAGGATGTAGTCCTCATCCTCAGGGGGAACATGCACAGGCAGGGTATTCTCCACCCCACCTCGCCCTATGAAGCGGTCAATCTTGCCCTCACTGTCACACGTGATGTCAGAGAGGATTGCCTTCCTGTTTGGCTTCTGGTCCAGCAAGTGGATCGGCATGATCGGAAATAGCTGGTCGATGGCCCAGACATCGGGCAACGACTGAAAGAGGCTGTAGTTCCCATAGTATATGTCGGAGAGCTGTCGTTCCAGCTCCTTTACCTGTGTCGATGGGTGCTCCTTATTCTGCAACAGGGTATATATCTCACTGATGATGGACCAGTAGAGGTGTTCTGCCGCAGCGCGCTCACGCATGTTCACCTGACCGTAGAGGAACTTGTTGCGAATTTCCTCACGGTAGTAGTTGAGGTCGTTCAGACACTCCTGGGCTGTCTCCTCCTTGAGCATGGTGCGCACATACAGCAGGTTATCCAGGGCTGGAAGCAACTCCTTTGCGATAGGCTCTTGCCTTCCCTTCCCATTCCAGAACACGTTGGTGTCCAGTATGTTCAGCAGAAGGACAGAGTAGTAGGAGACCAATGCCCTCCCCGATTCACTGAGGATCGTGGGATGGGGGATCTTTGCCTGGTTGCAGATGTTCATGATCTCCTCAACCACATCAGAGCAGTACTCGCGCGTAGTGTAGTTGCGGCTGTTGCTGGAATCGGTGTGGCTGCCATCATAGTCGATGGCTAGGCCCCCTCCTATATCCAGCAGTCCCATGGGTGCTCCCTCCTGGATAAGGCCGGCGTAGAAGCGCGCCGCCTCTGTCGCCCCCATCCTTATCGATCGTATGTTGGGGATCTGAGATCCCAAGTGGTAGTGCAGCAGCTTGAGGCAAGAGAGCATATCCTCACTCTTGAGCATGTCCACAACCTCAATGACCTGGGTCGTATTCAGGCCAAAGACGCTGCGGTCCCCCCCTGAGTCTGTCCAGTGTCCTCCGGCAATGGTCGAAGGCTTCATCCTGATGCCGATATTCGGCGTGATGCCCAAAGCCTTTGCCCTCTCGACAATGATGGCCGCTTCTCCCGGCATCTCGATGACAAGGACTGTCTGCATGCCCAGGGCCATACCCTTGAGTGCAAGGTCGATGTACTCCTCGTCCTTGTATCCGTTACAGACAATATATGCCTCAGGATCATCGACATAGGCCAAGGCTATGATAAGCTCCGCCTTGCTGCCTGTCTCCAGCCCATGGTGGTACTGTTTGCCGAAACGACAGATCTCCTCGATGACCTGCTGCTGTTGGTTTACCTTGACGGGATAGACACCCCTGTAGGAACCCTCATACCCGACTTCCCTGATGGCTTGGGCAAAGCTTTCGTTTATGTGTTGGATCCTGTCATCAAGGATGTTGCTGAAGCGCAAGAGGACTGGAAGTTTGGTTCCCCGGTCCTTCAAGCCTTTGGCAATCTCCAGGAGACTGATGGAGGACTGCAGCGTGTCACGCTTGAGGCGGACCTCCACTTCCCCGTCTTCCTGTATATGGAAATAGCCGTTACCCCACTCTTCGATGCGGTAGAGATTGGCTGAATCTTCGATA
>CAZTXW010000015.1:0-33690 GCA_964617345.1 uncultured Sphaerochaeta sp. | reverse complement strand
AATATCATCTGAACATCATTGTAGTGCTCCGTGACGATAAGGCGATCAGTGAGATTACCCCAGAGCTCGTCCTCCAGACTGAGGATGTCCTGGTGGTTGGTGGAACAAATGATGCCATCAAGAAGTTTGAGAAGGCGAACGAGGTCTAGGAAAGAGCCGAAGCATACTCCCTGGCAGCCTCAGCATAGTGCTTGGCATTCTCCCTCATCTCTTCCAACTCCTTCTCAGTCAAGGCTCGTATGAACTTGGCAGGGGATCCCATGACCAGGCTCCTGGGGGGATAGGTCTTTCCTGGAGGAATCAGGGAAGCGGCCCCTACGAGGGTCTCCTCAAGAAGGACCGCTCCATCGAGGATGGTCGATCCCATCCCGATGAGACAGCCATCTGCGATGGTGCAGGAGTGGATGATCACCCCATGGCCAACCGTCACATGGTCTCCAATTGATACCGGAACCCCTATGCTGCAGTGTATCACTGCATTGTCCTGGATGTTGCTGCCCTCACCGATGTGGATGGAGGCATCATCTCCCCGTACGGTGGCATTGAACCAGACTGAGGAGGAGGGTCCCATCACGACCTCGCCGATGACATCGGCAGAAGGTGCGATAAAGCACGATGGGTCGATGTGGGGGTGTTTGTCCTTGCAGTTCATTAGCATGGTATGATTCCTCTCTCCCCTAAGCATACTGCGAAAGTGGACTTTTTGGGTAGCCGTGCTCCAGCAGATGCACATCATTTGCATTATATTTGCAAATGACTTGCAAAACCTGTCTTCTCTCAGTATCCTTTTCTTACCCCCTAAGGAGGGCGTATGAGAAAGAACAAGCACCTATATGGCATAGCGATCATCCTGATAATTGCCTCCGGACTTCTGTTTGCCCGAGGCACTGCCGAAAAGGACGAGCCTGAAAGTAAGGCTGTCCTTGCAGTGAGCATCCTACCCCAAGAGTACTTTGTCCAACGCATAGCAGGGGACCTTCTCACAAGTGTCGTACTGGTTGGAGAGGGGCAGAGTCCCCACTCCTATGAGCCGACTCCCTCGCAGATGGCCGCCCTTGCCAAGGCACAGGCCTGGATCCTCAGCGGCACTGACTTTGAGGAGGTCCTTGAAGGAAAGGTATCATCGCTCTATCCCAACCTTTTGGTAGTCGATGGGACAGCGGGGGTCACCTTCAGGTCCCTGGAAGCGCATGACGATCATGAGGAGCATGCCATAGAGGAAGAGAGCCTTGAGCGTGACAGGCATACCTGGCTTGGCTGGGAGAGTGCGAAGATTCTTGCAGGGCATGTATTACGAACAGCCATAACCCTGCTTCCCGAACAGCAGGCACTGCTAGAAGCCAATCACCAACAGCTTATAGCTGAGATCGATGCAACGTTTCTGAGCCTCAAGGAGAAGCTTGCTCCTTTGGCTGGGCGCAAGGTGTTCGTCTATCATCCCTCCTTCGGATATTTCTTTGATGAGTTCGCCCTCATCCAGGAAGCTGTTGAGATAGGGGGGAAGGAGCCTACAGCCAAGGACCTCTCCCTCCTCATCCAGAAAGCGAAGAGCGAGAAGGCAGTGGCCCTGTTCGTGCAAAAGCAGTTCCCCCTTGCATCGGCTCAGACTGTGGCAAAGGCAGCAGGGGCCAAGGTCCTTGCCCTGGACCCCCTAGCCCTAGACTGGATGGAGAACATCCGCCAGATGGGCGATGCCCTTCTGAGTGCATTAGGAGGAAATCTATGAGCACTGTCCCCATAGCCCTACGATTCTCCCATGTGGCATTTTCCTATGCTATGTTGCCCGTCCTGGAGGATGTGAACTTTCATATCCATGAAGGGGAGTTCAGCGCCCTGGTCGGGCCCAACGGCTCGGGCAAGACTACGTTGCTCAAGCTTATCCTCGGCCTCGAACAGAGTCAGAGAGGAGAGGTCCTCCTCTTTGGTGGCCAACCTAGGAAGAATAGGGCGATGATAGGCTACGTGCCTCAGCACATTACATACGACCCGACGTTTCCCATCTCAGTGCTGGAAGTTGTCAAGATGGGCGGGGTGCTATCCACCTCAAGAAAGGGCAAGGATGCAAGAAACAGTGCGGCTCTGGCCGCCCTTGGACAGGTTGAGATGGAAGAGTTGGCCCAACGACCCTATAGCGAGCTATCGGGAGGACAGCGAAGGCGAGTCCTCGTTGCACGGGCTCTGGTAGCTGGTCCCAAGATGCTCATCCTGGACGAGCCTACAGCAAACATGGATGCGGAGAGTGAGAAGCGCCTCTTCGATACGCTTAAGAAATTCAAAGGAAGGACAACCATCCTCATCGTCACCCATGATATGAGCACGGTCTCATCCCTTACCGATAGGGTCTTCTGTATCGGATCCCAGAAGCCCGGCCAAAAGGGGCGCACTGTTGTGCAGCATACCTTGGAGCCTGCCCCTTCCGAACTATACGGAGGGGAAGTGTTGCGTGTCGTTCATGATGTTGAGCTTCCTGCTGACTACTGTCGCTTCGATGGGGGAATACCCAATGGATAATCTGCTCAGTTTTTTCAGCGCCTTGGCCAACCCTGACTTCCCCTTTGTCCGCAATGCCTTGGTTGCAGGGTTGCTCTCTTCCATCCTGTTTGGGGTCATAGGGGCTGTGGTTACGGTCAAGAGGATTGCCGGTCTTGCCGGAGCCATCTCCCATGCGGTGCTGGGCGGCATAGGCATCGCACTCTTCCTGTCAGCTACAGGAAAGATGCCCGGTATCACGCCCATGATGGGTGCAATTGTCTTTGCTATCCTTGCAGCAGCCATCATTGGGGTTGTTTCCCTGAAGGCAAAGCAACGTGAGGATACCGTCATCCAGGCCATCTGGGCCATCGGGATGAGCATTGGTGTCCTCTTTATGGCAAAGACGCCCGGCTATACCGATCCCTCTTCCTACCTGTTTGGCAATATCCTGCTTATCTCCACCCAGGACCTGGTCCTGTTGTTTGTCCTCGATGTGCTGGTGATCCTGCTTGCCTGGCGCTTCTATCCCCAGATCGAGGCGACCTCCTTTGATGAGGAGTTTGCCCAGGTACGGGGAATACCGACCCAAAGGGTGTTCCTGCTGATGCTCAGCATTACAGCTGTCGCTGTGGTCCTGCTCCAGACCTTTGTAGGTATTGTCATGGTCATAGCAATGCTGACCCTGCCTGCAGGGACAGCAGGGTACTGGGCAAAGAACCTGGCTGCCATGATGGGCCTGGGCACGCTGTTTTCAGCATTATTTTCGTTCGGGGGCTTGGCTGCCGGCTGGATGCTTGATGTTCCTGTCGGAGCTATGGTTGTCGTCATTGCCGGAGGGGTGTTCCTCGGGACCGCCGCTACGAAGATGCTCATAACCTACAGCAGGAGGAGGGCCTTGCACAATGACAAAGGCTAGGAAAGCAATCCTCCAGGCGTTGGCCCATGCCAAGGAGCCTGTCTCTGTCTCAGAGATGGCAAAGCAGCTCAATGATTTCTGTGACCCTGCCACAGTCTACAGAAACCTGCACTATTTGGAAAAGAACAACCTTGCAACCTCATTCATCCTGCATTGCTCCGAACATGGGACAGAGCGCTATTACTCTGCCAAGGCAGGCAGGGAGCATCATCACTGGTTCCATTGTGAGCGTTGTCATAGGTTCATAGATCTGGGAGGGTGCTTTTATACCGAACAGGTACGACAGTTCGAAACAGAGCATGGTTTTACGGTCAATGACCACACCTTCTACCTCACAGGTATCTGCAAAGTGTGCAAACAAGCATCAGAGAATTGATTTCTTCTGCAGCAGGGAGAAGAGCAACACCCTGTTCTTCACCCCGAGCTTTGCATAGATATTCTTGATATGGGTCTTTACCGTATTGGGAGAGATGAAGAGCTTTTCTGCTATCTCCTGGTTACTCAGGCCCTTTACCAGCAACCCTATGATCTCCTGCTCCCTGTTCGAGACCTCATGCGCTTCGAGGAACTCAGTCTGCAGTGTGACTGAGGCCTCGGTCACCGATTCGTAGGTAAGGAAGTATCTTCGGCTGATGAAATAATAGAGGTAGACTGCAAAGGCAGCAAAGCTGAGATAGGTGAACTTGAAGGCGTGGTTCCAGAAGAAGATCATATCGAGGGGGAAGAGAACCAACAAGGGAATTAAGGTCGAGCAAATCCCGGTAAGGAGTCTCTCCTGCTCCCACCCATGTGCCTTCTTGCGATAGAAGAGCGCGGTGAAACCATGGATGACCAGGAATACGCTACCACTGAAGAGATGGTAGGAGAAGGTGAGGTTCATCGCATAGATCCAGTCCCCCTCGCTCTTGCCGATGATGATAAGCAGGCTGAGGATGAGGAAGGCGAGGATGAGAAACCCCAGGATGGTTTTCCCTCGGCCTTTCTCCTTTTCTGGTGCAGGCAGGAGCGCTATAAGGTAGCGGCTCATGGTAAAGAGCATCAGTGTCGTGAGGAAGATGGAGACCAGTGTTGCCGAAAGGCAGAAATACCTGTAGATATCACCTGTAAGCAGTTCAGGGGGATAGACTCGGGGTATGTAGGCATACAGCATGGTCAGGAACATCTGAAAGCACAGGGGTACCAGGACTGTCAGGAAACCGCGTGTATAGCTGTCCCTTGCACGGACATGCAAGAGAACACAGAGACACGTGATGGAAAAAACGAGCGAGGTAGTCAGGAAAAGTAGAATGTCCCCAATAATGAACACGATCCGGTCCCCCTGAGGAGGATTCTACCACACTCGTCCTTTCTATGGTAGGCGTTAGAAGGAGTGAGTTATGCCGATAGTCAGGTAATCGTTGTCATCCCACGTCTTGAAAAGACTGTCCTTTGACCCAAACGATCCATAGACAACAGCCTTGCACTCAAGGCGCAGGTCATCACTGACTTGCCACCCGATGGAGGGCAGGAGGGCATAGCCCTCTGTCTCAACCTGGTAGGTGGCACCGAGGCGTACATTCACCCTCTCGCGAAACAGGGGCATCTCCATTGCCAGGGTAAGGGTGTTTCCATAGGCTTTCTTGTCGAAGGCTTGGGACATATCAACATCAAAGCCTCCAAGTGGTGCAGCATTATTCTCGACCTCATCAAAATGCTGGATGTAATGTCCGTTGTACATAAGAGCAAGGTAGAGCTGGCTAGTAGGCTCAAGGTAGCTTACCCCACCAAGGTAGACCCATTTGCTGTTGTAAAGGGTCGCATCAGTACCCTTCGTATCCTTACTGAGCATATAGCCACCCTCCGCCATGAGGGTGAACTGGCCAAGGATGTAGGTGGCTTCGGCTCCGAAGAGTTGGTAGGGGGTGTAGATGATGTCGGCTTTATTTATGAAAGGTTTTGTGGGATCTGTTACATCATAACCAAAGTTTCCATACCCTGGCTGTGCCATGTGACCTTTAAAATAAAGTAGTCCCAGGTCAGCACCAGCAATACTGGTTCTTCCCCGAGCTCCAAGCTGGATATGTTCCAACGAATCTGTTTTTGGCTCTTTAGTTTCTGCTTGTAAGAATCCATCCGGAAGTAAAGACCATCTATTTTTTTTCGTCTTATCCATGATAGCAAGCCCAGGCGTAAAGGTCGGCTTCATGTAGAGCTGTAAGGAGCTCTGATCCCTGTAGATAGTAGAGGTTACCATGAACTCGGCTCTCTTCATGCTGAAGATGTCATCAGAGAGGCCTTTGGAGTAGTCAAAGGCATTGAGGACGTCCACAACATGCACACCGTCTCCTGATCCCCACTCTTCCTTGAGCAGGCCGGCCTCAATGAGACCCCAGTCAAAGAAGGAGGTTACTGAGATGGTGTCGGCTTTGAGTTTGTTATGCTGTGCATCGAAAAAGAGAGCAGCTTCCGATTTGAAGGAGGGACTGTCAGCAAGGAGATATAGTTTCAGAAGCTGCTCAGAAAATACCTGGTCATCGAAATAGACTCCAACGTGTGCTCCTACCGAACCTGAGAGGGAGAGGCTCATCTTTTTTGTTTCCTCTTCTATTGTTTCAGTTTCGAATATGTCATCAAAGCCTGCAAAGGCAAAAAGGTTGCCCATCAGCAAGCTGATAGCTAGTATTACAAGTAGTGTACGTTTCATTATGGCCTCCCTGTTTCAAGGAATCTGGTGGTGAAATAATTGCTGTTCATGGCAATGTCATACTGGGCTTGCATGATCTCCAGTCTGGTACTGTGCCCACTTGCGACCGTGGTCATGGTTATGACCTTAGGTACCCATCGCCCGTTTATCTGGTCTATCTGTTCTGTCTTAAGCTGTTTCTCCAAGGTGGTGCCATCCTTGGCATAGAAGTCCACCTGCAAGGGAAGATAGGTCTTCTTATCCACGGTGGTCTCTGTTTTTCCATAGGTGGTTGTGTCGAAGGGCACCGACCTGACAGTGTAGGTCGTCTCCGTCTCAGAGAGGAGGGTATGGGTAGCCTCATCAGCTTCATAGGTGGTTGAAGCCATATCAGCATAGGAGAAGTCACTTCCCATGAAGGAACCCCCTTCCTCATTTGCCGCAATACGCTTGACCCGCTTGAGGGCTGGAAGATAGATCCACTGGTCTGTCTTGCCCTGTTCGTTCTCGACTGCAAGGAATCGGGTGTTCTTCACACTTGATGGGGAGAGGAATACGGTTATGGAAGAGGTCCTGCCATTCTCGGTAAGGGAGAGCGTCTGCAGTCTTCTTGTGCGTTCTTGTCCTCCAGAATCTATGAGGGTAAGACCCAGGTCGAGAGCTGAGCTGTTGCTGCTCTGCACCTCCATGACCTTGTCCATGATCTCTTGGGGATCTGGTGCTGCTGTAATTGGGATCAGCAGCAGCAACAGTAGGGTAAGTATGATAGGAATGGATTTATTCATTTTTGGTTCTCCTTGGTTGTGTTGTTTCAGGTATGAGCAACCTGTTCTTTACTGTGATACGACGAAGCAGGGCCGGCATGATGGTGAGGCTGCTCAGCGATGCGAACACCATCGCAATACAGAACAGCAGACCCATGCGGGATATGGGGGTGAAGCGGCTGAACAACAGGCCCATGAAGCCCAATGTCACAGAAGCTGCGTTGATGAGGATTGCCTTGCCAGTTGTCTTCATCACCTCAGGAAACACCTCCTCCTGGGGTAGCGTTGCTCCAATCCTCACATAGGCTGCGATCAGGTGTATTGCATAGTCCACCCCGATACCGATGGCCAGCGCTGCAAGCAAGCTGGTGATGATATCGAGCTCGATATCAAAGATTGCCATGGAGGCGAAGATTCCCATGAGGGCAAACACACAAGGTATGAGCCCAAGCGTTGCCAGCTTGAAGGAACGGAAGAGGAAGAGTACCAATAGCCAGACAATGATGAGAGCTCCAAAGAGGGAGTATATCTGCGATCTTGTGACCAGTTCGGTAAGGGCCAGGCTTATCGCCTCCCCGCCACCTATCTTCATGGTCCAGCCAGGAGGAAGAGTGGTCTTGAAGTGATCCTCTATGGTTGTAGTGATATTCCTTAGGGTAGGAGTATCAGTTTTCAGGAGGCTTATGGTCATCAGGAGGGAATCAGGTTCGATGGGGTCATTGATGAACTTGCCCAAGTTGCCACTGTAGAGCAAGAGATACTGGGTTATGAGCTGACTCAGCTCCTCTTCAGTCTGTAGTCCATATTTTGCCGGTTCAGATGGGATCTCATAATAACTTCCATCCTTGGCAATGACCAAGGTCTGCTCCTCTGCTTCAGCCATCGGTTCATCATCGACGGCACCAAAGGAGCCCCCGAAGAAGTCAAAGTCTGGCATAACTTCCTCTGTCTGGAGAGTCTCTCCCTGCTGGGGACCCAGTATCTGGTTCATCCGTTTGATGAAAGGAAGAATGGTCTGTACGCCTCCCACATCATCTCGTTGTTCCATACTTTGCGAGAACGCATCCAGGGAGGTCAGAAAGGATGGCTGCAGGATGGTTGTCTTACTCTCCTTCTTTACCATGACCGTCAGGATGCCACTGCCCTGCATCTTGCTGTTGTAGAGCTTCGTATCCTGAACCAGCTGTGATGAAGGCTTGAAGAAGGCAAGCATATTGGTTCCAGTGCGGATACGGGGAATGAGCAGCAGTGTAGCCACTACAAACATGACCGAAAGCCCGATAAGCAGCTTGCCCTGCTTGGAGGCGATGTAGATGAAGGCGCGGGAAGGATCGAACTTTTCCCGAGTCTCTTTATTTTTCTTTTGTATTGGAGTGTTAGCATAGAATATTCGGATTAGGGCAGGAAGGAGATACAGGGCTGACAGTTGTGAAAGGACAACTCCAATCGCACAGAGAAGACCAAAGGTCCTGAAAGGGGCCAAGGGGCTGGTAAGCTGGGCAAGGAAGCCTGCTGCAGTGGTTGCACCTGCCATGATCAGGGGATTACGGTTTCTCCTTACCACAGTGGTGATGATCCTCTCACGTCCCTCTTGGGTCTGACCCTCGACAGAAGTGGAAGCCTCTTCATAGAAGTGGCTGAGGATGTGGATGGTGTAGGCACTGCCTACTATCAACAACAAGACAGGGACAAGCATGGTTGCCATGGTGAAGGTAAGCTGTAAAGCGGCC
The DNA here is from genome assembly GCA_964617345.1 of uncultured Sphaerochaeta sp. GTDB lineage: Bacteria > Spirochaetota > Spirochaetia > Sphaerochaetales > Sphaerochaetaceae > Sphaerochaeta. The sequence goes on along the minus strand of CAZTXW010000015.1, from coordinate 25,146 downwards.
ATGAGGCCAAGCATCAGGCTTGCAGAGACCAGCAAGCAGAAAAGGGAGAGAATGACAGCACGAAACCTGCCAAATGAGAGCAACAGGATGATGATTATCAATAAGCCGACTATCGGGGCTAGGATTGCCAGGTCGGTAAGCAAGCTCTGCTCGATGGCATCGGTCACCACCGGTAGCCCGATCATCGATACCTTGAGATTGCCCAAGTCGATGTTGGCTATCTCTGCCTTGATCTGATCAAGCAGATCAGACATATCAGCACCAACTACCGCCTCAACGATGATGGATGCCATCGTCTTGTCGCGCGAAATGAGATTGCCTTCATAGAGGTCGCCCCACTCGCCGAGACGGGTCTTCAGATTACCCATTGCATCCGCTTCTGCCTTGTCGTAGAGCTTCTCAACCAAGAGCCCCTCATCCGAACTGCCCAAATGGTCGGTATTGGTCAGGGATGTTACGGCATGGCTGAGCTCTAGGGGTTCTATGGCGCTGGTAACCCTATCCAGGATAGCTAGGGAAGTGCTATCGAGCATCGAGGCATTCTCACTGTAGAGATTGACCACTATGAGGTCCAGGGACCCGAAAGCCTCTTCTATCTCGTCATTTGTCAGCACTACGGGTGCTTTCTGGGGGATGAAGGCATTGGTGGAGCTGTCGATGTGAAGCTTCCCTATCTGCATCAGGGAAACAATGCTGAGCAATAATATTGCTGCAACCAGCAGCAGGTCTTTGGTTTTTCTTCCGTTCATGCCTCTATGATACGACTTTGAACTCTTGGCATATATCGCCTACCTAGATGATTTGCCTACCCAGAGGGGATTATATTAAACTCACCTGTTTGGGTGATTGGAGAAAACTTTACAAAAAGATCGTTATGCAGGATGATAGAGGGATAAGGGGGCTACTATGCTCATACAGGGAACCTATACCAAGATCGTTGCGACTATCGGACCGGCATCAGAATCGATGGAAGTCATCATGTCTATCATCAAGGGTGGGGCACGGGTACTCAGGTTGAACTTCAGCCATGGCGATGCCGCAGAACAGCAGGTACGCTATGACAGGGCCCGCGCTGCCTCCAAGAAGCTGGGGATTCCCATCGCTATCTTCATGGACCTCCAGGGCCCGAAGATCAGGGTAGGACAGCTCTCTGAGCCCTCCTTCTCCTTTGAGAAGGGTGAAAGCCTGATCATATCCACCAAGCCCTGCATCGGCACCAGGGAGCGCATAAGCATTGATTACCCCTATCTGCACCAGGAGATCCTTGCAGGCAGTCAGATCCTCATCAATGATGGGCTTGTCTCCCTTGTTGTTGAAAGGATTGAGGATACTGATATCCATTGTACCTTTGTGGAGGATGGGATCATATTGCCCAGAAAGGGGGTGAACCTTCCCAAAGTTCCCCTGATGCATCTCAGTTCCTTTACCGAAAAGGATGAGCAAGATCTCAGCTTTGCCTTTGAGAACAACCTGGATTATGTGGCACTCTCCTTTGTTCGTAGTGCAGATGATGTAAAAGCCCTGAAGACGTTCATGCAGAAGAAGTTCGGGCGCACCATACCCATCATTGCCAAGATTGAGAAACCTGAGGCTGTCACCGCTTTACAGTCCATCATCGAGCAATCCAGTGTCATCATGATAGCCCGAGGGGACCTCGGGGTGGAGGTTCCTGCTGAAGAGGTTCCTCTTATCCAGAAGTCCATCATCCGCAGCTGTATTGCCAGCGGGGTACCTGTCATCACCGCCACACAGATGCTCGAGTCGATGATGCACAACCCTCGCCCCACAAGGGCGGAGACCAATGATGTGGCGAATGCTGTCCTCGATGGTACCAGTGCAGTGATGCTCTCGGGAGAGACTGCAGCAGGAGACTATCCGTTGCAGGCTGTGCTTACCATGAGTCGCATAGCCCTGCTGACAGAACGTAGCACGGCATTCCAGCGGCTGGTCTTCAACCAGCTCTATTCCCTGGAGAATGTGCAGCCCAGGATGAAGCAGACAAGGACAGAGGCTGTCGGACTCGCCACCAGGGAGCTGGCACTTTCTATCCAGGCATCCTTTATCGCTTGTTTCACCCAGTCTGGTAGTACAGCCCGCCTCATCTCCAAGTTCCGCCCCAGTGTACCAATCCTCGCGTTCTCTCCAGAACTGGCTGTTGTGCAGCGATTGGCTCTCTCCTGGGGGATAACCCCGATCCTCATTGACGAGCAGAAGAGCGTTGATTCCCTGCTTGCCTACGCCCCGTACTTTTTGGAGGAGCATGGGTATGTGAAGAAAGGTGACTCGGTGGTAATCACTGCAGGAGTGCCTGTCGGCAGTTCAGGCAGGACCAATATGATCAAGGTGTTTGAGTTTGAATAAGCTGGCTCAGATAAGAGAAGGACGGCCCCCACACGTATCTGTGGGGGCCGTCCTGTTGGGTTTGTACCTATGGGAAAGATTCCTGCCCCTGTATTAGGGTTTGAAGGAGAGGGTGGCACCTAGGCTCAATGCCCGTCCCTTGTGGTCGAAGAGGTCAAGGGCCCTGATATCAGCCGTAAGATAGACAGAAGTGAGGACCTTGACGGGAAGCAGGCGTATGCCCACATTCACCAGGCCCCTATCGCTGTTTCCTGCCGAAGGGCTGACACTATAGGAGACGTTACCGAAGTCTAGGAGAAAGTCCACCTTCTCCTTAAAGGTTGAGGGAAATAAAGGGGTCTGGAATGCAATGCCAAAGTCAATATTGGTATTGAGGTCCTTATGAAAGGTGTAGCCCAATAGGACAGTGGTCTTTGAAGGGAAGTCCATGATTGAACTGGAGAATGTGGAGGCGAAGTAGAGCTGTGCAGCAAGGTCCTTTGCAGCAGCAACATCGATGAGCTGACCAACGATTCCCACTGCCATGGATGTCTCTCCTTGATGGGAGAAACGCCACTTTGCATTGAGCAAGAGGTCTGTCTCTGTCTCTGGGTCAATATCGACGGCAAGGCTGAGCTCTGCCATATCCGAAAAGCCCAGTTGGATGAAGGGGATATTGGCATATCCTCTTGAGGACAGGATACCTGAATATCCTGTGGTGATGCTTGTGCTTTTACCACTTGGTGCAGGTTCGGCGCTGGGGATTACCAGATATCCGTTTACCCCTGATAATGTGGTGTTTCCTGCAACAGCAACAAGGGGTGAGAGTACTATGCCAAGAACTAACGCGAGAAGAATGGATCGTTTCATATGATCCTCCTTATAGCCGAAGCGTGCAGTAAACAGCCTCAAGAGTCAAGCTTTGCAGCCATCTCCTGTTTCATGTTTGCCTTGCATCGGTACATCGCGCTATCGGCACGGTTGATGATGTTGATGAACTTCTCCTTCTTCTTTGGGATGTACAGGTCCCAACCGACTGCCACTGTATAGATTGTTTTTCTTGCCTTGAAGAAAGAAGTTATCGTCTGGGAAAGCTTCTCCATCTGGTCATCCCTGATAGAGGGGATGAAGGCGACGAACTCATCACCGCCGATGCGGAACAGCTCGGTATTCTCGGGCAGGAGCCTGAGCACACACGTGGTGAAGTCTTGCAACGCCATGTCCCCTGCCTTATGCCCCTTTGTATCGTTGATGACCTTCAGGTCATTGATATCCATGACCAGGATTCCCAGGACATCCGTCTTGTTGGAGGCTGTACCGATCTCGTCGATGCGTTTGTCGTATGCTGAACGGTTACCCAGACCTGTCAGGGAGTCAGTATAGGCCAGCGACAGCAGTACCTGTTCCTTGAGGATGTCCCGTGTCTTCTCGTTCAGTTTTGTTGCGCTGTGCCAGAAAAGTATTACAGCACTCAAGCTCATCCCGACATGGAGGAGCACCGGGCTATTCAGCTTGATATTGAAGATGAGCAGCACTTCCTCAACCAGGATGGTGACAAGCAAGATGCCCATCGCTATGAGAAAGGAGGTCAGCTGTGCCCTTCCTTTCAGATGGCATCCGATAAGCATGCTCAACAGGACCAGGAGGTAGAGTCCCAGACAAAGGCCGGAGAAGACCAGCAAGTCGGTATATTGCATGATACCGAACAGTTGCAGCATCCCTCCCACTATGTAGGCAAAGGGAAAAACCAGGGATATCCTACGCATTATCCTCACCGATTTTCCCACTGTATAGGAGGTGCAGACATAGTTGACCAGGAAGAAGGGCAGAAGGTAGAGGGCTATGAAGCTGAGGTTCATGGGAAGGGAAGGGTTGCGAATGATGAGCAGTTTGCTGGTGCTTTGGGAGAAGACCCAGGCACCCAGGGAGGCCTGGAGCCATCCGAAATAGATGAAGCTGTCACGCTCTTTTCCTTTGTGCATGCCAAGAGGCACCATGATGCAGACAAACCCTACAAAAAGGAGCGTATACCCGAAGACCAGTGAGGGCCACTGTGCATGCTTCTGCAGGATGAGGGATGCCTTGCTTCCCAGTACAGGTGCTTTGATGCTTCCGGCGAAGGGTGTGTTGGAGGTGAACCGATAGGAAAGGGAGATCTGTTTTCCCTTGGCCTGATTGGGTATTCTGATAAAGTTTGCAAAATTTCCACCAAATACCGGCCTTGCCCATCCTTTGTCGGGGCCAGCTAGTGAGTATACTTTTTCACCATCGAGGAATACGTCCAATGCCGCCATACTGCTCTCCACATTGATGCAGAGATTGTCATTCGGAAAGTGTGAGGGCAGGAGGGTGGTGATGGTACAGGTCTTTCCTATCAGGGGTTTTGGAAATGCATAGGGTAGGGAGACCCCTGTTGCAAGCATTTCCCCATCAAGGTAGATATCCCATCCATTGTCCAAGGCCATCGTTAGCTCATTGTCCAATGGTTCCACCTGGAGAAAGGAATCCATATGGAGGGCGAAGACAAACATCAGGGCAGCAAGAAAAAGCAGGATATACTGTATCTGTTTGAAGGGAAGTTTTTTGCTTGTCATGAAAAAATTCCTATCTTTCTACTGTTTGGTGATCGGCTTGATTTCTGGATGGCCCTTGTCGCTGAGTTTTCGCTCGATCAGCTTGTCCTTTTCCATCTTGAGAATCAGGTTTCCTATTGTCTTGTAACTGCTGCGTTCGATAGTTCGGCTCTTGTCCATCTGATGGAACTTTATTCCGATCACGCTGACAAGCAACCAGGTATCAGGATCCAGGGAGTCGATCACCTTTTTCATGATCGATTCCACCAGCTTGTCATTGCGCTTGGTGTTGTTGGCTTCAGGCTTCTCCTTTTCCTTTCCCTTTGTAGTGCTGGGTTTTGGCTCTTCTGCCTTAGGTTTGGTCAAAAAGGATTCCATGATGAGGATCTCATCGCAGCTGTTGTTGAAGATAGGCTTGTCACTTACCGATTCCTTTGTGACCAGAAACACCTCCTTGCCATACTTGCGCAAGGTTTCCATGATCACGGTAAAGTCAGAATCGGAGGTGATGAATACATACCGGTCGATGATTGGGTTCTGTATGATGAGGGTTTCCATCGCTTCGAGGGAGATGATGAGGTCTGCCCTATTCTTGTAGGTCGAGGTGATGGAGGGAGTATCACGAGTGTAGAAGTTGTACTCTCCCAGCGCTTTTGACAGCTTCTTGATGGAAGCGGCATTCCCACATGCAAACTTGATGACAAAGAAGTTCTCCTCATCAGGATTGGTATTGTGCTTGAGCGTCAACTCGTCGAAGAGGCTTTTCAGATCCAAGTTAGCTGGGATGTTTTCCAAGTCTATGTAGATGGCATTGTTTTTCCGTTTCATGGTTCCCCCTCATACTCCAAGTGTAACTATACTACACTTTATCGCTGGGAGAAAGGATGAAAATACATACATACATGATACTGTGAAAGCAATCATTCTGTACCATCAGGGACGCTTTTGTTCGTTTTACTACCTTGGTTTGTACTGGTATTGGAACAGGACCTACCCCATGTTTTTCGTTTCTGAGAGGTATTTTCCTTCCTTGGTTCCGTGTTTCCTCGCTAAAAGGGAGCTTGGGAGGTGAGTGTCAGCCTCGTCTTGGTATGTGGGTGGTGAAAGGAGAGCAAGCAGGCGTGCAGGCAGAGCCTGTCGCCCTCTTTGCCTGTTCCGTAGAGCCGGTCCCCTACGATAGCATGCCCCAGGCCCTTGGGGTGGGAGCTGTGCAGGCGCAACTGATGGGTTCTGCCTGTAAGGGGGGTGAAGTGTATGCGAGTGACCAGGGCTGAACTTGAAGATTCAACCCGAATTTTTTTCCAAACGGTGGTACCCCATTTCCCCTGTTCCTCATCATAGACCTGGAAGGGCCTGTGCTCGACATCGAGACGGAAGGGGAGGTGAATCTCCCCTCCCTCTTGCCGGAGCACCCCTTCCAGGAGGGCAACGTACTGCTTGTCTACCTGCTGGTGCATGAACTGGACCGAGAGCCTCTTGTGGGTCTCCTTGTCCAAGGCGAGGAGCAGCAAGCCTGAGGTGTCCATATCCAGGCGATGGACAGCGCACTGTTTGGGAGCGGAGGGGAAGAGGCGCCTGATTCGGCTTTCCACGCTGTCCTGTTTGTCTATACCTCTTCCAGGGACAGAGAGCATCCCACTCTCTTTGTTTACCACAAGAAGCGATGCGTCGCAGTATACGATGTCCAACCCAAGCATATGTTTCAGTAGCGGTTGGCATTTGTCGTCACAGGGGCCGTAGAAGGCCTTGTGTTCTCTCGTTTCGGACCTGTTTGGTCGGCCATAGAAGAACTCGGCCATGCTGATGGGTTGCAAGCCATGGGTAAAGGCCCAGTGCAAAAGTTTGGGTGCACAGCAGTCCCCAGTCCCCGTAGGGGGAAGCTTTGATCCAAAGATATCAGTAAAAGACTTGGTCTTCCCATCGATGCATCTGAACTGATAGAGGCTGTAGAGCCTTTGTAGCACTGTCTGGGAGAGCTCTCTTCTCTGCTGGACAAGCAACTGGGATTCACCACTCGTTCTGCTGTCGATCTTTTCAGTCAGTTCATGCAAAGTAGTGTCATGCTCTTTCACTATCAGGTCATAGGAGGCCGGGTCGGCAACAGGGCCAACCCAACCCGGTATGAGCCACACCCCATTATACTGGCCGGAGAATGCCTTGAGGATCACCTCGTTGCCCTGCTTGTCCTCGCAGACAAGGATGCCGAACATCTGGCCTCGTGCAGGACCAAAGAGGTAGTCAGTTGCTATGAGTTTCTCTCCCTCATAGTCGAGGGCCTTGTGGAGGTCGAGGGCTTCGATCAGAAGGAGGGCAGCCTCTTGTGCCTTGTGGGTGGGTAGGGGTGGGTTCATTGCCAGTCCAGTATGGGTATATGTGTAAGAATTTGGAAGTGGGAAGAACAAAAAGTTGCTATAATGTATGCATTCAGGCATTGTATCTGGTTGGTTTGCTTGCACACATGCATAACACGAGGTTTGATATGCATATTCTGAAGTTGCTTCATGTCGCGCACATGACTCGTAAGAGGGCTCTTCCTGCACAACCCCTAGGATTGCATGCTCCTCTCCAGTCGGAGATATGTTCTTTCGAAGGCACGCGGGGATTTTTCCCCCATTGTTGCTTGGATAATACATTTGATAATTGCCAAAAAATCTTCTAAATATCATCATTGTACTAGAGACGTTTTACCATCTAGGTGATACACTTTGCATAGGAATAGATTAGAGGATCATGATAGTTTTTTTGCTTGGATGAATCGCTCTGATCGAAGAAGGTTCCTATGGAACAAATCAATACCAATCAACAAATTATCATTGATGACGGTGACCCTCCGCTTATAGGCAAGGGCATGCATGTTTGCATGTCACAGAGAGGCCCTGTCCCAAGTAGCCCTACAAGGATGAAAGCAAGCGCCGATTCCGCTCTGAAGGGCCGCACCGCCAAGTTCAGGAAAACCTATTTTCCGGACGTGACCAAAGAGATGTGGGACGACTGGCACTGGCAAGTCTCCCATCGAATCACCACCCTTAGCCAGATATCCCGTTTCCTTACCCTTACCCCCGAAGAGCGCCAAGCGCTCGAACATGCTGAAGCGAGCTTTCCCTTCTCCGTAACACCATACTACCTCAGCCTAATCAATCCCTCTGACCCTGATAGTGCTCTTCGCAAGAGCGTAGTCCCCTCCATCCTTGAGTCCTTCACCTCTCCAGGGGAGAGTGAAGACCCCTTGCATGAAGAGAACACCAGCCCGGTTTCTGGTATCGTCCATCGGTACCCTGACCGAGCACTGTTTCTTACTACCAGCTTCTGTTCCGTCTACTGCCGATACTGTACCCGATCCCGACTTGTGGGAGGGCACACTGAGCCTCTGGAATTTTTCTGGAAGGAGGCCATAGAGTACATACGAAATACTCCGGCCATCCGGGATGTCGTCATCTCTGGAGGGGATCCCCTGACCCTCTCTGATGAGAAGATCGAATATTTGCTCAAGGAGATAACCTCCATCAAGCATGTGGAGATGGTCAGGATAGGGACCAAGGTCCCCATGGTGCTTCCCCAGAGGATAACTGCCAACCTTCTTCGAATCCTCAAGCGCTATAAGCCCATCTACCTGAGTGTGCACTGCACCCATCCTGATGAAATAACCGTCGAGTCCTCCAAGGCCTGCAACAGCCTCGCTGATGCAGGGGTTGTCATGGGTAGCCAGACAGTCTTGCTGAAAGGGATCAATGACTCTGTCGAAACGCTCATGGAGCTGTACCACCGGCTGCTGAAGGTGAGGATCAAACCCTATTACCTCTTCCAGTGTGACCCTATCACAGGGTCAGAGCACTTCCGCACTACCGTGGACAAGGGAAAGGAGCTTATCCGGGGCCTGAGGGGCTTCACCAGTGGGTATGCTGTTCCCCAGTATGTCATAGACACCCCTGGAGGGGGAGGGAAGGTACCCATCCTGCCTGACTATGAAGTTGGCCATGATGAGAAGAATCTCTATCTTCGCAACTATGAAGGGAAGGTCTTTGCCTATCCCGATCGTGCCGAAGGGGGCACAAAAAACTGAAATGCTTATTGGAATGACCTATGACCTCAAGGACGACTACCTCGCGGCGGGATATTCCCCAGAGGCAGTTGCTGAATTTGACAGTTTGGTAACCATAGATGCCATCGATGAGTCACTCAGACTGCTTGGCTATGAGACACTTCGCATTGGGAATATCAAGGCACTGGTGGCTTTCCTCGCCCAGGGGAACCGATGCGACCTGGTGTTCAACATCGCAGAGGGCCTCCATGGTCTCTGTCGTGAGGCCCAGATCCCAGCCCTCCTGGATGCGTATGAGATACCCTATGTGTTCTCCGACTCCCACATCCTGGCCCTGACCCTGCATAAGGGGATGACCAAGGCTGTAGTCAGGGAGCAGGGTGTGCCTACCCCTGACTACCATGTAATCCATGATGAGAGTGAGATAGCAGGGGTGACACTGCCATATCCCCTGTTTCTCAAGCCAGTGGGTGGTGGGACAGGTATGGGCATCAGTGCCAATTCAATTGTCAGGGACGAGTTTGCCCTTTCGCATGTCGCAAAACTCCTACTGGATGAGTTCAGGCAACCGGTTTTGGTCGAGACCTACCTGGAAGGAAGGGAATTTACTGTCGGAATCACTGGCACGAGAGAAAACGCAAGGACAACGGCTGTGATGGAGATTGTAGTGGACCCTTCATGCGAGCAGGGAGTGTACTCCTACAGGACCAAGCAGGAGTACCTGGAGTTTGCCAAGTATCACCTCGTCGAGGGAGAGGTGGCTTCTGAGTGTGAAAAGGTAGCCCTTGCAGCATGGAATGCCCTTGGCTGTCGTGACGGGGGAAGGATCGATGTGAAGATGGATGGCCAGGGTAGGGTGAACTTCCTGGAAGTGAATCCTCTTGCCGGCTTGAATCCTGTAGATTCAGACCTCCCTATCCTCTGCCGGAAGGCAGGGATCAGGTATCATGAACTGATAACACGGATAATGGATTCGGCCATCCTTCGCCTGGGGAAGGCTACGATCAAATGCATATCCTAATCGTATCGGACAAGCTATCAAAAAAACCCACCAAGGACGAGTTGGATACGATTCTGGAAGTGAAGCAGGTGAGTAGGGCCCTCAAGGCCCTTGGCCATGAGGTCTCTCACCTGCGTTTCTCCCTGAACCTGGAGAGGGTCAGAAAGAGACTCCTCTCTCTCTCTCCCGATCTCATCTTCAACCTTGTGGAGACCTTGGAAGGGTGCCGACTCCTCCACCTTGCCCCGGCTCTGTTCGAGACAATGCTCTTCAGGTATACCGGTGGCAATAGCCAGGGTATGATGAGCTCTTCGGACAAGCTGTTTGCCAAGCATCTCCTGCAAAAGGAAGGCCTTCCTACAGCTCCCTGGCTTGACGCTTCTGCTGGGGGTTCCCTCTCCAGTTTCTTGAGAATCCCCCTCATCATCAAGCCGGTGGCACAGGAGGCATCGGTAGGGATCACCGATGCCTCAGTGCAGACCTTTGGCGATGAAGCTTCTTTGAAAGATGCCCTTGCAGGAGGGTCCCTCTTTGCAGAGACCTTCATACAAGGGCGTGAATTCAGTGTCTCCCTTCTTACTGTCGATGGAAAAACGATAGTCTTTGATCCTGCTGAGATACTATTCATTGACTATCCTTGTGATAAGCCGGCCATCGTTGGCTATGAAGCGAAGTGGGAGGAGTCCTCCTTCGAATATATCCATACCCAGCGTAGCTTCTCCTTTCCTCCAGGGGATGGGCCCTTGCTCAGGACCTTGCAAGAGCTAAGCGTCAAGGCATTCCTTCTCTTTGGGGGAAAGGGGTATGCACGGGTGGACTTTCGTGTTGACCAGGGGGGTAACCCCTTCATCCTTGAAGTGAACCTCAACCCCTGCATCGCCAGGGACAGTGGCTTTGTTGCAGCTGCAGAACGCTACGGTCTTACGTACGAGCAGATGATCGCCCTGATCATCAAAGAGTGAATCCATGGAAACCTATACCTTTAGGGAACAGCCAGTCGAAGCAGATATCCAGAGCATAGCCTCAATACTGGCCACCTCCGGCTTCTTCAATGCTGAAGAGCAGGAGGTGGGGGTATCGCTCGTTCGCGAGCGCCTTGAGAAAGGGGAGCTTTGCGAATATTTCTTCCAGTTCGCCCAGGTTGCATCCTCAGTCAGAGGCTACACCTGCTTCGGCCCTATCTCTGGGACCGAGAGCAGCTATGACCTGTATTGGATAGCAGTAGAACCCTCCTATCGTGGTCAGGGGCTGGGGACCTTGTTGCTCAGACAGACCGAACAGGAGATAGGAAAGCGTGGAGGCACCAGGATCTATATAGAGACCTCCTCCACTGAGCTGTATGTGCCGACACGATCTTTTTACGAGCGCAATGGGTATATCCTAGAGGCAGAACTGAAGGATTATTACAAGCCCAATGATAACAAGCTCATCTACGTGAAGGCTTGGTAGGAAGAGAACATGCCACATATTGTTGCCTATCAGCATGATGAACATATCCTCTCTCTTGGTGAGGTGGTCACCTTGGTCCAGAAGCAGATGGCCTTCATCGGATATACCCAAAGCAGGGACGAAGTGGCAGCAGAAATACGCAATTCCATGAAGAAGAAGAGCCGTTCTGCCTTGTTTGTCGCCTACGAGGACGATGATAGTGCCATAGGCTTTGCCTATGGGAATATCTGCTGTGGCCTGGAGACCCGTGGAGACTACTTCTGGTTGAACGAGCTGTATGTCTCTGAGGATAGCAGACAGCAGGGCCTTGGATCCGATCTGTTGGAGTATGTAAAAACATGGGCCAAGGAACAGGGGTGCATATACCTTGCCATGGTGACCCATCCCACTAACCAGAAAGCCCAGGCCCTGTACCGCGACTTGGGCTTTGAGCTGGAAGAGTTGGTCTGGGTCGACACATACCTCTGACTAGCGTACCTGCTCGACAATATCCTGGACAATGTCCCCAAAGGGGAAGCCTCCCTCCAGGGCCAGGTGGTAGAATCCATAGAAGCTGGGATTGCAATTAATTTCCAGCACCCATGGCTTTCCCGCTTTATCGATGCGGAAGTCTACCCTTGCATAGCCAGTAAGGGAGAAGGCCTGCCAACAGGTGCGGGCAATTGCAGTCAGCTTCTCGAGCAGGGGAAGATCTGATGCATCAGAGTGGTAGTTTGCCACTATGTGCTCATACCCGAAAGAGGTTTCAGTCCACTTTGCATCATAGGTGATGATCTTCTCCTTCTGATGTTCCTCATACCCTTGGAACACCCATTCGTAGGGGGTGAGGACCCTACAGTTTTCAGCTGTCCCATACATGCAGGCAGTGAACTCCCTGCCCTCTATGAAGGCCTCTGCGAAGCAGGGGGTGTGTAGAGCCTCTTCCTTGGCCTGCAACCCTTCAACAACTGTTCCTGCATCTACTATGGAGCTTTCATCCAAGCCGATGGAAGCGTCTTCAGAGATGGGCTTGATGATGTAGCGCCTGATGGTGCTGTCCAGCAAGGCCTCTGTCTCGCCCTTGCACACCCAAGGCGGGGTGTCAATTCCTGAAGCCTTGAGCACTCGTTTTGCGAGCATCTTGTTGGTAGTCACGAACAGGTTTTGTAGGGAGCACCCTGTATAGGGAAGCTTCATGTGTTCAAGCAGCCCAGGTACCAGATAGGCAAGGTTCTCCTCCCCTGGGGCTGAGTCCACCAGGTTGAATACCAGGATTGGGTTGAGCCTGTTCATTGCCTCAAGTCTTGGGAGGGCATCGAGGGAAAAGGGGACCAAAAGGGTTTTGTACCCCTTCTCCTGAAGGATTTCGGCTATCCATTTGGCTTGTCTCTCTATGTCGAGGACGTCCTCTGGACTGGTGGGATGTGTCTGGTTGTGGAGGACAATGATGGTGTGGTTTGTGTGCATGATGGCCTTGTGGGAGAGTTTTCAGATAGGTATATAGTTTGCTTCTGATGGTCTCTTGTCAATTGGATTCAGGGCGATAGGGGAAAAATAGTAGGGCTAGAGACCCTTTTCCCGATTCATCCAATCCGCCTTGAAGTAGTAGAGGGTGAATACTGTAGCACTGAGCATCCAGGTGATGGGGTGTGCCCAATATACGACACGGATATCCATAAGGAACAGGAGCCCTATCTTGATGTAGAGTACCCGTACTATGCACCAGAAGGCCAGCATGACAGCCATGGGTACCATGGATTTTCCAGCACCCCTGAAGAGGCCGCTCATGACGTGGGATAGGGCTAGGGCAAAGAGGAACAGCGATGATATCTGTGACTTCTGTACCCCGTAGATAATGATGGAGGGGTCACGGTTGAACAGGGCCACCAGAACATCGGCATAGAAATAGAGCAGGATCCCGATCGCTTCCGCTAGGATTATGGCAAAGGTGACCCCAAAGCGCACTCCTTTCCTGACTCTGTCGTACTCCCTGGCGCCAATGTTTTGCCCGGTAAAGGTGGTCATGGCCAGGGCAAAACTGGTGATGGGGATGAGGGCGAAGCCCTGGATTCTCATAAATGCCCCTGTTCCAGCCATGGCAGCAGCCCCGAAGAGGTTAACACTCGACTGGACCACCACATTTGCAAAGGATGTCACCGAGTTCTGGATTCCTGAGGGTATGCCCAGTCTGAGGATCTTGGGAAGTAGACCTTTCTTGAATCCTATGTTCCGGATTTCCACCTTGAAGATGTCATCGCTGGTCAGAAGAAGCCGGAAGGATAGGAATACGCTCACTGATTGGCTGATGATTGTTGCATAGGCTGTCCCTTCTATGCCTGTCTTGAAGACGCCGACAAAGAGGACATCCAGTACAATGTTCAGGATGGCAGCAATGATCAGGAAGTAGAGGGGATGCCTGCTGTCTCCGACAGCTTGCAGGATGCCAGCTGCTGTGTTGTAGAGTACCAGGGCGCTTATCCCCAGGAAGAACACCTGCACATAGGCTTTGGCATCATCGAAGACGTTGGGTGGGGTTCCCATCCACCTGAGGATGACTGGGGCAAAGAAATACCCGAAGATGGTGAGGAACACACTGCTGCAGAGGCTGAAGGCAATGGCTGTGTGGATGGCCTTCTTGACTGACTTGATGTCGCCTGCGCCATAATAGGTCGATATGACCACTCCGGCTCCGACGAAAATACCCTGGACCAAGCCGACAAGCAGGAATATGAGCGATCCACATGATGTTATGGCAGCAAGGGCTTCCTTGCCGAGGAAGTTCCCCACGACAACGGAATCTGCTGTATTGTAGAGTTGCTGGAAGAGGTTGCCGAAGAATATGGGGATGGCAAAACGGATGATATGTCCTTGTATGGATCCGCTTGTCATTAGTTTTGCCTGTCTGCTCATAATACAGGTTACTCTAGTCCAATTGAAGATGGTGTGCAAGCGCAGATTCGGAGTTTGTTGTCCGGGAAAACATGCATCTCCTTCTTTAGCAGCTGGAGGGTCTTCCCATTATGCATGGTTGTTGCCCATGCTATACTTACGGACAAGGAGCACCCATATGCAAGCGACAAGTAGATACCACAAAGCAGTTCTTCGTTGGAAAAGTTCAGCTTCCCTGAGGCAGAGCCTTGATAGCTTTCGAATCCTGTTTGCCTACCACTCCGGAAAGATTGAGAATGATGCCATCACCTACAAGGACACCCATGATATCTTCCATACCGGTAGGGTAAGCGCTTTTACGGGGAATCCCCGTACGCTTTTTGAACAGCAGAACCAGAAGATATGCTCCGAGTTTCTCAATGCAAAGATGCTGGGGAAAAAATCTATCACCCTGGACCTGGTCAAGGAGACCCATGCTATCCTTACAGCAGGTGCCTATAGTGAGAGGCTGTTCCTTGAAAAGGGGGAACGCCCCGGCGAGTTCAAGAAACAGTATTATGTGACAGGCCTGCTTGAAGTGGGCTCAGATCCCCAAGATGTCGCTCTTGATATGGCAACCCTTCTGTCGGAGATTGATGTGGCGACAATGGATGAATCACTCTCACCGGAGTCCCTGCTCAAGGTTGCTGCATACTTTCATGCCAGGTTTGAGAATATCCATCCTTTTGCTGATGGTAGTGGCAGGGTAGGAAGAACGCTGCTCAACTACTTGCTTATGACCAATGCCCATCCTCCCCTGATCATCCATGAGGAGGACCGCGAGCAGTACTTCGAGAGCCTGCAGGCCTATGATAGGCATGAGGATATCGAGCCGATGTTCGAGTTTCTTCGCTTCTCTGTTGAAAAGACCTGGGAGGAGAGCATTGGTGGGCATAGGGGAGAAGGATTGGAGGGCTAATCTGCGAGGACTCGCTTGATACAAAACTGAAACCTATAGTATCAAGCCGAACCTATGGTAACTGTTGCTTATGCTAGAAGGATCTCTGGGCAACGTCCCATTTTGCAATCAACAGAGTAGAAAAATACTGGGATACTACTAGCTCTTCGTAAGCATATTTTGTAAAAGTAACACTCTCCTAGCCTAACAAAGAATAGAATCCTTAACAAAATAGTCGAAACGTCGTGGTTGTGGACAGTGATTGCCCATGATAGCCTTTTCACTATACAGGGAGGGATTATGCGAAAACAGGTAACACTTACACTATGCCTACTGATTTTTTCAGTTCTTCCCTTGATAGCATCAGGGTTATATGAAGACCGATCATTTCCAGTTGAAAGTCAGCAAACCCTCACCGTCTATAGCCCCCACGACTCCCAACCATTGTATGCTGCTGTAAAAGAATTTCAGGAAACTACAGGAATTTCTGTGAATGTTGTTTCTTCAGGTACAGGGCAGTTGCTTGAACGCATCAGAAGAGAGCATGTGGAAGGGAATCCACTCTGTGATGTGTTTTGGGGAGGGGGAGCAGAATCAATTGCGGCAAATGCAGACCTCTTTGAACCATTCACCACCCTCTATGACGATCGGATCTCCAAAGAAAGTAAGGATCCCGACTCTCTCTGGGTTGGGGAATCACCTGCACCGGTAGTGATTATCTACAATACTATTCTGGTTTCGCCTGAGGATGTCCCGACGGCTTGGGCTGACCTGCTACTTCCCCAGTGGAAAGGAAAGATTGCCTCTGCAAATCCCAGCAAGTCCGGTTCCGCCTATACCTTGCTCTGTACCATGTTGACCGCTTTTGGGGTGCAAGATGGAGAGGGATGGAATTTTATCAGGGAATTTGTGGAGAACCTCGATGGCAAAATTCTGGACAACTCAGCTGATACGTATAGGTTGGTAGCTGATGGAACATTCTATATCGGGCTCAGTCAGGAAAAATCTGCACAAACATATATCCAAAGTGGTGCTCAACTTGGTATTTCCTATCCACGGGAAGGGACTAGTGCAGTCCCTGATGCAATAGCACTTGTACGAGGGAGCAAGCAGCGCGAACTCGCCCTTCAGTTCATTCATTTTCTGCTGGGAAAGGATAATCAGAATATGATGGCGACCTTGTATTACCGAAGGCCTGTACGCTCTGATTTGCCACCACCGAAGGGCTTGCCTCCCATGAGCTCCATCAAGCTGGTTGACTATGACTTGGATTGGGCTTCAGGGAGCAAGCAAGAGATTCTCCAATCTTGGAATGAAATTGCTTTCGGGCACGAATAGCTCTGAATATACACATACAGTATCTCATGGGAATAATTTCAGTAGATGTAGCTGCAACAGTCTTGTTGCGGATACCAACAATAAGGAGGTCTTTCATGAAGAAAGCCATTTTTCTAATCTGTTTGTTTGTCGGGATCAGTTGTCTTGTCTTTGCCACTGGTGCAAAGGAAGAGGTCCCCAGTGGAGCGAAAGGTTCTGTAACGGTATACTCACCACACGAATCAGGCCCTTTGAACGCAGGGGTAAAGGCATTCCAGGATGCAACTGGTATTACCGTAGATGTGGTTGCCGCAGGTTCAGGGGAATTGCTCAAGAGAATTGAGGCTGAAAAAGCAAATCCTCTGTGTGATGTCTTCTGGGGTGGCGGTGCTGAGTCTGCTGCTGCTTTCGCACAGTACTTCGAGCCATTCGTATCATCTTCTGATGCCAACATTCCCGCTACCAGCAAAGCAGTAGATAAAACCTGGATCGGCGAATCCCCAGTCCCTGTGGTAATCATGTACAACAAAGAGCTTGTGAGCGATGCTGAAGCTCCCAAAGGCTGGGCAGACCTATTGGATCCGAAATGGAAGGGGAAGATCGCTTTTGCAGATCCTGCAAAATCAGGTTCAGCCTATACGCTACTATGCACCATGATAAGTGCGTTTGGAAAAGAAGACGGGAAGGGATGGGACTTTATTGCAAAATTGGTCGCAAATCTTGATGGGAAGATTCAAGGAAGCTCGTCAAACTCCTATAAGTTGGTTGCTGATGGTGAATACTACATTGGCCTAACCCAGGAAAAATCAGTCCAGACATATGTTTTGGCCGGCGCAAATGTAGGAATGGTGTATGCAGCAGAAGGCACTTCAGCAGTTCCTGATTCCATTGCAATTGTAAAGGGTGCGAAACATGCTGAAAACGCAAAAACCTTCGTCGATTTCATGCTTGGCCAGGAAAACCAATCAGTTATGAGGGATAATTTCAATCGCCGCCCTGTCCGTGATGACTTGGCTCCTCCCACTGGCCTTCCCCCCATGTCGGATATCAAGCTGGTGGATTATGATTTTGCTTGGGCTTCCTTGAACAAAGCTGACATTATCAACAAGTGGAAGAATATTGTAGTCGGTAGGTAAAGACTCTGCGTTGGTAACCTTTATTGGTCCAACAGGACATCAAGAGAGTTCGTAGGGGCTTTTCATGGAGAAGCCCCTACCAATACACAAGGATAGGACTAAATGAGTCATTCAGTAAACATAAAGAAAGCAGTGAAGCGGTATGGGAATTTTGTTGCGGTGAAAGATGTGGACATATTCATAAAACCGGGAGAATTCTTCACCCTGCTCGGTCCTTCAGGATGTGGTAAAACTACCCTGTTACGGATGATAGCCGGTTTTAACTCCATTGATGGGGGAGAAATATGTTTTGACGATACAGTGATCAATCATGTGGAGGCACATAAAAGGGACATTGGAATGGTATTTCAGAATTACGCTATTTTTCCCCATATGAATGTATCCGAAAACGTTGCGTATGGACTGAAAGCACGAAAAGTTGAATCCTCAAGTATCCTGAAGAGAGTCGAGAATGCCCTAGAGCAAGTACAAATACAGGCTCTCGCTTCCAGGAAGCCCTCCGAGCTTTCAGGGGGACAACAGCAGCGGGTGGCTTTGGCACGAGCGATAGTAATTGAACCCGGGGTGCTTCTCATGGATGAGCCCTTGTCGAATCTGGATGCGAAGCTGCGGGTACAGATGCGTACTGTCATCAAGAAATTGCAAAGGAAACTAGGGATCACCACCATCTATGTCACCCATGACCAGGAGGAAGCCCTTGCCATCAGCGACCGGATAGCTGTCATGAAGGATGGTTCCATCATACAGATTGGTTCCCCCTTGGAGATCTACAAGAAACCCTCTGATCCCTTCGTAGCCGGATTCATAGGTACTTCCAATTTCTTGGATGCCACCGTTGGTACCTCCTCTTCTGAGAACACAACTATCGGGAAAACCTTTCGATGTCACCTTCCCTTGAAGAAGGAATATACAGGGGATGTCCTTGTTTCCATCCGACCCGAGCATTTTTTCTTTTCTGATACTGGTCTTCGTGGAACCATTATCCTATCCACCTTCTTGGGTGATTTCATCAACTATGAGGTCCAATTGGAAAATGGTCAAATTGTAGAGTTGAATGAGTATACCAAGGATATGGATGATCTTCGAGATAATGACAGTGAAGTATATGTGTCTTTCCTCTGTAACAAGGTGAGTGTGTTTGATGCACATACGAAGGAGGTGCTAACATGATGGCAGCATCACCCTTGTATAAGAGATTTTTTGATTTTTGGAATCTAGCCCGTATTGTGATCTTCCTGGCAATCCTGCTTTTTCTCGTATTCCCCTTTTCTTCCTTGATAATCCAAAGTTTTTTCACACCCAAAAGCAGTGGCCTTACCCTGGTGAACTATAGGGATTTCTTCTCCCTTCCTTACTACTATACTACCCTGCAAAGAAGCCTTTCCGTGGCATTTACGACAATGCTGACAACTTTGGCAATAGGAATACCCATCTCGTACCTCATGACGCGCTACAATATCTTAGGAAAGAAGGTTCTCCATGTGATGATCATCATGTCCCTCATGTCTCCCCCATTTATCGGTGCCTATTCTTGGATCGTACTGTTTGGACGTGCAGGTTTCATTACCAAGATATTCAAGAGCTTTGGGATCATCACACCAACTATCTATGGTAGGGGTGGGATCATCATCATATTTACCCTGATGATGTTTCCTTACATCTATTTGTATGTTTCTGGGGCAATGTCCAGTATCGACCGGTCTCTTGAAGAGGCTGCAGAAAACTTAGGCTCTCCCAAACTGAGGCGTTTGCTGACCATAACCTTGCCAGTGGTGTTTCCTTCCATTGCTGCCGGAGCAATAATTGTCTTTATGACTGCATTGGCTGATTTTGGAACACCCATGCTAATTGGGGAGGGGTATAAGGTCCTTCCTGTACTGATCTATGAGGAGTACATGTCAGAAATGGGTGGAAATGCCAACCTTGCAAGTGCCCTGAGTGTTGTCATTGTTTGCTGTTCCATATTTGTCCTGCTCACCCAACGGTGGCTGATAGCCAAAAAAAACTACACGATGACGGCGATGCGACCTCCTGTAGTGGTGCAGCTTAGCGGGTTCAGACGGTTTCTGGTCTCCTTTCCCGTATATCTCATTGCAGGATTTGCCATTCTCCCACAGATTGTGGTGCTTATCACCTCGTTCATTCAGACGAGGGGGCCGATTTTCGTAGGGGGGTTCAGCTTGGACAGTTACAAGAACATTCTCTATAGGTTGTCCAAGCCAATATCGAATACCTATGTGTATTCGGTCATATCGATTGTTTTCATTGTGATAGTAGGTATGCTCATTGCGTATCTCATTGTGAGGAAGAAGGGGAAAACAGCGGTAGCTCTTGATATCCTTGTCATGTTTCCGTATGTAATACCCGGTTCAGTGTTGGGAATCAGCCTGTTGGTGGCTTTCAACAATCCTCCTCTCCTGCTCACTGGAACACCCATGATCCTGATTGTATCCTATGTAATTCGCAAGTTGCCCTTCACTGTTCGTTCCTGTAGTGCCTTCCTTCATCAGATGGATCCGGTGATCGAAGAGGCTTCTATCAGCCTTGGGGTCTCACCGATGAAAACATTTTGGAAGATAACGGTGAGGGTTATGGCTCCTGGAGTCATTTCAGGTGCAATTCTCAGTTGGATAACCTGTATCAATGAGTTGAGCTCCAGTATCATGCTATATACAGGGAAGACGGCAACGATAGCTGTTGCCATTTATACGGAAGTGGTACGAAACAGTTTTGGTACTGCTGCAGCTCTAGCTTCAATATTGTCTATTACGACAGCAGTCTCACTCTTGATTTTCATGAAGGTCAGTCATGGGAAAGTCTCAATTGTATGATAGTATAGCTATTGTCCCTACAGGAGACTGAGGATAAGGGAGTACCGTGCACAGAGGATTCTTCTTCAGATTGTTGTACAGTTTTATGATGGTAAGCATCGTCCCGGTTATAGTACTGGGGGTGTTTACCATGTTCATCTCCATGAAGATATCCATGAATCAGTTGGAAAAACAGGTCATGACTACCTCCCAACGGGCCGGGGAAACCATTAGTAAGGTATTTTCAGATTTTGGTGAACGCCTGGAGGACTTTTGTGAAGATGAGGAGTTGGTTGCGGTTTTGAAACGTGCCGATACTTCTGAATCTGCGATTCAGGATATGTACCGGAAGATGTATGTCCTGCTCGTAGGGTATGCCTCTGAGTTTGGCATGCATGTGGTTTCACATGATGGAAGCCTATCAGTCTCCCAGCATTTCCAGTCCTCTCTCAATGACCCCGCGTTGTTTTCCCAATGGGGCCTGCTGCGGGCAGTTTCCGATCAGGACAAGTTCGTTGTATACCCTAATCGGTATGTCACCACTGAAGGGATAGAGATTGCCGTTTCACTGGGATGTGCGATCAGAGACCCCCAGACCAATGAGTTGCTGGGATATGCCCTACTTGATATCCCGTATCAGAGTATTGGGAAAATGCTTCGGGGTGTGGCAACAGATCTCCATGTTTTGTATGCGCTGTTGGACAAACAGCAATACCTTGTATATGACAATTTGGGCATAGGGGAGGGGTCCCCGTTTGTCAAGGAAACCTATCGCGCTAAAATTGCACCACCTGCTGAAGATAAGAGCTATTTGCAACGGTTCAATGATGAGAGATTCCTTCTTGCAAGTGGACAGCTTCTCCCGTATGGGCTTCAGATTCTCTCCGCTGTACCAGTCGGGCTTGTTTTCCGCAATCTGACCTATATTGGTATTGTGACCTTGATCTTAGCCGTGCTTGCATTGGCCCTATGCCTGATTTTTTCCTGGATGGTTGCGAAAAGCATCAGCAGACCAGTGCTGGAAATTGTCCGTGTCATGGCTCGTGTGGAGCAAGGGGACATGCAGATACGTTCCAACATCAGTAGCCGTGATGAAATCGGGTTGCTCTCCCGAGGCTTGAATAGAATGATCTGGAAACTGGATAGGCTGTTTCGCTTGGATTTGGAAAAGCAAGACCGGTTGCGACTTGCAGAAATAAAACATCTTCAAGCCCAGATCAACCCCCATTTTCTCTACAATACCTTGGATAGCATACGGTATCTTTCCAAGCTCAACATGAACAAGGAAATAAATCTTGTAGTTTCACGTTTGGGTACCTTGCTGAAGAGCAGCATGTCCAACAGTGATGATATCGAGACGGTGAATGAGACGATGCATGTCATTGGCAGTTACCTTTCTATCCAGCAAGTGATCTATCCGGACAAGTTCGATTTTTCCCTAGACATTCCTGAGGAACTTGGTGAAGTACTTCTACCCAAACTCATCATCCAGCCGATTGTAGAGAACGCAATTTTCCATGGAATGGATACCATTGCCAGAAAATGCTTGCTACAGATACAAGGCCGTGTTGAGAACAATTCCTGCATCCTGGAAATCATTGACGATGGGGCAGGTATCGAGGAGGGGATTTTATCAAAATTATTGGAATCGGGTGAAACGAACAAGCTATCCAAAGGAATTGGTGTCAGCAATGTCCACCGGAGGATACAGCTGTACTTTGGGGATGAGTATGGATTGGATATTACAAGTCAAGTAGGATCGGGAACTGTTGTTCGGATATCGGTTCCCCTCGTGTATGATCCTCGATGGTTTCAGGAAAAGAATAGGGAAGGGGAGGCACCATGTATCGGGTAGTTGTTGTGGAAGATTCCTTGCTCCTGCGAAAGGGTATCATTTTTACCACTGACTGGAATGCCTTGCACTGTGAGGTGGTGGGGGAAGCGGAGAATGGGCTTGAGGGTTTCAAGATTATCCAGGAGTTGCACCCTGATATTGTCATTACGGATATACGGATGCCTGTGTTGGATGGTATCCAGATGATTGAGAGGCTCCATACTCAGTGTGATGCATTGTTCATCATTCTCACTGCATACAATAGTTTCGAATATGCAAGGAAAGCCTTACGTTTTGGGGTGGTGGAGTATATTTCAAAACCATTGGATGAACTGGAGTTCCAATCACTGCTTAAGAGAACTTGTGCTAAGGTCGTAGAACGGAAGGAGTATGAAAAGGTAAAGGTGCAGATGGAAAAAATGGAAGATAGCCGTATCATGCTATTCCAGGAATATCTTCGGGGAGAGCAAAGCGTTCAGAAAAGTCATGTCTCCCGTGCCGTTCAATTCATAGAGCTTCGGTTTACTGAAGATATTGGTGTTCAGGATATTTCCAAGGAACTTCTGATGAGTGAAAGCTATCTGAGTCGACTATTCAAGGATGAGACTGGGTACACCATAGGTGATTATCTCTTGAACTATCGGATCAAGCAGGCCTGCCTGCTTCTTGGCGATAGTTCTGCAAAGATCTATGAGGTCGCAAATCAGGTTGGATTTCGGGACCAACGGTACTTCAGTGTGCTTTTTAAGAAAATCGTCGGACTTACCCCACGGGAATTTCAAAATAAACTTAACTAGAGAAGCACGTATGGAACATTCCTACGCTGCAAGAAAGACAAATGCATAGGGAAGAGTAGTGAGATCCCAAAGATGGTAAGAAGGTTGTTGTCAGAGATTACAGGAACTGTGTTGCTCATGCTACTGCCAATTGGGACATGGACCTTCATCCTATTCTTTTGGAATGGGAGCAATCCTCCACACTCCTGAAGATAGGATTCCTCGAAAAAGCTTGCTTTTCCCCCCTTTTCTCTAGCGGTACTCTTCCTGCTGACCTGAATGTGCCAGAGAACTATGCAAAGGAGAATTTTTGTGCACCAAGGGAAAAAGGCTGGTACACTGGGAATATAGGAGATGAAAAGCTTGTCTGCAATACAACCAGATTTTTCAGAATTACTTACGGTGCTGGAAAGAAAGTGTCCTTCTCGGCCAGTCCTCTTTGAATTCTATATGAACGATGCTGTATATGATGCAGTGGTGGACCCTTCTGAGATTCCTAAGGGTGATGAGGCTTTTACCCAGAGGATGAAAATGGCTCTTGCCTTTCACCATCTTGGCTACGATTATGCTACCTTGTTGGCACCTCAGTCACTGGTTTTCCCTGAGTTACGCGAACATCACAAGGAGCAAAGGACCTATTCCCTCAATGAAGGGTCTCATATCGACTCCTGGGAAGCGTTTGAAGCATATCCATGGCCTGATTACTCCGATATCGACTATAGCTATCTCACACAGGTAGCTGCTTACTTGCCCGAGGGGATGAAGTTGATACCCTCAGGACCTGGTGGTGTTGAAGAGATTGTTATATCCCTGACAGGGTATGAGAATCTCTGTTATATGATGGTTGATGATGAAGAGCTCGTTGATGCCCTTTTTGAAGCTGTTGGCAGTCGCCTGGTGAAATACTACAGCGAAGTCTCTACCTTTGATGCTGTTGGGGCGAGCCTTTCCAACGATGACTGGGGGTTCAACACCCAGACGCTTCTCAGTCCGGATCAAATGGGCAGATGGCTCATACCCTGGCATGAGAAGATTGCTCAGGCTATCCATGCTGCAAAGAAGCCGGCCCTGCTGCATACCTGTGGGAATGTCTATCCGGTCTTTCATTGGATAACTGAAAACTATGAGGGAAAACACTCCTTTGAGGACTCTATTCTCCCCGTAGAAAAAGCATGGGAGAGATATCATGACGAGATAGCAATCCTTGGTGGCATTGATGTCAATTACCTGATTATGGAGTCAGAGGAGCGTGTCTATGATCGATCGCTTGCTCTCTTGGAAAAGAGTGCAAAGAGAGGATCTTTTGCATTGGGAACAGGCAATTCAGTTCCCGATTACCTGCCCAATGATAAGTACTTTGCCATGATGCAGGCTGCATGGGATCTTCGTGGGATAGAGGTGAAGAGGGTACAATAGGAAAGATGATATGATAAAGTCATCTTTCCTATCAACATCTTGCGTTTTTCATCCTGGTGTGGTTCAGTTTATCCAAAGAGGTGCCCCCATGAACCATAGTATCCTGATAGCTACGTTGCTGGACAAAACCATTGCGTATGACTCTCCCGATGTGAGGCGCATTGCACACCTGGTTAAGGTGCATGGGTATGCAAGGGCTATCGGCTTGTTGGAGGGCCTTGATGACAACACTCTTCTGACACTCGAAGCAGCAGCTGTTGTCCATGACATTGGAATAAAGGTATGTGAGCAAAAGTATGACGGCAGATGTAGTGGTGATCTCCAGGAGCTCGAGGGCCCTCCTATAGCCAGGTCTATCCTTGCTGAACTTCCGTTCGCTCTTGCAGTAATCGATCGTGTTGCATACCTGGTGGGACACCACCATACCTATACGGATATCAATGGGCAAGATTATCAGATTCTCATTGAAAGTGACTTTCTGGTGAACCTCCAGGAGAAGGATACACCTAAGGAAACGTATGGGCAGGTGTATGAGAGGATCTTTCGTACAGAGACAGGCAAACGGTTTTTCAGGAATATGTTTCATATGGAACTATGATTATAGGTCAAAGGTACTAAAAGTAGATTGACATAGGAGAAAATGTTTGTTTA
>CAZTXW010000014.1:0-33741 GCA_964617345.1 uncultured Sphaerochaeta sp. | reverse complement strand
GTGGAGACAGAGCAGCAACGTCAGCTGCTGCTGGACATGAACTGTGACTACATGCAGGGCTACCTCTTCAGCAGGCCTGTAGACGAAGAGCAGGTCATCAGGCTTCTGCTGGAACAGGACTCTGGTACCAGACAAATCCACCACCACGAGTAGTGGTCTCCAACCAGAGCCCAAGGTCGATCTTCCACCTCCGGGAAGCATCATAGAGGGTGGCATACACAGGCCTATCCTCCCCCTCCTGCTCTATGGCGACGAGGGTTACCCAGTGCCACTCGTCAAGGTTGGGTACTGAACCCTTTGAGAGATTAAGGAATGCAACCGGCGAATCAGATGCAAAGGCGGCGATGAGGAAAGCAACCACCTGGGAAAGGGAGGGTCTTTTCTCCCTTGCCTTGGGTATCTTCAGGGTCCGCTCGGTGAGGGCAGAGGGGAGCTTCGGCAGAAAGACCTCCACTCCCTTGGTAAACTGGCTGAGCAGATGTACCCCCATGATACCGGGGGTAACGAGCTTCCACAGCTCCTGCATCATATGAAGTGCCTCATCCTTGTCCAGCAAGCGAGGATTGTGCTTTTGCTGGAAGTAGAGCATCAGATTGCTTGCAGTGGTAGGCCCGCACCCAGCCCTGCGTTGCCAGAGCATGGGGTACCACTCCTGGTCCGATCCATAGGCAAAGGCACCTCCTTTGTCATGGATATGAAGGTATTCCGGATGGTGTATTGCTCCCTTGATCACAGGCGGCCTCACTGTACGGTTTCGTAGGGCCAGTTGATGATCCCACCAAAGTCGTAGACCTCAGTGTAGCCAAGGCTCAGCAACTTCTTGCTTGCCTGTGCGCTCCTGGAGCCGCTTCTGCAGTATACCAGGATGGTGGCATCGGGATCTGCCAGGGAGATGGGTCTTTCCTTCCCTATGGTCTCATTGGGTATGTTGATTGCATCGGGGATATGCTCCTGAGCAAATTCACCGGGGGTACGGACGTCTAGGATAATGAGGCTTTGACCACTGTCGATCATCTTTTTCGCCTGTTGGGCGGATATCTTCCGGTAGGAAGCCTTTTTCTCTGCAGGTTCAGAAGAGGTTTCGCCTGTACCATTGGCAAAGACCTTGGAGACGAAAAACAGCAACAAGATGATGATCAATAAAACAAGTATGATAATGATGGTTTTATTCATGATAGGAACTCCTACAAATAAGATGGCAATTACGCTCCTGTTGGTCAAGAGAGTAATTGCCATAAACAACAAAGTAGTGTTAATTCACCCAAAAAGAGGCTTTAGGGTTCAACAACTTCCTTCTCAAGCTGGCTGTCCAGGTATGCCATCATGACCTCTGCCTTGGCCTCCGCCATCTCAAGCTTGCGCTCCAACTCTTCGGTCTGCTGCCTGTAGGCATCCTTGAGGTTCTTCACAGGGTAGGAGGAGAGTACCCATACAGTCCCATCAGGGGCTGTATACCGCTCGACTACCGTAACACCCCGCAAGGCAATGTTCACTGTCTGCACACTCAGGTTCTGCAACACCTCCAGGGTCTGCTGGTTTCTCAGAGACTCCCCTGCCTCCTCGACAAAGGTCACCAGGGCATTGTCCACGGTGGTGGATGCCCATCGTCCGATGGCGTCCTTGGCTGCTGACTCAGCGCGCAAGAGGCTTAGCTGGAAAGTTGATTGTTTCGCTGATCCCACATCGTAGTGGAGCGTCCTGGTACTCTTGGGAGTGGATGTCGTCCAGTATGGTGAACCATCGGGATTTGGCTTGTGGGTGCTTGCACACCCTGCAAGCAGAAGCAACAGACCAATTCCACATGCAAGACAGAGAAGTTTCCTATTCATTTTGCAGCTCCTTATTCTGTGATGGAGGCAAGGCTCCAGTACGTATCGTTCTCAGTGTCATAATACCGGTCCACTATGGTAAAGCCAAGAAGCAGGCCTCGCTGGGCCTGGTAGAGGACATGTTCCATCCTGCTTGTGCTGCTGGTATCAATCGACGTGGAGAAGGCATGTTCGGTATTGAGGTCCAAAAGATTCTGGGCAGCGGAGAAATCTGAGGCCTCAAGGGAGTCGTTGAGGAAGTAGTAGGCCTTGCTGCTTCCTATGCCGAAGCGATAGCCGTCTACCTGTGGCAGCTTCAACAGCCAATCAGGCTTGCCGTCTGAACCTTTGGTAGATGTATAGCTTCTCCTTGTCCGAAGGGCCTTGGGATAACGGGCAAGGACAACAGAGCCTGCCTGTTCATCAAAGGTGACTGAGAGCACTTCAAGATCTGAGATAACCTCAGTCAGCATCGTATCATCATAGAATGCCTTTTCTTTCTGGGCAAAGGAAACAAGTCCCTTATCACTGCTGGACTGCATCACCAGGGTGTTGTCCAAGGCGAGAGAGCGCTCAAGGAGGATGCTCCTTGCACAGGAGAGGATCGCCTGCTCAACCATACGCTCCTGGGTGGAATAGGGTCCTGATATCCCCACATAGACATCTGAGGGGTACCTGCTCAAGTCCAGCAACATAAGGGCAGAAACATCCCCTCTCCTCTCTGATACCCCACCGGTGGTGGAGCATCCGCTCAGAGAGAGAATGAGTATGCCCACAAGCACAATAGTTCTCATTGCTGGTTAGTTTGCCTTTTTCAGGAGGTTTGCAAAAGCATCCTTCATCTTTGCATTTGCAGCAGCGGCAGCATCGCTTTCGACAAAGGCTTCCGCGACAGCTTCTGCAGCAGGCTCGAAGCTCTGTTCGATATTTGCAATGGGGATGGAGCAAAGCACCCAGACTCCGCCATCTGCGTCCACCCACATCTCTTCAGTGGATACACCGGAAAGAGTTGCCTCGGCGACCTGCTGACTGATGGTTTCCATGGCATCCATAGCCTGGCGATTGTCTCCGCTACCGGCATCATTCACATACGTCACTACAACTTCCTTGACGGAGGTGCTTACCCATGCTGCAATCTTGTTCTTGGCTTCAACGGTTGCTCGCTTGATGGAGTTCTGCTTGTTGCTCATCATCCCATACCCGGACTCAAAGTGCATGTCCTGGCTCGATACAGTCTTGTATACCCAGTCTGGCTGGGGAATGCCATCGGCACCAAGGACCACTTTCTTTTCAGGAGCTGGTGGTGGGGCTTCCTCTTGTACGGAAGCACATCCGGTGAGACCAAATACCATAAGCATTGCGACAAGAACGATTACCATTTTTTTCATTACAAACCTCCGATTCTACGATAATTCTATTTTGTATCCCCTAGCGTTTGCTGTAAGAGGGTAAAAAATTCTGCGACCGCGCTCGTTGTAGCCTGAGCCAAGGCCTTTTTCTGGGCCTCTGCTTCACTCATGGCAGCTTCCCGTTCAATCTTCTGATACGAGAAGAGGGTGGAACCACCGCTAGTGAGCTGTGCCGAAAGTGTGTAGCGTGCGTATCTGTACGGGCTGTCTGCCAGCTCAAGGGGGGTGCAGGAATACTGCAGGTCCAAAAATGCCGTAGGATTGGCATCGAGGGGAACAACAGAGAACCCAAGCTCGACCAGTTTCTGTGAGAATGCTGAGAAGATCATCTGATGGTCTTCAAGGCTATCGACGGTTAGGGCAATCTTCACAGAGGAGGCTATGGCTGCAAGTTCCCGTTCCAGGGGTATCAGTGTCGAATTCTGGCTTTTTTTCAGCAGAACCTGTATCTGGTCATAGAGGTTTTGTTGCTTCCTGGCAAAAGAGACAGCCTTGCTGAGGATGAAATACCTCTCCAAGGGCTCATTGACGGTAATGAGATTTCGTTTTGCCTGCATGATCGAGAGGTCAAGCTCATTGATCTCCTTCTGATAGAGATCAGAGGTCCTCTTCCGATGCAAGGCTACCCTGACATAGGTTCTTGCATTGGCATCGATGTAGGTGTTCACCACCTCGGCTCCCACTATCCTATCGGTGGAGGAGCTTACGGTCCCCTTGTCCATCATCTCCGACTGTTCGGTAAATCTCACCTCCCCCATTGCATCCGTACGGGCAGTTGAAAGGGAGGAGACGGTGGTCACAGAGTTCACCTGGGAGTTGAACACCTGTGAAAGGGAGGAGAGGGCTGCATCAACAGCCTTCTCACGCGAGGAGCCACTGCCTACCGCGCAGAGATAGGTATCCTCGCTGTACTGCTTGTCGTACAGCTCGTCAAGCCAACGAGGGGTAGCCGAACCTGTCGATAGGGATGCACAGCCACTAGCCGAGAAAAGAAAGGCCATCAGGGCGAGCAAAAGAGCCATCTGTCTACACTGTCTCATAGGTGCTCCTGCTTGTATCAAAACTTATATTTGCTCTGCTTGACCATCTTCTTGATAGTCTCCTCTCCGACCCAGACCTTCTGGTTGGTCTCGATGTCGATCAGTTCAGCGGAGACGTAATAGGTCCTCACCGATTTCCCACCGACCTGGTCCAGATTGGTCCTCACAGAGCCCTGCAACAGGTAGTCCGCACCGATCTCCTTGCCTAGGGCCTTTGCTGTCGATTCGCTTGCAAAGTACTGCTGTTCTTCGCGTTCGTCCCGGACTGTGGCCCTGAAGGACACATCGGCAACCATGTCAACCTTGCCAGAGTTGATGAGCTCCATCTCATAGCGCTTGGCTATGATGGAGGTATCGATGTGTTCGCTGCTCCTGTTGAGGAAGCTGCCAACGATCACCACAGGGTTCTTCATATTCTTCATCCTGAACCTGTCTACCCAAGGGGAGTTCAGGCTATCCTTGACCAGGGCTGAGGCAACAAGACGGATATCCGTATCATTCCAGTTACCGCTGAGGTCTATATCGGTATCTGATGAGAGCCTGTCCACAGAGACTGTGGACTGACAGGATACCAAGAGGGTGATCATCACCACGAGCAGAAAACTGAGACTCACGACTTTTTTCATATACTACTCCCTCATCCAACAATTACGTCCATGTATACATACTATAGGGCTTTTTGGTTTACAGTACTCCCCTATGCCCCATCATCGTCAGATTGTATACACAATAAAACAAGAACCCTCTGAAGGGGGTTACAAACAGGGTATAGCTCATGGTACAATACAAAAGCGCATATGTGAATAGAAATATGAAAAAAACCACTCTTCCAGACAATACTTCAGCTCTGGAACTGTATATTTTGGTTGCATCAGAGTTGCAATAATGGTACTTTTTTCATAGCTATGAAACAATTCGCAGATATACCGGCAGGAGTGGAGTGGATATGAGAAAATTAGCAAGGTTGTCCGCACTCTTACTGGTTCTCCTGTTATCAGGTTGTTCCTCTGTCATAGACATATCCAATACAGAAAACCTCTACCGGCAGGGCAATTTCCCTGCAGCCTATGAGAGCCTGCTTTCCAAACGTGAATCCATCATCCAGCGCCAGGGTTCTCTGATCATGGATTTGGATGCCGGCCTGCTCTCCCGCCTAGGCGGTCAGTACAAGCTCTCCAACGAACTTCTCTCCTCCTCGGAGAGGAAAATCCAAGAGGCCTATACCGAAAGCGTCACAGCAAACATTGCTTCCTTCCTTGTCAACGACAACACACGTGACTATCAGGGGGAGGCATATGAGGACATCTATATCAATGTATTCAAGGCTCTGAACTACCTGCATCTCGGAGAGGAGGAGTCAGCCCTTGTGGAGCTGAACCGCTCGATAGAGAAGCAGTCCCTGCTCAAGCAAAGATATGAGACCCAGGCCAGGAAGGTCACCCAATATGCACAGGAGAAGGGAGTAGAAAATGGCACTATGGAGACCTACTCCAGCTCCTTTTCCTCCTCCGCCCTGGCAAATTACCTGAGCATGGTCGTCGCTAGGGGAATCGGTGATGACAACATGTTCAGATACTCACTTGAGCAGGTAAGGCGATCATTTCAGACCCAGCCTACCCTCTACCCCTTTGCAAGCCCCTCCTCCATCGATTCTGAAGATGCCCCTGTCCCGGAGCAGAAGGCCAGGCTCAACCTGGTTGCTTTCAATGGCTTGTCGCCACACAAGCGTGAGGTGGTCGAGTCAATCTATGTTTCGAGGAACAACTATGCAAAGATTGCCTACCCCGTACTGGTGGCAAAACCCTCCCCCATCCAGAGGGTTGTCGTATCCTTGGAAGATGGGACGAGCTTTCGCCTGGAAAAGATTGAGAGCCTGAGCTTGGTCGCCATCGAGACCTTCAAGGCATCATCCTCCCTTGCCCGCCTGAAGGCGGTGACTCGATCGACCCTGAAAGCCCTTGGAATCGCGATATATGACAGTGTGATCAGGGAAAATGAACCGCCGACCCTGGGAGAAGAGATTCTGGGTTGGTTTATGAAAATAGCCAACTATGCAAGTGAGTCCGCTGATGTGCGCAGCTCACACTTCTTGCCTGCAACAGCATGGGTAGGCTCTGCAAACCTCGATCCAGGGCAGTACACCCTGCAGGTTGCATTCCAGGACCAGGGGGGAAGGACCCTCTACACCCAGACCATTCCCAAGTTCAAGGTGGAGAGCTCCAAGAGCAATGTCGCAGAGGCTATCTGCCCCCTATAGGAAAAATCCCCCGGGCACAATGCGTGCATGGGGGAGTGTAGTGCCCTACGATCAATCATCATCCTTATCCAGGATCATATCCTCTTCCTCTGAGCGGCGGCGGCCTTTCTTTGCCCCCTTGGGAGGAAGCTGCCTATCCTGATCATCCCAATCAGGAATTGCTTCACGATCTACAGGTTTTCTGATAGTTTCACGCTTCTTATTCACATTTCGCTCCTTTAGCCAGACTGGCTTGATCAAATTGCAAAACAGAAAAAAGATTGGTCTGCTGAAATCAACAGCCAAAGGATATCGAGACACTAGTATGTCTGTTTTTTCTCTGTATCATATCCTGCCTAAAGAATCGTATAGAGCAGGTCATCCGTCAAGAGTTGGAGAGCCAATATTCCCCTAAAAAAACGGAGACACCGAAACCAGCTCCCCCCTGGTTTCAGTGGAAACAATGATAGGATCAGAACCTCTGTCCAAGTATGGTATCCACGTCCTGCTTGCTACCTGTATAGTTTTGGCTATCCAATGCCTGCAACAGCATCGAGGGCATCGGGCTCAAGCTTCTCAATGATATAGGAGTACAGCTCAGGCTGTACGCTGGGTTGCATCCTGAAATGCATCTCCACAACAGGCAGTACCTTGCCCTTGCCGCTAGTCTTGGTCTTCTGTTCATTCGAAATGAAATGCATCTCACCCATATAGTAGAAGGCCCGGCCTTCATCATTGCTCTTTTGTACAAACAGCAGTGTCTGCATAGCTCCCTCTTCCCCCCGAATATATCGCGGTTCTGTGGAATCGAGTCTGACATTGTTGCGTGTCTCCCACTGGAAGACATCCCTGGAAAGAAACATGTCATGGTAATCGATGCTTGCATCAATGTTCTCCCTATCCTTATGGTATGTCACAAAGATGGGACAGGTAGCTGTTGGCCTATGCACCTTGTACCCATATATGGTCGCCGCCTCGTCCTTTGGCCAATTCAGCAGGCGGCACACCTCTTGGCGAGTGTACTTCTGGTACAGCACAAGATCGTGTTCGCCCCTCCCCTCCAGCGAGTATTGCCTGTACTCAAACTCCCCAAGGGCGAGGATGTCATCCACCTCCCTGCGATAGGTCTCATTGTCCAAGAGGTCCTTGAACGCCCGTGTCGGAACCAGAGAATCTTCATTCCATTCACAGTAGGACAGCCCTCCAAAAGCTGCAACCTGTGCTTTCTGGAAGAATCCCCCTTGCAAGAGGGCGATGGCAGACTGTAGTGACGCTTCACGTGCAATAAAGCCATAGGTGTTCTCAGTCTGCCCCTGCAGACTCCTGACAGTAATGCCATCCTCCCCTTGCATGAGGGAAGAGAGTATCATCGCCTCGTAGGGACGTATGCCATTGCAGATCACTTTGGAGAGGAAGTCGAGACTTTTCAGGTGTAGGACCGATAGGTGCATATGCTCATCTATGCCGATACTGCACTTGAACTGGTAGTAGTTCCTGGAATATTCGATGAATGCCAAGGGTGTGATGGCGTGCAATCGGATAAAGTCCATCATTGTTGGAGTACTGCCAACCTTTGTGCGAACCTTCATGAACTCCTCTTTGAGAAAGCTTTTCCTCTGGAAGGAGGCTGCATTGATGGATGCATAGATTCTTTCTTTGGCAATCTTGTCGAAGCTTACCGTTGAAGGGCCCTGTATGCTCAGGCTCCCTCCGCTGATAACCCTACGCAACCTATCCTTCTTATAGCTGTTGTCCCCATAGAGCGCTATCGGAATCATATAATTATTTTTGTAATTTGCTATAAAATCTATAACGGTAAGATACTCTTTTCCCGGATACTTGCGCAGGCCCCTACCCAATTGCTGGACAAAGATGATAGCTGACTGGGTTGGCCTGATCATAACCACTTGGTTGAGGGAAGGGATATCCACACCTTCATTGAAGATGTCCACGGTAACCAGGTATTCAAGCATCATTGCCCCCTCTTCCATCTCAAGGCGGGCAAAGGCGGCATCGCGCTCAAGGGCAGAGTCAGCTCCACTGAGTGCCAACGTTTTCAGTCCCAAGGCATTGAGCCCTTCTGAAATCTCCCTTGCCTCCTCATTGCGGCTGCAGAAGATCAGGCCACGGCGCCGATAGGATCCTATGCTGTAGCGCTCAAGCATCTGCTTGATGTACACTATCCGATTACGCATATCCACAGAGGAAAACCGTGAGAGGTCCTCAAGGTTCTCATCACCCACACTCAACCCAGAAATTCCATAGTAGTGGAATGGGCAGAGCAGATCGGCTTCCAATGCCTGGTTCAGGCGTATCTCATAGGCTATGGTATGGTCAAAGAGAGCGTAGATATCAAAGTCGTCAGTACGTTCGGGAGTTGCTGTCATGCCCAATAGGAATGCAGGCTTGAAATGCGCAAGGACCTTCCGGTAGGTGGCTGCGCCCCCATGGTGGACCTCATCCACGACGATATAGTCAAAATAGTCAGGGGCAAACGAGTAGAGCACCTCATCCTTTGCAAGCGTCTGTATCATGGCGAACAGATACTGGGCATCAACAACTGAAGATCCCCCCCCCAACAGGCCGCAGCAGATATCCTCACCCAGTATCTGCTGAAAACTACGCATAGATTCTTGGGCTATCTGTTGCCTATGCACGATGAACAGGAAATGTTTGGGCCTTTGGGCCTCCACATCAAATGCTGCAAGAAAGGTTTTTCCCGTTCCTGTCGCAGATATGAGCAATGCCTTGGACTTACCTTGGTTACGGAGCGCATCAAGGCAGGACAATGCTTCCCCCTGCATATTGTTGGGTACTATCTCCCCTTCTCTCCTCCCTTTGCACTCCTTTTCCGGTAGTGGTTCCCCTCCAATGACCGGTATGAAACCTGAGTTTCTGCTATAGCTCTCATGGATGTTCCTATACTGCTCAAGCCATGCATGGCTGACTACAACAGACTCTTGCCAGACTTGGAAGAACTCCTGTTGGGTCTTCTGCAGCAGCTCCCCCTCAGTGAGGGAGACCAGGCGTATATTCCACTCCCTATTGGTTGCAAGAGCCCCATGGGTGATGTTGGAGCTTCCCAGCACAAGCGAGGAATACCCCTGATCGTGGTGATGGAACAGATATCCCTTTGCATGGAAGGATTTCTCGCTAGAGACGCGCACCTCTATGTTTGAAAAGCCTGTCATGAGATGTTCGATAGCGTTGGGGTCGGTAAAGTTCAGGTAGTCTGAAGTGAGGATCTTGCCTCTGACACCCCTCTGTTGTGCTTCATGGAGTCCTTGCTGAAGCATAGCCAATCCACCGGAAGTGATGAAGGCAACAGAAAATTCGAAGGAAGTGCAACTCTCCAGTTCTTTGAGTAGGGAGGTGAGCACCTTGCTTCTGGGGGGATCATTCAGAACCAGATGGGGTCGGAATTCTCCCGAAGAGCCAATGCATGCATCGAGGAACCCCGTCTTCAGGCTTTCCGGCAGCAATGCAGACACCGATTGCTTCATGGCTACTCCAACAAGGCAGATACTGCCTTGACTAGGGGAATATCTGCTTCTGCCCAGGAGATGGAATAGAGCTGTCCCTTATCCAGCCACCTAAAGTCCACGTGTTCCGTTAGGGCAAGCTCCCCTTGCAGAATTTCACACAGGTACCCATGAAGGGTCAGGGAGAAGCTCCTGTACTGGTGTACAACACTGAGCAGGTGGCTTGAAACGGTGACAACTGCCCCCAGTTCCTCGAAAATCTCCCTGACGATGGCATCCTCACCCTTCTCACCCGATTCAAGCTTTCCTCCCGGGAACTCCCACCGGAAGGCAAGTTCTCCACCCTCTCCACGCTGGGCTGCAAAGACTTTGTTGTCCCGTATGATGACCGCTGCCGCTACCTCAATATGTTTCATCACGTGTACCCTCTGGTATGTATCTTAGCAGCCCTATTGGCTATGATCCAGGGTACATACAATCTTTTTTCAAGAATCCCGCTGTCCCCATTCTACCAGGCAAAATATGGTAATATTGTTACTCCATGCTTATATTTTTCGCACACTGCCAAGGTTTTGATCAAAAATATCATGAATTCAGCAACGATTGACAAGTAGACAGTATTGCGAGATTGACATTACATGGCACCCGTGATAGTATGCAGTTGCTTTAGTTTTTTGAGTTGCAGCTCGTCCGTTTTCCTATCTTAGTATGTATGCATTCTTTACTGAATCCTCCAGCAGACAGGCTAAAAGTTCGAGACTGCGCCAAATAGGGCAATATTATGAATGCAGGCAAAGCCTGTAAAGGATGCTTTTAATGGCAAAGAAAATTTACGTTGGTAACATGAGTTACAACACCTCCGAAGAAGAGCTTCGGGACCTGTTCGCACAGTACGGTAACGTACTGTCTGCTAATATCATCATTGACCGCGAGACCCGTCGCCCCAAGGGCTTTGGTTTCGTAGAGATGGAAGAGGATTCTGCTGCAGAAGCCGCTATCTCACAGCTCGACGGTAAGGAAGTCGATGGCCGTAACCTCCGCGTTAACGAAGCTATCGCCAAGCCCCGCCCGTCTTACAACAATAACCGCTACTAGTCCTCGGACGACCTAGCAAAGAGGGAACCTCTAGAGGTTCCCTTTTTTGTCTCCCTGTCTCATCTCCATTGCATCAAAGCCTCGTTCAAGCTTGTCTCTACCCTCTCCAACGGACGGGTGAACGAACAGAGCCCATGACCCGGGAGCATGACATCAAATTCTAGCTTTGCCATCTTGAGCAAGGATCGGATATAGACCTGTTTGTCAAAATCTATCGACCCATCCCAACCAAAATGCCCATATCCCAATGTACCAATGACATCACCTGAGAACAGCACGCGCCTGCCCTCCCAGCTAATCATGTAGGCAGTACACCCCTGGGTATGCCCAGGCAGATGGATACCTTCAACAGAGAGGCCGTGAATCGATATCTTCTGTCCATCCTCAATTGTCTGATCAACGGCAAAAGGTTCAAATTTCCTGTGATACAGGTACCCACAACATCGCTCATCACCTGATTTCACCGCATCAGAGCACTCTGGGTGTGCAACAAGGGAAACACCCCGTTTCTTGAGTAGCGAGCCTGCATTTGCATGGTCGTAGTGTGCATGGGTCAACAGACAGGTGGTTATGGCCTTGGGATCAAGATCCCAGGACAGCATATTCTGCTCAATCGCTGAAAAGGTCTCCCCATTCCCACAATCAACCAGAACGATGTGTTCACCAACCTTGAGAGCATAGACATTACAATCATTAAAGGGTCCCACCACTTGGTTTGCTGTCAAACCAGAAAGACTTCCCCCCACTTGATACAGACCTGGAAGCAACTGCATTTTCACCCCCTACCAATACACCGATTCAAGATAGATGCAGAGCCAGTGATAGATGGGAAGGTGAAGCTCCTGGACCTTGAAGGTCTCCTTCTCGGGGACTCGGATGCACACATCACACAGCTTTCTAAGAAGGCCTCCCCCCTCGCCTGTCATACCCAAGACCTTCATACCTTTGGCCTTGGCTACAATGGCGGCGTAGAGGACATTCCTGGCATTCCCCGAAGTTGACAAACCCCAGAACACATCACCAGAAAAGCCATAGCCACTTACCTGCTGGGCAAAGGAGATGGAACTGTCCACGTCATTGCCAAAAGCTGTTGAAAGGGCTGTATGGGCAGAGAGGCAGATGGCCGGTATGCTTCCTTCCAGGGAGGAGGCAAGCATGGCCCCCTTTTCAGGATCAACCTTTTTCAGGGCCTCCTGCAGTTCTTGGGCAAGAGGACGTTCCCTGACGAACCTTTTCATGAGTTCCCCCACAATATGGTCTGCATCGGCTGCACTTCCCCCATTGCCACACACCAGGATCTTGCCCTTGAGTGACACACTCCTCTCAAGCAGGTCCGCCGCCTGAGTCAGTTCATCGCGTATGCTGGAAAGCTGAGGATATCTCTGTAGTAGTTCTTGTAATCCTGTTTTCATACCTATTCCCCTGTATGCTCATATCTGTCCATGGCAATGCCCAGGGCAGCCATGTCACCTAGATTCTCACCTAACGCCGAAGGATATATCTTACAGAGGCTGGCAGTCTGCACAAGAGCCTCCTTGTGAATCTCCTCTTCCATCCAGCCTCTGAACAAGGCTTCGCTTCGGCTGAAGATACTGCCTATCACGATGCACTGTGGATTGAGCAGGTCGATGAGCAGGGCCAGCCCCTGTCCCAAAGTCCTTGCACTTGTCTCGATGACAGAGAGAGCATTCTCTTCTCCCTTTTCAGCCAAGATACAAACCTCCTTGGCTGAAAGATTCTTGTTCGTCTTTTCCCTATACAGTTCCCTGATCCCAGAGCCGCTGCAAAAGCTCTCCCAGGAGCCTCTCTTACCATAGCATAGAGGTCCGTCATCCTTCATACGCCAATGCCCTATCTCCCCGGCGAGGAGCCCACTACCCCGATAGAGACGTCCATCGAGGATGAGACCAGCTCCCAAGCCTGTTCCGAAGGTAAGGAAGATCATCGAGTCAGAGCCCTTTGCGCTACCCCAGAGCCATTCTGCCAGGGCACAGGCATTGGCATCATTCTCCAGATACGAGGGGATGCCAGTCCTCTGTTGGAACAGCCTTACCACTGGGATATCATCCCATAAGGGAAGATTAGGAGGTGATTGTATTACCCCTTCCTTACTGTCCAGGGGGCCTCCACAGCTTATTCCTAAGGCTTTGACCTTCTGTGAATCAACTTCGAGCAACAACTGGTCGATGGATGCATAACACTCAGAGAGAACATGCTGTGGATCTTTCCTTGTAGCAAATTGTATCTTGCCCAGGATCTCTCCCTCTTCATTACCAAGAGAGACAGAAGTCTTCGTCCCCCCTATATCGACACCTATAAATAGAGCTTCTGCCATACTTACCCCTTCACTGAACCTGAGAGCAATCCTTGGATAAAGTATTTTCCAAGGAAGATATAGACAAACAACGTCGGGAGGGCCGCTATGAGGGCTCCTGCCATCTGCACGTTCCATTCGATCACCTGCGTACCTGCAAGGTTTTGCAGGGCTACGGTAATCGGCTGGATGGAAGGTCTCTGGGTAAGGACCACAGCAAAAAGGAAATCATTCCATACGCTGGTAAACTGCCAGATGAGTACAACCACCATGGTAGGCAAGGAGATTGGAATCACAATCTTGGTGAAGACACCCCAGAGCCTGAGCCCGTCCATCATGCCGGCTTCAACCAGCTCATCGGGAATCTTAGCATAGTAGTTGCGGAACATAAGCGAAGAGATAGGCAGACCATAGACAATGTGGGTCACGATCAGGCCGCTCAGCTTCCCATAGAGCTGGATTGCATTCATGCTCCTCACCAGAGGTATGAGGATACTCTGATATGGGATAAACATACCGAATACGACCAAGGCAAAGAGGACGTTGGAGAAGCGAAATTTCACCTTGGCAAAGATGAAGCCTATCATGGAACCGAATACAATGGAAAAAAAACAGACAGGTAGTACGAGCATGAAACTGTTTCGCATATTCTGCGAGAGCTTGGAGAAAGCCTCTGCAAAACCCTCAAAACTCGGATTCTGGGCAGGGATCCACATCTCACTGATTCGTACTTCACTGAAGGGCTTGAGACTGTTATTCAAAACGATATAGAGAGGGAATACAAAACAAAGTACTGCAAATATCGCAAATGAATATTTTATGACTTTGCTTATGGATCTGGTTTTCATCGATCTTCCCCCTTAAACGTAGTGTGAAGATATGGGACAATTACAACTGCAACCAGTATGAGCATCATAATGGAGATAGCCGCACCTTCTGCATAATGATTACCCCTGAAGGTGGTTTCAAACATGAACAGGCCGGGGAAGTCCGTAACAAAAGCCGGTCCTTTACCTGTCATGGCATAGGCCAAGTCAAAGATCTTCAATGATACGTGACCGAGGACAATCATTGCAGAGAAGGTAATCGGTTGTATGATGGGAAGGATTATTTTCCGAATTATCGTAAACTCACCGGCCCCATCGATTTGTGCTGACTCTATCAGCTGGTCTGGAATGCCTCGAAGCCCTGCAAGGAACATTGCCATCGTATACCCCATATATTGCCATGAGGCGGCTATTATCAGGGCAATAAGGGCGACGTTGAATCCACCGATACTGTATGTTGAGGTAAACCACCCAAACTCCGCCTTGAATCCTAGCATACGAAGTAGGGAGTTCAAGCCAACTTCAGGGCTGAATATCCACCGCCACAGCACACCGGTAACCACAAAGGAGAGGGAGAGGGGAAACAGGTAGATGGTCCGGAACAGGGCCTCACCCTTGAGTTTCGAATAGAGCAGATAACTGAGGAAGAACCCTCCGCCAACACAGATAGCGATAAAGAACACTGTGAAGAAAAACGTATTGCGAAGATCAGTCTGGAATCGCTGTGAAGAAAAAAGCAACTTGTAGTTATCAAATCCCACCCAAGTCATATTGGGCAAAATCCCATTCCAGTCTGTAAAAGAGACCCTCAAGGACCAAATGATAAACCCATAGATGAAGAGAAACAACAAAGCCAGCAGAGGAAGTAGTATCATCACCGCCAGACGGACATCTTTTTTTGGACAGTACATAGTGCCTCTTTTCTTGGTAGATCAGTGGTTGCGGAAGGCCCGCAACCACTGTATTCGAGTAAGAAATAGATACCCTAGTTCTTGGGGGCGTACCTATCGGATGCAGCCTGGAATTCCTTCATGGCCTTATCCACATTCAATTCTGTTGTGAACACACTCATGATGTCATTGATCCTTGTAAGCCATGGCTCAGAAATGGCAGCGCCGTGTGCAACACTGGGCACAATAGCGTTGGTAGCAAAGTCATCCATAGCAGCATTGAGATATGCATCATACTTGGAACGGTCACCATCAATCCTGGAGGGAATCGATCCCTTTATTGGGTTGAAGGCATCCTGACCTTCCTTCGATGCGCAAAGCGCCAACCACTTGATTACATTGTCACGGTTGGGAGCATTTTTCGCAAGTCCGAAAGAGTCGGAGAGCATGATGAAATTACCTTTTGTCCCTGGAGCAGGAGCCCAATCCCAATCGGTGCCCTGCTTGAAGCCCTGGGAGTAGTAGTAACCTGCAGCCCAGTCTCCCATGACATTCATGGCAGCCTTGCCTTCGGCTACATACCCGGCAGCATCCATATTTGCCAGAGCGGCATGGTCGCGGTTGGTGTAGGCCATCATCTTGGCATAGTCGGACAATCCCTTTCTTACCTGGGGATCATTCCAGGAGACCTTGCCTTCCCAAAGGGAGCGATACTTATCGGCTCCGGTATTCGCCAGGATTACGCTTTCCAGAAGGTGAGTCGCTGCCCAGCTCTCATTATCCCCAAGGGCAAGGGCAGGAATGCCATTAGCCTTGAATACATCGGCTACCTTGAAGAACTCCTCCATGGTATTGGGAACTGCAAGATTATACTTCTTGAACAGTTTCGGACTATACCACATCACATTCGAGCGGTGGACGTTAACAGGGATGCTGTAGACCTCTCCCTTGTAGGAAATGATGTCAATGACATCGGCGGGAAACTTGTCCATCCATCCGTTATCTTCAAGAATGAAGGTGACCGGCTCCATGAAGTCAGCCACTACCCACGTGTCGATCAATTCATGACCTGCGTGCACCTGGAATGCATCGGGGGGATTTCCACCCTGCATCCTGGTTGCCAAAACGGCCTTGGCATTGGTTCCGGCACCACCTGCGACAGTCGCGTTGATGACTTCAATGTCTGGATATTTCTTGTTGAACACATCCACCATTGCCTGTAGCCCATCGGCTTCTCCACCTGCTGTCCACCAACTGAAGATTTCCAGCGAATTGCTCTTCGCCTTAGGTTCAGCTGCTCCTTGTGCGAACACCATGGTTGTTGCGGTGAGAAACACCAAAACAGCAATCAAAATACTTTTTCTCATAGTACAACTCCTTTGTTATATATAACTTCTACGAAGTCATTTTACTCTAACCAATATTTTCTCCATCCTATCGAGGCTCAACACTGCAGCCCGGATGGTATGATAATTCACCTTCCATGAGTGGCTCATATGACTCCACACCGGTTCTCCGTCTCGTTTGAGCAGGGCAAGCCATTCACCTACCTCTGTGTTGATCATCTTGTCGAATACGAAGCGGTGTACATTCTCATAGACCCTCAGATACTTCTCATCACCAAAGGCGAGGTAAGCATCAAGCATCCCGATGAGGAACTCAGCCTGCTGCCAGAACTCCTTTCCATCATCATAGACCTGCTTTCCATCAATGGAACCTTCTACGTACACACCACCATAGGTATAGTCCACCCCATGGGAAACTGCATGAGAGAGCAGCTTCTCAAACATAGGGTTGTATGCATCAGTTTTTTTGTTCAGAATCCGCAGGGCATCACTGAGCAACCAGAAAAATTCCACATTATGGCCATAGGAGGTATTGTCCAAGGCATTACTCTTCTGGTTCTCCCCTTCCACGAACCGATCCCATCCCCAGATGATGTCAAACTTGATCTGTGGTGCAACACTCCAATCACAGAAGAACTGGGGAATACCTGTCTTATGGACAGGATGCAGGATCCTTGTCGTGATCAGATGAATGATTTCCTCAAGTTTCCTTCGGTGGATATCTTCCCCACTACATGCATAGAGGGCAGTAAAGGCCTCCATCAGATGCATATGGACATCAAGGGTCTTGCGATCTCCTCCACCACTGCCCCCATCACAGAGTTTCCAGTCGCGGTCAAACATCTCCCAATACCCACCATAGGAGGTCTCTGCGGCATACTTCTGTAGCAGGTCAAAGCACTTCCTGGCATATTCAAGACCTATGGGATCGCCGAAAGCTTTCGTGTAGGTGGAGAGTGCGTAGATGGCAAAGCTCAATCCATAGGCAATCTTCTTATCGATCAAGACTTCATTCCTACGGTTGAATAACCAGTAGAATCCACCATAGACGGGGTCCCAATAACGGTCGATGGCAAAGTGGACCCCTTTTTCAGCAAGGAATCTGCACTGACCATCCATATCATGACCATGTGAGGCTACCACCGAAAGCGAGTAGATGGTGCGCATGTGCGCAAGCAGGGATTTCTCGTCAACCTGGGAGTCTTTTCCCTGGGCATCCCACTGCGTAAGATATCCACCCCACTTCTCGTCCCAACAACGGGTAATCCAAAACGGCAATAGTTCTTCCCTGAGATGGTTTTCCATCTCCTGTTTCCATGCCAGAACCTGATCTCTTAGCATATGTTCAGCTCCTTTTCTCCAGCTCGTTATACAGACATACCAAAAAGTCCCGATTGTCCGCACAGGTATATGAGACAGGACACCCCATACGGTTGAAGGTTTTCATGAACCGCAGGTAATAGGCGGGATTGTCCATCGGAGGCTCTCCCTTGCTCCAGTCCCAGCTCTCCTCTTGCAGGTCGACAACAGTGATCTGACACTTGGTGATGGCATTCCCTTGTGGAAGTGAAACATTCCTTGCCATGGACAGGGCTTTTTCAAAGATCATCGGCGACATGACAGCAGATCCTATGGAAAGGTAGACACCACCTTCAAGGTTGGAGACACTGTTAACAAACGAGAGGAAGTCCCTCTCGGCAGTCCTGCCAACCACGGCTCCCCTATTTGCCTTATGGGTGTAGATGATGTCATGGCCAAACATCGGATGGCTGGTAAAGGGGACCCCTTCAGCAAACGCGAGGGATTGCGCACTGTATTCTGCATAGGGATGCGGTACAGCAAGAAAACCCGAGGGAATATCCAAAGAGGTAATCAGTTCCAGAAGATCGGCAGCACTTGCACGGGTGGATAGGCTCACCCCCTCCCCTCCATGCTCCACAAGTGAGAGCAACTTCTCACGTGGCGGAATGTTCAGTCCTCCAGATCGTATGAAGGCCCCTAGGGAAGAGCCATAACCAAGGCCTTCATAGGATCCGACTGCGAGGGCAAGGTTTATGTACAGGCCGGTCTCTTCCCATGTCCCGAACATCCCTTTCGCTACGTTGGAGCGGACATCCTCACTACTTGACCCCTGGAAAGCAAACTCCCAGTCATGTATCACACCAGCACCATTGGTAGCAAGGTGATTTATCCATCCCTTTTTTGCCATCATGCCAAGCAACTTGCCTGCACCGTTCTTGATGGTATGGGCTCCAAAGGCACATATGACCGAGGCTTGCATCCTGTTTGCCT
This sequence comes from uncultured Sphaerochaeta sp., assembly GCA_964617345.1. Classification (GTDB taxonomy): domain Bacteria; phylum Spirochaetota; class Spirochaetia; order Sphaerochaetales; family Sphaerochaetaceae; genus Sphaerochaeta. The sequence continues at coordinate 15,002 of CAZTXW010000014.1, read as the reverse complement.
CAAGTATCTGCTGAGCAATGAGCGAAGCCTTCTGTTGCAGCTCTGCTGTAATGGTCCCTGTATAGGTGTGCGGTTCAATGGAGGTTTCTCGAATAGCAACCTTATTCTCCCGCTCTGAAAGGGGATAATAGGTCATTTCCTGACGGTTAAATTGACACTTCATGCCTTTGCCTCCCAACCGAGCAGTAAGGAGAGCTCGTCGCTCCAGGAAAAATCGGGTATGAGCAGGTCAGCTCCACCGAGGACCAACCGTTCCCGTTTCGCCATATTCGATCCATACCTGCGCACCTCATCACTGAGGAGACCAACAGCGAGTAGCCCATGCTTCTTCGCTTCACGCATCTCTACAGGGCCATCACCAAAGACTACACAATCCTGTACAGAGATGGCAGAGGAAGCTTCAATATCAGCGATGATGCCCTTGATGACCAATTGCTTGGGATCATGTTTCACATCCCCGACAGAGCCGAAAATCCTCCCCTCAAACAAATCTGCATATCCGAGCAGGCCTGCTTCCCTCTTCACATCCTCCACATCGGTACCGCTTGCAAGATAGAGCCTGGTCCCCTGTGCATGCAGCAGCTTCAAAAAGGGAACAACACCCTTGAGAGTGACATCCTCAGCCTTCAGGCGACCAGTTTCAAGAAGCTGCACCTTATGGGCGACCATCTTCAGAAGCTTCTCGTTGTATATGGCCTTGTACTGTTCGGGAGAGAGGACCTCTTCGGCTTTGGCATATCCGCTCTTGGCAACCAGGTCTGAGAGATAATGCATCTGTACAATGGTCTGTATTCCTGTAGTCCTGTCGATGAAGGTCTTTGCTGTCTTCCTGATGGAAGCAAGGGATGCAGCGTCCAGGCTGGTATAGGCATCCGAGGCGATGCATGAGACCATGACCTCTTCCATGACAGTCTCCCACCCTTCCCGCAAGGTTGAGATGGTGCCATCATGATCAAAAATGGCAACTTTGGGAAAAGCACCCCGTTTCTTTTGAGGTGTAACGATTTCAATAGGTGTATCGTCCCAGTAGGAGGCAAGCCGAGGATCCCTGGCCGTAGTGGAGTTATAGCGCAAGTTGGTATCCTCAGCCAGAGCGAGTACCTCTTCCCTGCTTGGATGGCCGGTCTCATAGAGTTTCTGTAGGGCTACAGCTGCGCAGAGATTTCCAACATAGGCGGCATCTGCAAGCTTTGCCCCATTGGCGCTTGCAACAGCAAGGCCAGCAAAAAAGGCGTCACCTGCCCCGACTATGTCTATCTCTCCTGTTATGTGTACCCCTTCAAGGGAGGCGATGGCGTTCCCGTCGTGTACGACTGCCCCATCTTCACCTAAGGTCATGACAACCGGCTTGTTCCAATGGCTGGCAAGCCAGGTAATCAGTGAGGTATGACCGGGTGCCTGCCGACCTGTATGGTGGGAAAAAAGGGAAGCGCCTTCCTTGTCATTGAGCTTATGGATTGTAGATGGATAGACATCATTGAGTTTCCTGCAATCGGCAAACCAGAGTACCTTGTCCTGATGCTTCTCTATCAGAAGATTGAACCTATGTTGGAACGCCTTGGAATGGAGCCCTTGGGGTACCTGCTCATTGATCAGCACTGCATCATAGCTATCCAGCTTCCTCTCGAGGAGGGAGAGTACCTTGGCAATATTCTCTGCACTGGGGACATTGAAGTTCCCGCTGTCAAAGCGAGGGTGTTCCACTCCTTTCTCATACACCTTGTGGTAGACATGCGTTGCCCACCCTTCTGCCTGGCGCAACACCCCCTCAGTCCCGATGCCACTCTCTTGCAACATCTTTAGCACCATCGAGCCAAAGCCATCAGAGCCGACAAGGCCATAGATATCTACCGACTGTGAGCCGAGTTTCCTGCAGTTTACTGCAACATTACAGGCCCCACCCAATTCAGTCTTGGTGGTAAGAACTGAATAGGTCTGCAAGCCTGTCTCTGCCGATATCTCGCCACCTTCAGGGGATACCTGATAGTACAAATCCAGACAAATATCCCCTACTATTGCGAGGGAAGGAGTCTTTTTTGCTAGAAGAAACGATGTAATATCCAAAGAGGGACCACCTTGTCATTAAAATGTAACCGCTTTCATTTTTAGCTTAAGACACGCACGTCCATTTGTCAATAAAAATCTTTGTATATGTATTCTACCACATAACAAGCATTTATCAACTCAAGACATACTTTTACCTAAAAAAAGAGGAAGCAAACCATTGCACGACCATCTGTATTGCCTCTCTTGTTGACAGGGCCTCTACAATGGCTTATTTTTTGAGGGAAAGAAATGACCTTGGGCTCCGGAGCAGTACAGCATGAAACAAAAGACCATCGACGACATAGCATTCGAGGCGGGAGTATCAAAGGCCACCGTATCGAGGGTGCTCTCACACCCTGAGATAGTCAGTGAAAAAACGAGGATCAAGGTCCTCTCCGTCATGGAGAAATACTCGTACACGCCGAACCATCTCGCCCAAGGTCTTGCAGGGACAGCAACAAAGACCATTGGCGTGGTCATTGATGAGCTGTCCAACTTTTTCTTCATTGAAATTGCCGAAGGAATTGACTATATACTCGACTCCCATGAGTATTCCATGCTGTTGTCCAGCTCGCGTTGGATCGAGCAGCGGGAGACGCGCCTTGTCAGCTCCCTCATCAGCAGCAGGGTTGATGGCGTCCTGCTCGCACCTGTCTCTGCACAACCCAAGGCCGTCGAACTCCTACAGCGTGCAGGAATCCCCTTTGTCCTCATAAACTGCATACCAGAGGACAAGGACATCTCCTTTGTCTCTAGTGACAATCATGAGGGGGGAAGGATCGCAGCTGCGTACATCAACGCCCATCCAAGGCAGCAGACCATCGTCATAACAGGATTCTCCCACCAGTCCATCGAACACCGCCTACAAGGGTTTCATGAGGGTATCGAATCCAAGCTCAAGGTCAAGCACTACTCCCAGATAAAGACACAGGAGGATGGATATAATCTTGTACCAACTCTTATCAGTGCCGATATGATCGACACAACTCCTACAACCCTCTTTGTAACCAATGACAACGTTGCCATCGGCATCATCAACCGATTGGTCGAGCTTGAGATCTCCATCCCTGATCAAGTATCCATCCTGGGGTATGACAACATCCGCATAGCAGGTTCATGCAGGGTTCCGCTCACCACCATCTCCCAATCTTCTGTAGAGATGGGCAGGGTAGCAACCAAGATGTTGCTCCATCTCATCAGGAACAAGGAGAAGAGTGAGGTTTTCCACCATCTAATCAAGCCAAAACTCATCTGTAGGGAATCAAGCGAATAGGAGATTTGCTGTGGATGGGATAGTACTGACTATCCCTACCCTTTCAACTGCAGCATGAACTCATCCTCAGGCACAGCCTTGGAGAACAGGTATCCCTGATACTGGTTGCACCGGATCTGCCTGAGGAAGTGAAGCTGTTCTTCCGTCTCCACCCCTTCAGCGACAACGGTGATGCCAAGCTCCTTGGCAAGCAGCAGCACTGTCTTGTAGATGGTGATGGCGTCTGAATCAGGATAGCTTGCGATAAAGGAACGATCGATCTTAATCTTGTCCATGGAGAGTTCCAAAAGATAGGAGAGGGATGAGAAACCGGTGCCAAAGTCATCGATTGCAAGGCCTACACCAATCTGACGAAGCCTGTCCATGAGTTTATCGGTTGTCTGCAGGCTTTCCACCGCCGTACGTTCGGTCAGCTCGATGGAGAGCAAGGAGGGGTCGATACCCTGCGCTTCCAGCTCATCCCCGATGAAGGAGATGATCGCTTGATTTGAGAACTCCTCGGCACTCAGATTGATGGCCAGCGTGAAGGTCGGCTCGATCCCGATGAGGAACTCCTGATGGGTCTTGAGGAACCTTACTGCAGCCCTGACTACAAACATCCCCAGCAGGGATATCAGATTATGCTCTTCCATAAGGGGTATGAACTCATCCGGAGCGATGAATCCCAACTCTGGATGAATCCACCGGATAAGGGCCTCTGCACCGACGATCTTCCCACTTTCGACATCAACCTGAGCCTGATAGTACAGAGTGAGCGAAGAAGATTCGAAAGCTTCGGGGATAGCTGCAAGAATCGCTTGCTTGCGCAAATATTGGTTGTGGACATCGGTATCGAAGAGAAGGCTCTCGCAATTCTTCAGGTCCACTACCATGTTGACCGCCATACAGGCTTGCATCAGAAGCGTTGGTATGGAGACATCTCCCCCTGTATACCGGGAATACCCACAAAGGGCCTGACAATGGACAAACTGATACAGAATGGAACATTGCTTCTCAATCCCCTGCAACAGGGCTCGGATCCTAGGTTGTACCCTCGTCCTGTCATCCTCGTGCATGAGTACCACATAGGTACCAACCGAGAATGCGTACACACTCTCCGATTGCCCCAGTGTTTTGCTGATAAAGTTACTTATGGCAATGGAGAATCCACTCTCGGTTATCAACGAGTAGTGCAGGTCACGCCCCAACTGGTGTTTCAGTTGGATCAGGAGGCAGTAACTGGTACTGGACTGTTCTCCACATCCGGAAAGCAGAGCCTGTGGGATATCCACTTCGTTTTCCCTGACATAGGCAATAAATTCAGAGACATCCCAGGATGAACTTGTATACACCTCAACAGTATAGGCATCCTTGCCAATTTCAGTTTTCGCCCTGGTTGTCGTACGATTTGTCAGATACTCGTTCCCATTTCGGTGCCGAATCCAGATGGGCATGCTGGTAGGGATGCTGGCATTCATCACTTCCGTTGGCATATGAACAGCATAAGGCAAGAACTTGCGGGTATCCTTACCCATCAGTTCATCCGCCGAGTATCCTGAAAGTACTTCGAAGGCGTGGTTGCAGAAGGTGATGTGGTTATTCTCATCAATAACGACAATTCCATTACCCGAGTACTCTGAGATGAGGGAGCTGACCTGCAGCTGCAGCTGGTCAGCCCTACGAAGCTGGCGGAATAGCACAATGGCAATACCGGCAAGAAACAGCAGAGAGGCAAGCCACCACTTCACTGCAGGATTCTGCAGTACAGGATTCAGGCTCAGAGCAGAGAGCTCTGCCAATGCATAGTAGCTGACGACAGTCCAGAGCCTCTTGTCATCAGGATGCCAGGCAAGATCCTCTGTAGCACTATGCCTTACAGCCTGATGCCTGTAGGCCATCACATCCGTTGTATATGAGCCCGTATCTCCAGAAAAAAGAAGCGTTTTCAGGGAAGGAACCTCCAGGAACAATGAAGTTGCTTCCAGTGCACCAGTGGGGAGTGCGGAACAATTCTCCTCTCCCCTGTGTATCCAATCGCCATTATTTGCAACCAGGCCAAAGGTAATGTTCTTTGACATCGTCATCTGATAGTCACGAAGGAAGGAGAGCAAAAAACATGCATCGTAGTCGACGATGACAAGCCCAAAGAAGGAGCCTGCATGATAGGCAGGCAGGGCAAGGACAAGTGCAGGGCCTGTATGGGGATCATCAAAGGTCTGCCTGCTCTCCAGTCCTATCGGGGAAATATAGAGGGTATTGGCATCATGGCTCTTGCCGAAGGAAAAGAGGTCAGTGCCACTGCGGTCCTTCAGGGAAGAGGATTCGGATATTACTGCAGGAGTATTGGGGAAATGGTCAACCTTGATGATCTCCATCCCTGATGTGTCGAGGAAGCGGATATGGTTTATATAGGATTTCTTATTGGCTATCCGCAAGAAGAGTTGCTCGAGTTCGGAAAGGGTATACGCATCTGTTTCGCGGACATAGTTGGAGAATTCGTTCGAGTCGAAAACCAGTAGCAGGTCAGAGACAAACTGGGAAAAAACAGCTTCCAGCTGGTTTGAGATTATTGCGTTCCCCATCTCTTGTTCTGTCTGGAGAAGCTGAGTCGCTTGCTCTTCCAAGGATGCTTCATAGAGGGAAAAGAGGGTATAAAAGAGGATAACCAAGGGAACGACGAACAATATTGTGCTCTTGGCAATGCTTCTCAAGTCTTTTGCATGTAATCTCAATCTTGGCCATTCCTTGCAGAGAATTGAGGGTACAGAAAGGGAAGTGATGAAGCCTCATTTCTCTGTCTTTAGCAAACAATAGCATGCTCTGGGAGAAAAACATAGACCCTAAACAAGACTCAGTATCAAAGACGTGCATACATCTGGAGGAAAGGTATTTCCTTTCACCCTCTATTCCTGTACTAAAAAGGCTATGGTTGCATCTATGATAATCTGCTGCTGTTCCATTGCTGAAATGGATGCCTTATTGTCCCCTTTCTGCAGTTTCCCCTCACCGTACAGGGCAAACTGGGTATGGTTCCCCCCAGCGATCACCAGATACTGGGTATCTGGGGGAAGAAGGGTCTTGCCCTCATCGATGTCAGAAGGGGTGGCAAGACCGTCGTTGGAGCCGCTGATGGAGAGAACCTTCACAGGCTTGTCCCTGAGGGAGTGCTTCTCATCCGTATAGGAAGCGTAGAGGATCAGATGATCATAGCGGCTCTCCTTGTTGGCCAGGGCAAAGGCAGCACTGCTACCTCCCAGGGAGAATCCTCCCAGGGCCCAGTTTTCTATCTCCGGATACTTCTTTGGATAGGCATAGGCAGCTCCTATTTCAAAGATGGCAAGGGAGAAGGGCATCTTGAGAAGGAATACCTGAATGCCTGCCTCTGCTATCTTTCGCGCTGCATAGGCAAAGCTCTCCGGTGCCACGTTGGCCCCTTGGTAGTAGACCAAAGCCTGGGTTGCCCTTTGTGTTGTCGGCTCAAATATGATGGCATCCTTGGTTTCAACAACAGTGACCGACGCATCCGATTCCATCGCCTGGAAGTTTATGGCATCAGAGGGTGCTTCCTGATTGAGAAAGAGCAATAGGGCCCCACCGAGGATGACAAGAGGAGCGAGGATGGCGATAAGGAGTTTTTTCTTCATGCCCAATAGTATAGGGAACACAAGCCCCTGATACAAGATTCCGTACAGGTATCCCTTGCTTCAGCAAAACACCTCCAGCAGGGTACCAAAGGATAGTAAGGTATGCGATAATTCAAAGATGCAACCCTGCATGAAAGGAACTATATGAAAGCCCATACCGAAACGATTACCCATATACTCAACGACCTTGCCACCAATCCCGATACAGGTCTCACCTCTTTGGAAGCAGCGGTCAGACTGGAAAGGAACGGACCGAACAGATTGCAGGGGAAACCCAAGAAAAGCATCTTTCATCGCTTTCTGTTGCAGTTCAAGGATACCATGATACTCATCCTCATAGGAGCTGCTGCCATTTCGTATGGCCTGGCTCTGTATGAGGGATCGGGGTTCTTCGAACCGCTTCTCATCCTGCTTATCGTCACCCTCAATGCAATCCTTGGTGTAGCACAGGAGAACAAGGCTGAGAAGGCCCTGGATGCACTCAAAAGCATAACCACAGCCCATGCACGGGTAGTGCGGGACAGAAGTGAGCAGGTCGTCGAAGCCTGGGTCCTGGTACCAGGAGATATCATCATCCTGGAAGCGGGGGATATCCCCCCTGCCGATGCAAGGATCCTCAGCAGTGCCAATCTTCTCTGCGATGAGTCTGCCCTGACAGGAGAATCGCTACCGGTGACCAAGGATGGTGAGGCCACAGTTGCAGAGGATGCACCACTAGGGGACCGCTTCACCATGATATTCTCCGGGTGCCCCATCCTGGGGGGAACAGCCAGGGCGGTAGTCACCGCTACTGGTGCCGACAGTGAGATCGGCAAGATAGCTCACTTGATGGAAAACGAAGAGGAACAGGAGACCCCTCTCCAGGTCAAGCTCTCCTCCTTGGGCAAGAAACTGGGAATAGCAGCCATCATAGCTTGTACGGTCATCTTCATTATCGGGTTGTTGGACAACATGCCCATCAGGGAGATCTTTCTCATTGCAGTCTCCCTTGCCGTATCGGCAATCCCAGAGGGGCTTCCCGCTATCGTAACGGTAATCCTGGCCATCGGGGTTCAGCGCATGGTCAAGAGCAATGCGATCATACGCACCCTCCCTGCTGTGGAGACCCTGGGAAGCGCATCGGTCATCTGCTCGGACAAGACAGGGACCCTCACCCAGAACAGGATGACAGTAACACAGGCCTACTCAGCAGAGAATGATACACTGGAATCTATCAAAGCTGACAACTCAGAACCAATACGGAGTCTATTGCGCTATGCCACCCTCTGCTGTGATGCAACCGTTGACTTCTCCTCTGGTGAACCACAGCTTATAGGAGACCCCACCGAGACTTCGATCATCATGGCAGCAAGGAAGAATGGCATCGACCAGGGAAGAGCCCAATTCTCATACCCTCGCCTGGGATCCCTCCCCTTTGACTCTGATCGCAAGATGATGACTTCCATCAACGAAGTGAATGGACAGAAGATTGCCATCGTCAAGGGAGCTTTTGAAAGCATAGCACCGAGGTGTTCCACCATCGACCTAGCAAAGGCGACGGCAATGATGGAGGAGCTCGGTGGCCAAGCACTTCGTGTGCTTGCAGTCGCGTACAAAAGCATTCCTACCATTCCTGAAGCACTCGATAGTGAATCACTGGAGAGTGATCTTACCTTCATGGGCCTGCTTGGCATGATAGACCCTCCCCGAGAAGAGGCCAGACAAGCCCTGCACCTCTGCAAGAAAGCTGGTATCAGGGTGGTCATGATAACAGGCGATCATCTGCTTACGGCAAAGGCCATAGCACAGCAGTTGGGGATTCTCAATGCAGCAGAACTTGCCATTGACGGGCAGAGTCTGCAAGCTATGGATGAAAAGGCCCTCGCAGAGGCTGTGCACACCATCAGTGTCTATGCCCGGGTCTCCCCCTCGGACAAGATTCGCATCGTCAAGGCATGGCAAGACCGTGGGGAGGTGGTTGCCATGACTGGCGACGGGGTAAATGACGCCCCAGCCCTGAAGGCAGCCGATATCGGCTGTGCCATGGGAATCACAGGTACTGAAGTGGCAAAAGGTGCTGCTGACATGACCCTCACCGACGACAACTTCGCCACCATTGTCGAAGCGGTCAGACAAGGACGGGGCATCTATGCAAACCTGCGCAAGGTAGTGGGATACCTGCTCTCCACCAATATTGCTGAACTGATCACCGTCCTGCTTGCCATGCTCATATTCAGGGCGACACCGCTACTGTCGATGCAGTTGCTGTGGATCAATCTCATCACAGACAGCCTCCCAGCCATAGCCCTGGGCATGGAGAGCATACAATCGGATGTGATGGAACACAAGCCGAAAAGCAAGACAGAAGGACTGTTCGCCAATGGGCTTACGCTGCAGATCATAGCCCAGGGAAGCATGTTCGCCCTGCTGACCCTCATTGCCTTCCATATAGGCCTGCAACAAGCGGCGGATCTTGTAGTGGGAAGGACCATGGCCTTCTCCACCCTCGCCCTCCTGCAGCTGGTGCAAGCCTTCAACATGAGAAGCCAGCACTCACTCCTCACCACCGGTTTCTTTACCAATACGGCACTGAACAAGGCAGTACTTGTATCGGCTCTGCTTTTGGCAGTGGTACTCTTTGTACCTCCCATAGCCCATATGTTTGCCCTTACGATCCTCAGCCCTGCCCAGTATGCCATTGTCGTCGGCTTGGCCTTGCTGCCCCTTCCCATCCTGGAGCTGGCAAAGAAGTTGGGGCTTATCAGGTATCTTGCCTAGGAATGCACAAGGACAACCATAAGAAGCAGAAAGGATAGAAGGAACAAAAGTTACAGGAGATCCATTTGCATCTTGTTGTTGGCCGAATTCTTTATCCCATTCCCGCTTGTATCAGAAACTGGAACAGTTGCTGCCAAGAGAGGGTGGACCTGAGGAGCAACACGCTACTTTCCAAGCAAAGCTTCACCCCAAATCCTTCTCTTCTCCTCAAAGCTCAGGGTATAGGCAGGACTTGTGGAGGGCAGAGCGAGAAAGGTGATATCCTTTGGATAGTAGCCGATGAGCCTCTTGTAGAGAGACTCTGCCTTCTTCCCGTTGAACAGCACCTTGCGGATCTCCTGATGGCCTTCCAGAAAGGGCTTGAGGTCATTGGGGACAACTTCCTTATACGCAGAATCCAAGGATCCCTCACGCCTGAAGTTGGCAAGCACATCCCACAAGGCAATATCCTGCTCCAACAGGAGCAGCCATTTCTCTTCGTAGGTCTCCGTCTCCTTGTTGAACAGGCTCTGCATTATCGGCCAGAAGGCATTGCGTTCATGACCGTAATACTGCTGTTTCAACAAGGAGCGCACACTTGGTCCTGTGCCTAGGATAAGGGTGTGGCAGCTCTCCCTCTCGATGGGGGGAAAACCCTCTTTTACCCGAGGTAGGTGCACACGCTATCGGCACAGAGTTGGCCATCGAGGGCGGAACCGATGATGCCTCCAGCATAGCCAGATCCCTCACCACAAGGGAAGAGACCTGCGAGCTCGATATGCATATGGGTATCCTTGTCACGTAGGATGCGTACAGGACTGCTGGTCCTGGTCGCTCCTGCGATGAGAACAGCCTGGTTGGTCAAAAAGATATGGGCCTTTTTGCCAAAGATTGAAAAAGCGGTTGCAAGGCGGTCTGCAATGAAGGAAGGCAACAGTCGGTGCAGATCAGCAGAAACAAGGCCAGGACCATAGGAGGTCTCTGGCAGGGTCTTGGAAAGACGGTGGTTTACAAAGTCCGCCATTCTCTGGGCAGGAGCCACATGGGCAGGACCGCCAGCCTTGTAGAGGCGTTCCTCCAGGGCTTGCTGGAAGTTCATGACCCCAAGGTTCCCCCCGAACTGCTCCTGGGGAAGATCCTGGGGTTGCAGCTCGACGACCATGGCACTGTTGGCAAACTTGCCGTTTCGCCTTGAGTTGCTCATGCCATCGACAACCAGGGTTCCACTCTCGGTCATTGCAGGGACGATATAGCCACCTGGGCACATGTTGAAAGAGTAGACACCCCGCCCCTCGACATGGGCAGAGAAGACATATTCGGCAGGGGGGAGGTACTCTCCCCTGCCCTGTTCATTCTTGTATTGGATCTGGTCGATGAGCACTTGAGGATGTTCGACGCGCAAGCCGATGGCCAGGGCCTTTGCCTCGATGGCAATCTTCTCGCTTTCCAGATACTCGTAGACATCCCTTGCGTTGTGTCCGGTTGCGAGGATGACAGGGCCTTCATAGGTTTTTCCCCTGGAGGTGGTGACTCCGGTAACCTTCCCTTCACTTCTGACCAGGGAGACGACCTTGGTTGAGAAATGCACCTCTCCACCGCTTGCAATGATCGTGTTGCGGATCTGCTCAACTATCAGGGGAAGCACCTCAGTACCGATATGGGGATGTGCTTCATACAGAATATCAGTAGAAGCTCCATGCTGGCAGAGCAGGGCGAGTATCTTGCCCACATCGCCACGCTTGGAAGCCTTGGTATAGAGCTTGCCATCACTATAGGCACCGGCACCACCTTCGCCGAAGCAGTAGTTGCTCTCCGCCTTGAGCTCGTTGCGGGCAGAGAGGGAAGCGGTATCCTTCTTGCGATCACGTACATTCACCCCCCGTTCGAGCACAACAGGCTTCAAGCCCTGCTCGATGAGGCGTAGGGCGGCAAACAGGCCAGCAGGCCCGGCCCCTACAACAATAACCTGCTTCTTGTCCCCTACAAAGTCAAAAGGTGTCATCTCGAACAGCTCTTCCTCTGAAGAGCCGGTAAAAAGACGTACTTGCATATCCACCATCGGAGGGTTGCGCCTTGCATCTATACTCTTGCGAAGGATACGCATCCCCGTAATGTCCTTGAAGGGTAGGCCGGCCTCTTTGGCAGCCTGCTGTTGTATAGCCTTGTTGTCACTAGCTGCCTGAGCAGACAGTCTCATTGAAATATCTTTAGTCATGGCTTCATTGTACTGAGAGCTCCTCATAGAGGTCAACGCAATCGGAGCCTAAAGGGCAAAAAAGAGAAGGTGTTATGGAGAAAGGTTTTCAACGTGTATCCCTATTGCCCCCCTGGACCTGCCATCCATATTCTGTATCGCAACCAGAAGATTTCTCCCTTATACACCTGTAACTAGTCGTCCTCTTGTGATAAGGTCTTTTTCTATGGACAGAAACCTTATCATAGGACAACTGCTGGGACTGCTCACCGCAGTCTGTTGGGCTCAGAACTCCCTGATCTACCGACACCTGGGTACCAAGGTGGGATCAGATGCGGTGGCACATGTGCGCATGTGGATTGCCCTGCCTGCCATCATCCTGCTTGCATTCTTCACCGAAGGGACATTCTTTCCCACCAACCTCTCGAGCCAGACCTATTTGGTGCTCTTTGCAAGTGGGGCCATCGGGTACTTCATCACCGACATGATGCTCTTCCATGCCTATGTATGGCTCGGAGCCCGTGAATCTATGGTCATCATGACACTCTCCCCAGTAGCCACGGCAATCTTCTCCTATTTCCTCTTTGCAGAGAGGCTCAGGCCAATGCAGATCCTGGGGATCATGCTGACCATCCTGGGCGTCATAGCCATGGTGGTGGGTGGCATGAGAATCAAGGGAGACCAGAGTGAGGAGAAGCAGAAGGCAAAGGGGATGCTCTTTGCAATCCTCGCCTCCATCCTGCAGTCGGTCTCTTTCCTCCTTGCAAAGTTCGCCCTGGACTCCACAGGCCCTGTATCGACCAACCTCCTGCGAAATGTCGGGGGCCTTATGGCCTTCATCCTTTACTTCTTCATCATCAAGCGGAATGCACGCTCCCACTTTGTAGCCTTCAAGAACCCCAAATGGCTGCTCTTGCTCTTCCTCGCTGCCATGGTCGGACCAGTATTGGGCATGTCCAGCCAGATGAAGGCCTTTACCCTGGCTCCGGTAGGGATTGTCACCACCATAACACAGACCACCCCGATCCTCCTCTTGCCCATAGACAAGTTCATCCTCAAGAAAAAGATCACCGCCTCTAGCCTGATAGGGACGTTTGTCTCCATTTTGGGAGTGGCTATCCTGTTTTTGGCAGCCTGAGAAGAAGCTAGGCGTATTGTACTCCCATTCTCCTTTTGGTACTCTTAGGCCATGAATGTACTCTCCTTGGAAAATATCTCAAAAACCCTCGACGAAGAGCCTCTGTTTGCAGAGGTAAGCTTCGGTCTCGAGGGAGGCGACCATGTCGGGCTCATCGGACAGAACGGGACCGGGAAATCCACCTTTTTGCGCCTCTTGAAAGGCGAACTGACACCTGACAGCGGCACCATCGCAACTGCCAGGGAGACCGAGCTCATCATGCTCACCCAACAGATGATCTACAGTGAGGAGGACACGGTTCGCTCCTACCTCTACAAGGGGGAGGGAAAACGTATCGCCCTGGTAAATGCCTACCATCAGGTGATCGACAAAAAGCAGGACAGCCAGACAAAGAGGGAACTCATCACCCTCACCGAACAACTCGACCTTACCCAAAGCTGGAACCTGGAGAGTGACTACACCTCCCTCCTGGGAGAACTCGGCCTCTATGACAAACTTGACGAACCTATCAGTACCCTCTCCGGCGGCATGCAGAAGAAGGTGGCCATAGCAAGGGTCCTCTGTGCCCAGCCTACCCTCCTGCTCCTGGATGAACCTACCAACCACCTCGACATCGAGACCATCGAGTGGCTGGAAAAGTACCTCAAGGAGAGTAGCATGACCATGATCATAGTCACCCATGACCGCTACTTCCTCGACTCTGTATGCAATGCCATCCTGGAACTCGACCGTAGCAGGATGTATCTGCATCCGGGCTCCTTCACTGCCTTCCTTGAAAGGCGGGCAGAGCGGCTGAGCATGATGCAAAAGGAGCAGGACAGGCTTTCAACGGTCCTACGCAGGGAACTGCAGTGGCTCAAGCGGGGGCCCAGGGCACGCACCGGCAAGGATACCAACCGTCAGGATCGCATCAAGGGGATGCTTTCCGAGCAGAAGGATGTATCGGAGACCGTTCAAAGCAGTTTCAGTTCCTCAAACCGGCGACTGGGAAAGAAAATCCTGGAAGTCAGGAACATTGCAAAGCAGTATGGGGAAAACCCAGTTGTCACCGACTTCTCCTACTCCTTCACCAAAGGCCAGAAAATTGGGGTGGTAGGACCCAACGGGTCAGGAAAATCCACCCTGCTGGACCTGCTGTCGGGCCATACACAACCCGATAAGGGTGAGCGTGATGCAGGGGTCAACACAGTCTTCGGCTACTATGACCAGGAGGGACGCAACCTCAACAGCGACAAGGCAGTTCTGGAGTTTATCCAGGATATCAGTGAGAGGATTACCCTCAGCGAAGGACAGAGTGTCACCGCCGCACGGTTTTTGGAAATCTTCGGTTTTCCAGCAAGCATGCACAGAAGCTCCATAGCAACCCTCTCGGGGGGAGAGAGACGAAGGCTCTACCTCATCTCCCGCCTGGTTGCAGACCCCAACTTCCTCATGCTTGACGAGCCGACAAACGATCTTGACCTACCCACCATGGAGAACCTTGAACAGTATGTCCAGGACTTCAGCGGATGCTCGCTGGTCGTCTCCCATGACAGGGCATTTCTGGACCTTACCTGTGACGAGCTCTTTGTCCTTGACATGGAAGGGAACATCTCCTTCTACCCTGGACCCTACAGCGAATGGAGAGAGTTCGAACAGGCGAAGAGGGAGCAGGCTCAGCAAAAGGCCCTAGCAGAGAGGCAACGGGTGAAACCGGAACCAACACGGAGAAATGAGAAAAAAGGATTGACCTTCAAGGAAAAAAGGGAGCTGGAGAAGCTCAATGCTGAGATGGAAGAGCTCCATATACAACAGAAGAATCTGGAAGAGAGTTTTTCTGATGCCCAGGAAACAGAGCTTGGCACCCTTGCAACACGAACAGAAACATACCATAGGAACAGCGAGAAGCTCCAAGAGATGGAAGACCGCTGGCTGGAGCTTTCAGAAAAGGAGTAGCACATGAGAAGCAGAACCATTGCATGCATTCTCCTGCTTACATGCCTTATTCCCCTG
>CAZTXW010000013.1:0-34051 GCA_964617345.1 uncultured Sphaerochaeta sp. | reverse complement strand
GACAAATACCCTACAGCTTTTTTCCGTTTATGAACAAACTTGCATACAAGTGGGACATATTTGCTGTTTACCATACAACTTTAGGTGTAAATAGCAAATTTCTGTATTGTGTTATCCCTAAACGATGATAGGCTTAGTATATACAAACCAGAAAATTTGGAGGTTCTTATGAAAAAGACTGTTCTCGTACTGTTAGTTGCGCTCATTTCCTTTGGGACATTGTTTGCTGCAGGAAAAGCTGAAGTGAATGTTGATGCATGGCCACAGGAAGCTGTCACCGTAATTTGTCCTTGGGCTGTCGGCGGGGTGGCTGACATCGTAAACAGAAAGACCGCTACCTATGGTGTCGAGGTCCTGGGGAAACCCATCTTGGCAACCAATGAATTGGGTGCTGGTGGCAACGTGCCCCTACAAACTACCTGAAGAATGAGGCAAACTCGTACAACCTTATCTTCGCCGGTGAGGGAGCCTTCTCCATCGCTCCAAACGTAGATGGTTCTGACGCCATCCAGTTTACCTATGATGATTACGAGCCAATCGTAAACCTCTACTCCTCAATCTTCGTCCTTACCTCAGACGCTTCCTTGAATATCAAGAATCTTGATGGCCTCAAGGCATATGCTGTTGGCAAGAAGCTCAAGGTTGCAGTAAACGGCGTTGCAGGTTCTGAGGCATTCCTTGCCAAGGCTCTTGCCAAGGATTTGGGCATCAACCTCGAACTGGTAAGCTACAACGGTGCAAACCTTGCCCTCGATGCAGCCTCCAAGGGTGAGACTGACTTTGCCATCTCCCACCAGTCCCAGGCCAAGGGTAGTGTGGAAGCAGGAATTCTCAATCCTGTAGTTGTCTTCGATGAAAAGGGTGTGAACAACGAAGTCTACAAGAATGTTCAGGGTGTAGGCGAGTATGGCTCATCTGCATTCTTCCGCAACAGATGTTTCATCATGGCCCGTAAGGGAACAGACCAGAAGATCATCGACAAGGTTCGCAACGCATATCTGACCATCCTTGAGAAGCCTGAGATTGTGGCCTTCTACAACTCCCTGATGATCGAGATCGATCCTCTTGATGGAGCTCTGATGGACAAGCATGTCTCCTCTGTAGCCTCTATCGTCAAAGCAAATCTGTAGTACACAGGCGAAACGATTGGAACGGGTCTTCTTACTGCAAGAAGGCCCGCTCCCTTGAAAAGGGTAGCATATGCATAGTTTCCTACGAATGCTAAAAAGAGTAGATAGTAAGATTGATACGGTAGGTGAGAGTCTTGAGGGCAGGATGGTCAATTTTTACCCCTCCCTTGTAGGTCCCCTTGTATTCCTGGCATTTGCTGTGGCTGCATTTCTTCTTATGCCAAGCCAGGTAAAAGTTCAGGAAAACGTAGCCACCACTGCAAGGACATTTCCCACACTGCTCTTGCAGATCATGATAGGTGGCTCGGTAGTGCTTCTGGGCACTGAGCTGGCAAAGATCATTCGAAAGACGAAGATTGAGGTGATACAGATCGAACTCCTTACAGAGATAAAGGCAGTGGTCATTCTCCTGATGCTTGTCCTGTATGCCCTCTTGATGCCTCTCATAGGCTTCATAGCCAGTTCCCTGCTGTTTTCTGTTGCCATGCTCTACTACTTCAGGATCAAGAAGGGCTCGTACTACCTCATTGTGGTGATCTCGGCACTGTTAGTTGGAGTAATCTTCAGATATCTCTTGGGCGTCCGCCTACCATAGGAATACCAACATGGACTTATTCATACAGGGCTTTCAACAGTTCTTTACCATTTCCAGCTTCGTCTACATGAATATCGGATTGATCCTCGGCTTGGTATTTGGTGCCATCCCCGGTCTGACGGTAATCTTGTGCATCGTATTGTTTCTCCCCTTCACCTACACCATGGGTCCGATTGATTCCTTCATGTTCCTGTTGGGCATCTATTGTGCCGGAGGGTATGGTGGTTCGATCTCAGCAATCCTCATCAACACCCCAGGCACTCCCCATGCAACAGCCACCATGGCTGACGGGTACGCCCTCACCAGAAAGGGGCAGAGCAAGAAGGCCCTGAATGTTGCCTTGCAGGCTTCCACCTTCGGGGGAATCTTCAGCGCATTTACCCTGCTGTTCTTCGCTCCCCAGGTAGCAAAGTTTGCCCAGAAGATGGGAACACCCGAATACTTCCTCGTCTGCCTGTTCGGTCTGACTGTCATCGCAGGTGTCTCGGGAAAGTCGCTCATCAAGGGTATCATATCCGGCGCATTCGGCCTGTTTATTGCAACTATCGGCCTCGATCCCATGACAGGCTCCACACGCTACATCTTCAAGAACATCAATCTCTACTCAGGCTTCGATCTGGTAATCTGCCTTATCGGGCTGTTCGCCTTGAGCGAAATCCTGGCTAAGAGCAAGAAGAGCAACCAGGTGACTATCTCAAGTTTGGAAGAGGTGAAGTCAGAGAGCGGCAAGATTTCCAAGAAGGAATACAAGCGTATGGCCCTTCCTTCTCTGATGAGTGCCGTCATCGGGGTGATCATCGGCATCATTCCGGGAACAGGTGCTTCCATGGCCTCCTTTGTCAGCTATGACCGCGCCCGCCAGATGAGCAAATTCAAGGAAGAGTTTGGTCATGGCTCGATCGAAGGTATGGCTGCAGCTGAGACTGCCAACAATGCCGTTACAGGGGCTACCCTCATTCCCTTGCTGACCATGGGTATCCCTGGCGATGGGGCAGTAGCCATCATGCTTGGAGCCCTGATGATCAACGGCCTTACCCCCGGGCCCAACCTATTCGTCAAGCATGGACCAACCATGTATGCCATCATGATCGGGCTCATTTTTGTCAACATCTTCATGTTCCTGCAAGGCAAGACGCTGACCAAGTATTTTGCCCGGGTGGTTTCCATTCCCGTATCCATCCTGACCCCGATCATTGTCATCTTCTGCTTTGCAGGGGCCTTCTCAGTCAACACCTCCATGTTTGATGTTGGCGTCACTTTGGTGTTTGCAGTCATCGCTTACCTGTTTGGCAAGTTGGGCTTCTCAACCATCCCTGTCTTGCTTGGCTTGGTATTGGGTGCAATTACCGAGGAGAATTTTCGACGTTCACTCATCCTTTCCGATGGCAGCTATAAGATTTTCGTACAATCACCGATTGCGATCGCATTTCTTGTGGTGATCGTCCTTACAGTGGCAATCATTGGAATCAATAAGATTACAGAATCAAAGAGGAGCATATGATGGCACAGCCTAATATCATTTTCTATTTTTCGGACCAGCAGCGTTTTGATACCTGCGGGTGCTATGGCCAGAGTCTGGACATAACGCCCCGCCTCGATACCATGGCAGAGGAGGGAGTCCGCTTTGACCTTGCATTTACCCCCCAACCGGTTTGTGGTCCCTGTCGTTCCATTTTCCAGACAGGTCTCTATCCTACGGAAACAGGGTGTTTCAGAAACAATATTGCCCTCCCCACTGATGTGAAGACCCTGGCCAACTACCTCACTGAAGCAGGCTATGAGAACGCATATATCGGTAAATGGCATCTTGCCTCCACAGGAGGCTTGGAAGAGGCCCCTACTGTTGATTACCACACAAAACCCATCCCCCAGGAACTGCGTGGTGGCTATGAAGGCTTTTGGAGAGCTTCCGATGTATTGGAGTTCACCTCCGATGGATATGGCGGCTATGTCTACGACGAATACAATGTCAAACGTGAATTCACAGGCTACCGTGCCGACTGCATCACCGACTTTGCCCTGGAGTTCCTCGATCAGTACACAGGGAAGAAGCCCTTCTTCATGACAGTCTCCCACATAGAGCCACACCACCAGAATGACAGCAACCACTACCAGGGTCCCCTCGGTTCAAAGGAAAAGTTCAAGGACTTCCCCGTTCCCGGTGACCTCGCTGCCTTGGAAGGTGATTACATGGAGGAGTATCCTGATTATCTGGGTGCTTGTGAAAGCCTTGATGAGAATCTCGGACGCCTGATCGATACCCTCAAACAGAAAGGACTGTACGACAATACGGTTATCATCTATGTCTCAGACCATGGTTCACACTTCAAGACCCGCAACAAGGACGGTCACCTCAACGGCTATGATGACTATAAGCGCACCTGTCATGATGCTGCTTTGCGTGTTCCCCTGGTGATTCGCGGTGGCTCGTTCCTTGGTGGTAAGGTAGTGGAGGAGCTGGTAAGTACGGCAAGCCTTCCGAAGACCATCCTCTCCATGGCTGGTGTTGATGTCGGCTCTAAGATGATCGGAGAGGATCTCGCTGATGTGGTGGACAAAAAGGATCCCGCTCGGGTCAATGAGATATTTGCCCAGATATCAGAGAGTCGGGTAGGGCGCTGCATTCGGACTTCCAAGTTCAAGTATGCCGTCTATGCTCCAGGGAAGAATGGTGGCACCGATATGGATAGTGATGTCTATGTCGATGATTTCCTGTATGATTTGGAAAAGGATCCCTTTGAACTGACCAATTTGATTCACAACAGTTCATACACCCGTGATAAGATGGTTCTGAGGGAGCGCTTACTCGATTGGATTGAACACACTGAGCATAAGGAAGTACGCATTGAAGATGACTCACAGGGGAAAGGCAAGCACTAAGAAGTACGAGCAGGTCTATGAGTACATCAGAACCTTCATAGACCAGCAAAAGTTTTCGGAAACCACCAGGATCCCCTCTGAAAACTATATGTGCAACAAGCTGGGTGTCAGTAGGGAGACGGTAAGGACAGCCATAGGGCTGTTGGTTGAGGAGGGTGTTGTCTATACCGTCAAGGGAAGTGGCACCTTCTTCAACAAGAAACGTCTTCTGATGCATGAGTCACTGCCTGAGAACGGGGAGATCAAGATCGGCGTTATAGTCCAGGGCCAGGACTATAATGCCAACTCCAATCTCCTGAAGGGGATCAGAAAGGCCCTTGAGGGAAAATCAGTCGAGCTGAAGGTCTTCTACACCGATAACAAGCTGGTCAATGAGCGCAAATGCCTTTTGGCCTGTGCAAAAGGGTTTCATGGCCTCATTGTCGACGGGGTGAAGGCGAGTATGATCAACCTCAATCTCGACTGTTACTCAAACTTATATGAGAAAGACGTTCCTGTCATATTCTACAACAACTTTTATGCAGGATCCAACTTCCCCAAGGTTACCATCGCTGATGGACAGTGTGCTGACGTTCTCGTCCAGAAGCTCACCGATGTTGGCCACCGCCACATTGCCGGTATTTTTGTCTATGACAACTACCAGGGCATAGAGAAGTACAAGGGCTATGTGCAAGCCCTGCAGAAGTATGGTGCTTCCTATGACGACTCCTATGTGAAATGGTTCATTTCCGATGACACGCAGGATGAGAAGGAGCTGTTCCGTTCGCTGTGGAGGTTTCTCAAGTCACTGCCGAAGTGCACTGCCATTGTCTGTTGCAACTACATGATCCTCAGGAGTGTGTTGCGCTTATTGGCCAAGCATGGTAAAACTGTCCCGAAGGATTTTTCTGTTGTCAGCTTCGATTATTCTGATACTGACTGGCAGGAAAGCGGCATCACAAGCTCGATCCACCCTGGTTTTGAGATGGGCTTTGAGGTCGGCACACGAATCCATCAGATGATTTGCGACAATGAGTATAAGATTCATGACTATTCGTATGTGTTCAAGCCAACCATTTTTAGTGGAACCTCCATTCGAGACATACGAAGCTAGGGTCTATAAGGTATATCAGTATGAAACGAAACCATATTACGCTTATGATAAAGCCCTCTTCGGCCGCCTGCAATCTTAGCTGTGACTACTGCTTCTACCAAGATACAGCTTCCCATAGGGACGTTGGCCAGCGGCCCTTCATGCAAGAGGATGTGATGATGAGCCTCATCACCAAGGCCTTGGCGGAAGCCAGGAACTGCTCGTTCGTCTTCCAGGGAGGCGAGCCTTCCCTGATCGGGCTCCCGTTCTATGAGAAGTTTGTAGAGGCGGTGAACCGCCTCAATACCGATGGTGCTTCCATCCACTATGCGTTTCAGACCAATGGCATGCATCTCGACGAGGGGTGGGCCACCTTCTTCAAGCAGAATAATTTCCTGGTGGGGGTCTCCTTTGATGGGTCGCCGCGCCTGCATGATATGCACCGTTTTGATGCTCAGGGCACAAAGAGCTCCCGCTCAGTATTGGAAGGTATAGCCTTGTTGCGCAAACACGAAGTGGCTTTCAATGTGCTGGGTGTGGTGACCAATGAGCTTGCCCAGAATGTCGATCTCATGTGGAACTACATGACAGGCCATGGCCATCGGTACCTGCAGTTCATCCCCTGCATGGAAAGCCTTGAAGGGTTCACTACGAAGCCTTTCCTTACCCCTGAGAACTATGCCCTGTTCCTCAAGCGCCTCTTTGACCTCTGGTTCGATGCCTGGGAGAAGGGCAATCCCGTCTCCATCAGGTTCTTTGACAACCTGGTGGGTATGTTGGCCGGCTATCCCCCCGAGAGTTGCGATATGGCAGGTATCTGTTCAATTCAGTATGTGGTCGAAAGTGATGGCAGTATCTACCCCTGTGACTTCTACTGTGATGATGCTTCCTTCCTGGGCAATATTCTTACTGATGATTTCATCACCCTTGATGAAAAACGGGCTGAGATGCGCTTCATCGAGGATTCTCCCAACGCCATAGATGCTTGTGCATCCTGTCCCTGGAAGCTGCTGTGTCGCGGTGGGTGCAAGCGCTATAGGGACGAGGGTGGCTACCGCTTCTGTTCCACCATGTTGGAATTCTATCCGTATGTCATCAAGCGATTGGAGCATGTTGCTCGCACCCTTGTGCGACAATAACCTGTAAGAAAAAGGAATCATTGTGGAAATTATCCTCGTAATCGTGACATTTTTTGCGACAGTGCTGGGTGCCATCAGCGGTATTGGTGGGGGTGTCATCATCAAGCCGGTTATGGATGCCCTGTGTGATTATCCTGTTGCCACTATCAGCTTCCTCAGTGGGAATACGGTTTTGGCAATGACTGCAGTATCGCTTCTGCGCAGCAGAAAGGATACGATCAAGATCGATAGCGTAGTTGGCTTCCCCTTAGCCTTAGGTGGCGCCCTTGGCGGGGTGGTGGGGAAGATACTCTTCACCATCATCAAGCAGAACACCCAGCATGATGCCCGCATCGGGATGATCCAGAACATCATCATGGTGATCCTCACCGCAACTGTCTTCGTCTATGTGCTCAACAAGCACAAGATACATACCCTTCATGTGACCAGCAAGATGGGCTCCCTTACTGCAGGCCTGGCCTTGGGAATATTCTCATCCTTTCTAGGCATTGGTGGAGGACCGATAAACATCATGGTCCTCTCCTACCTCTTCTCCATGGACAGCAAGCATGCTGCCATAAACTCGCTGTACATCATCTTCTTCTCCCAGGTTGCCAATCTGCTGACCAATATCCTTCAGGGTGCAATCCCTGAGTTCTCAGCAATCTTGCTCTCCGCAATGATGGCCTCTGGTATCGTGGGTGCCATGGCAGGACGGACAGCCTCTGCCAAGCTGGACAATCGCCAGATAGACAAGCTGTTCATGCTCATCATGCTCGTCATAGTGGGCCTCTCTGCCTATAACGTGTTTGGGTATGCTTCGCTTGGGTAATGGTTGTTTATGCTTCTGTGCCGTGTCTGCAGTGTCATACTCCAAGCCAAGTCAGGTCTTTTCCTGGATAGTACGTAAAACAGGTAAGATACTCCTTCCTTATGAAGGGTTTATTCATCTGGACCAGAGCAAATGGCTGTATTCCTCTTGATTTTACCACTTTCCACTTTCATGAAACCTTGTTTGCTTGTATCATTTGTCATGGGTTCATACTTCATTCCATGACCTTTTTCGAAAATGGTCCTTTCTTTTGCAATCAAGGGGTACAACAAATGATACGAATCACGAACAGAGTCTTCACCGACCTTGCTATCTGGATGATGGGCTTTGGCATCCTTGTTGGACTTGTCTTTCCGTTCTTCATGCTCCTGTTGGGGCTCGACGCTTCCATAGCACTGTCCTGGTGGTTCTTTGCCGTTTGTATGCTGGCTGGCCTGTTTGTGGGGGCTGTGAACATCCTGTTGGCCCACCGCATCGTTGGAAATAGACTTAACCTGCTGGCAAAGCACATGAAGGACATCGAGAACCACCTCAAGGCTATTTCAGGCAAAGCCCAGGCCATGGACTGTACCCCTGCAAACTGCCACATACCCGTTGACTCCAAGGATGCCATCGGCACCAGCAGCCGTGCCTTCAACAACCTGGTCGACACCCTGGCAAAATCCATCCAGATCGAGATGGACATCAGGACCTATACCCAGTTGCTCACTACCCATTTGGAGACAGACCAGCTCTGCCGCAGTGCCCTGATCGGCCTGATGGAGATGATCGGTTGCCCATCGGGAGCTATCCTGATCGAGGAGGGAGGCGAGCTTCGTGTCTATCATACGATAGGGCTTACCAAGTCAAGCTCACTGAGTGCAAATCCCCTGATCCTCGACTCCATGCAGACGCTCAAGCGCAATATCATCAATGTTCCAGAGGATGTGATGCTCGAAGGTGTGATGACCTCCTTCCGTCCCAGTCAGATTATTGTAGAGCCCATCGTCTACAAGCAACTGCCGCTTGGGGCCGTGGTGCTTGCTGCTGATGAAGCTTTCACAACAGAGGTGTTGGAGAACCTGGACCTGTTTGGGACAAGCCTTGCCCTTGCCCTCCATAACGCCATGACCCATGACCAGGTGCAGAAACTTGCAGCCATCGATCCATTGACCAATGTCTACAATCGCCGATTCGGGCTTTCCCGCCTCCATGAGGAGTTTGTCAGGGCAGTGAGGCAGAACATAGCCTTGGCAGTCCTGATGATCGACATTGACCACTTCAAGCAGGTCAACGATGTCTATGGGCATACTGTGGGTGACAGGGTTCTCAGAACCATCGCAGCCACAACCCGTAACCAACTGCGTGAAGGTGATATCCTGGTACGCCTGGGAGGGGATGAGTTCATGGTTGTTCTCTTGGGTGCATCAAAGGCTGATGCCCTGGAAGTGGGGGAGGCAATACGACGTCAGATCGACGAGAAGCACATCAAGTATGGAGAACAGCTCATCCATGTGACCCTCAGCATTGGTGGAGCATCATTCCCTGAAGTTGACGTAGAATACGAAAAGGACCTCATCGAGGCCGCGGACCAGGCCCTGTACAGGGTAAAGGAATCAGGGAGGAACAAGGTTGCGTTCTAAGTGTTCGCCTCATCGTTCACTTGTAAAAAATTCCTCATCATCTTGATGTAGTTGGCCCTGGGTTTCGTTTTCCGTGGTTCCTCTCTTCTGGGGGGGGCTATTCAATGTTTCTATCGAGTGTATGAGGAGGTTCTTGTTGTGTATATCCAATGCACGAAAAAGTTGCTTGGTAAGCTAGAAGATGTAGGGCAGACGATTCTCAACCCCCCACAACCAATGTTTTGCTGGCATGCAAACGTGTTTGATCTCCAGGGGACCGAGTATGTAGTGGCCTTGCATGATGTCTCTGACTATGTCGTTGTATTCAAGGTACGGTCATTCAACGAGTTTGCGATGCAACTGGTGGAAGAGATCGAAACAGCCTTGAAGAATGCAGGCTTGCCAGAAGAAATTGTTGTTGGATATATGGCAAAAAGCGGGCCCCTTGAGTTCGGCCTTCCCTCTGGATCCTCCGCTGTAGGCAGGCTGAACAATGCTGTACGTATGGTGAAAGGGCAATTTGCCAGGAGCGAAGATGTGGCCCCACTGGGAGGGCAACAGAAACCTGCTGGCTCTCCTATCCCCATGGTTCACCTTGATGTGAAGTTGTTGCTCCTAGGCAGAGAGAAGGTGACGCGAAGCTTCCTTGTACCGTTGCATATACACTTTTTGACACTCCATACCATCCTTCAGATTGGATTTGGCTGGACTGATGAACATCTGTACAAGTTCTCCTATAACAAGGGGAGGGGAGGCATTGATGAAGGCCTTCGTGGAAGAGTCTTTTCGCATATGGGAATGCAACAACGCAAGGCGTTGTATGAAGAGGAAGGATCATTGCTTTCCGATTATATCCCAGCTCTCAAGCGCCTCGAGTATGAGTATGACTTTGGGGATAGCTGGATGCATATCATCACAGTAGGAAAGATCGAGCTTGTTGAAGGAGAACCCTTTGCCAGGTGTACCGCAGGACAAGGGACTACCCCACCTGAGGATTGTGGAGGTCCTTATGGGTATGCCCAACTGTGTGAGATTCTCAAAGATCCTACCCATGAAAGGTATGAGGATATGCAAGAATGGGTGGGAGATATCTCTACTAGGGACTTTGACCTGGAGGGCATCAACATACGCCTGGAGAGGTTGAAACCTTTTACAGAGCTTGGGTGATTCGAAGGTCGTACAGCGATGAATATCTAAGGTTTACCCCTGATTATTCTTTCTTGCATAGTACGATCTGCCATGCTAGGGTTCTCATAAGAGGAGACCATCGCCATGTATATCCAGTGTACCAAGAAACTGCTCGACAACCTTGAACAACCTTATGGGGCTCTGCCCAATCCTCCAGACCCCTTGTACTGCTGGCATGCAAGCATCTTCGAGCAGGGTGGCATCATGTTTGTAGTCATGATGAATGACCTTACCGGTCAGGATCTTTTCTTCGACGTGTCCTCCTTCAGGGATTTCAGCAAGCGCGTGCTCTCCGAGATGCGCTTGGAAATGAGGGACGCAGGAGCAACTGCAAAAGAGGTCACCGCCTACATGAAAAAGGCAGGACCAATTACCTTTGGCCCTACAAGCGACCGCTCACTGGTAGGCGAATTGAGTGGACTTACCAAAAGGATGAAGAAATTTGCCACAATGATGGAAGATCTCAGGGATATCCTGGCAGACCCTGAACAGCGTGAAGATCTGCTCTCCTTCGTGGAGGATATGTTGGATGACCATGACAGTACATCGAAATCGGCCAGAAACACATCCAGGCCTATCGTTGGAAAGGACGAGATTACTCCTATGGTGGCCCTGCATGCAGAGTTGATCCTCTCTGGGAACAAACGGGTGAAGCGCAGTTTCCTCCTACCCCTGCACATAACCTTTGGTACCCTCCATATCATCCTGCAGATAGGCTTCGGTTGGTATAACAGCCACCTCCATGAGTTCAGCCTAAAGAAGGACACTGTAACTGTCGGCATGAAATTGGGCGATATGGGCCTTGAGGAGGATGACGAGGATGTGCTGGATGAAAATGAGACGATGCTTTCAGATTTCATCCCCGATGAACAGGAGTTTGGCTATCTCTATGATTTTGGCGACGGCTGGCAACATATCATCAAGGTTGGAAAGGTTACGAATGTCAAAGGTGGCCCCTTTGTGGAATGCACCGGTGGGGAAGGTTCCACGCCTCCTGAGGATTGTGGAGGAATGTATGGATATGATGATTTGTGTGCAGTCCTCAGTGATCCTAAGAGCGAGAGATATCTCGAGTTGCTTGATTGGGCTGGTGATGACTTTGATGCTGGCTTTGACATTGACTTCATCAATGAGGAGTTGGAAAGACTGGAGTTTGTACCTCACTCTAGTCGTTCCTTGTGAAAATGGCACACGCTAAAACCAAAACAGAGCCTGTACCTACCACTTCCATCCCTACATCTAGTGGCCTCACTACTGTGATGGTTCCCCTCAAGGTTTCCCTGAAGCTCCTGGGTGACAGAAAGGTAGAGCGCAGTTTCCTGGTGCCCCTTGCCATGAACTTCCGATCCCTCAATAAGATTCTTCAGATTGGGTTCGGTTGGACCGGTGCCCACCCCCATCAGTTCACCTATAATAAGGGCAAGGAAATCATAGACGAGGATCTGCGTGAGTTTGCATGGAAAGAGCGTCTGGATCATGAACAGCGCAAAGCGTTGTATAGTGAACACGGGGCCCTGCTTTCTGACTACATCCCTCCTGCAAAACGCTTCGACTATGAGTATGATTTTGGTGATCGCTGGCGGCATGTCATCAGGGTAGGGAAGACAAAGATTGTCAACGGTGGTCCCTATGCCGAATGTACAGGAGGCCAGGGTACAGCCCCTCCTGAGGATAGCGGAGGTCCTATAGGCTATGCGTACAAGTGTGAGATCCTAGGTGATCCTACCCATCCGAAATATGAGGAGACCTTGATGTGGGGTTATGATGAAGAAGAGTCTCTCTTTGACCTGTCTCTCATCAATGCAAGGCTGAAGCGGTTGAATTTCGTTACTGGACCCATGTGATTCCTGCTGTTTCTTCCTTACCCTTCTTGTCTCTGCCATGGTAGGGTTCGTGCAGTAGGAGACCGTCAGGTATATCCAATGCACCCAGAAGCTGCTCATCAAACTCAAACACCCCTATGAAGGGCTCTCGAATCCCCCGCATCCACAGTACTGCTGGCATGCGAACTATTTCGAACATCAGGGAATAGTGTTTGTAGTGATGCTGAACGACCATACTGAAGAGGAGTATTTTTTTCATTTGGACTCCTTTCAGGATTTTGAACAAGCATGGATACAGAATCTGCAGAAGGATATGGAGCATTATGGAGTTCTTTCCGAAGATATTGCCCAATATGTCAAGGATGCTGGACCAATAGTCTTCGGACCCACCGGTGATAGCTCTCAGGTAGCCAAGTTGAACGGCTTTACCCGCAGATTCAAGGAATTCGCCATCAGTACGTTAGGCTATATCCATGAGATGGATGAAAAAGCACTATCAGAGGGACATCCCCTAAGTTTTGGGGAATCTGAGGTAGAGTATCCAGCATTCGAAGAAAGGCCCAAACTTGCTCCGAAAACTACAAAGAACTCTACAAAAAACTCCTAAGGAATCTACTGCCAAACCCATCAGGACACTCATGATAGCCCTCGATGTGAGGCTGAAGCTCCAGGGCAGTAGAAAGGTGACTCGCAGCTTCCTCGTTCCAATCTTTATGAATTTTGCCGCCCTCAATGACGTCCTCCAGGTAGGATTCGGGTGGACTGACACCCACCTCCATGAGTTTGTCTTCAGTGGTCATGGCTTTAGTGTTGGGACGATGGATGATACTACATACAGCCATGGATCCAATCTATTTGGGTATCCTGGAATGCACGATGAGGATACTACAACACTTTCTGATGTGCTGCCCTCCATACGACGCTTTACCTACCTCTATGATTTTGGTGATGGTTGGGAGCATGTCATCACGGTAAGGGAGGTAGGATATGTCGATGGTCCCCCCCGTGCCACATGCACAAAGGGCCGGGGAATGACCCCACCCGAGGATTGTGGTGGCTCGTATGGCTATGCCCAGATGCGTAAGATTCTCAAGGATCCCACCCACGAAGAGTATGAGGAGCATTCGATGTGGGCGGGGTATGACTTTGACGGGGGCTTTGATTTGGAAAGGGTCAATGAGCATCTGGGTGAAATTCTGTCCACAGCTCAACCCAGAGAAGGATAAAGAACTGGGCAATCTCTTTCCACGGCGCCTTCTTGCTGCCCCTTTCTCAAGCATAGCAGAGAGGCATGTATTGTCCTGTTTGTATCCAGTTCTATTCGATTTTGTTCTGTTTCACCTCTTTGTGTTGGTATTGAAAAGACAAATTTCTTCTCATAATTTCTTGACTCTATAGGTACTATAAGCTTTAAGGTGAACCCATCAATGTGATGGGAGACCCTCGATGAACCAAAAGAAACTCATTCGAAATGCACGCTCCATAGTATCTTGCGACCAGCATGATACAGTTTATACAGATGCCGATATCCGTATCGACGGCTATGCCATTGAAGCCATAGGAAAGGACCTGGATGCCAGTGGATGCACCATTATCGATGCACAAGGGATGTTTGTCTATCCTGGGCTTGTAAACACCCACCACCATTTCTTCCAGACGTTTGTCAGGAACCTGTTGACCATCGACTATCCCAATCTGCTGGTAGTGGACTGGCTGGACAAGATATACCCGATCTTCTCTGCCATCGACAGTGATGCCATCTACTACTCCTCCCTGGTTGCCATGGCAGACCTGCTCAAGCATGGGTGCACCACAGCCTTTGACCACCAGTACTGCTATACGAAAAAGACCGGCAAGTCACCCATTGACCGCCAGTTTGAGGCCGCTTCCCTGCTGGGTATCCGCTACCATGCAGGAAGGGGATGCAATACCCTTCCCAAAAGCAAGGGAAGTACTATTCCCTTTGAGATGCTGGAGAGTACCGACGAGTTCCTCCGCGATTGCGAGCGCCTCATCTCACGCTACCATGACCGGTCTCCCAACAGCATGGCCCAGATTGTAGTAGCTCCTTGTCAGCCCATCAACAGCTACCAGGAGACCTTTGAAGAGTCTGTGAAGCTTGCTCGCTCGGCGGGGGTGAGACTGCATACCCACCTTGGGGAGGGAGAAAATCCCATCATGGTCGAGCGCTATGGCAAACGTACCCTCCAATGGGCAGAAGAGATTGGGTTCGTAGGCGAGGATGTCTGGCTTGCCCATGGCTGGGAACTCCAGAAGGACGAGTATGAGGTGATGGCAAGAACCAGGACTGGGCTTTCGCACTGTCCGGCCCCTGCTGTGTTGGCTGGCTTTCCCATCCTTGATATCCCAGCCATGCAGAAGGCAGGGATGAACATCTCCCTTGGCTGTGATGGCTCAGCAACAAACGACAGCTCAAACCTCCTGGATTCCTTGCGCATGGCATACCTGATGCAGTCCTATCATAGCAAGCAGCGTGGAGGTTCCCCCTCATCCTATGAGATGCTGAAGATAGCCACCGTAAACGGTGCAAGGACCCTGGGACGTGATGACCTGGGCTCGTTGGAGGTGGGCAAGGCTGCCGACCTGTTCTTCATTGACAGCAATGCCCTGGAGCTTGCTGGGATGCTGCATGATCCTGCAAACATGCTTGCCCGTGGGGGGGTGACCGCAGCGGTGAACCTTACCATGGTGGGGGGGAAGGTCGTCTATGAAGACGGGCATTTCCCAGGCATTGCAGAAGGGACGTTGGCCAAAGAGGCAGAAGCATGTTGTTCCAAATCCATACGGGATTTTTTCCCCGGGATTTTTTCATAGGCAGACGTGAGACTAAGAGGAGAACTATCATGAGAAAAAAAGTGCTGTTGACCTGTCTGGTTGTCGTACTGGGCTGTTCGGTTCTGTTTGCTGGTGGTGCGGCAGAAAAAAAGGAAGCAAGTGGAAAGCTCAAGGTTGCATTGTTGCTTTCAGGTCCTGCCAATGACCAGGGCTGGAATGCCGTAGCCTTTGCAGGCCTCAAGGCGGCAGAGGAGCAGTACAACATTGAGACTGCCTACTCTGAGAATGTGGGGATTGCCGATGGCGAGGCTGCCTACCGTGACTATGCCGCACAAGGCTATGACCTGGTGATAGGGCACGGCTTCCAGTTTGGAGATCCCGCAGTACGGGTGTCTTCCCAGTTCCCGAAGACCAAGTTCATGGCCATCGAGTCCAACTCCTTCTCTGATAATGCCGCATCCTATGTCATGGCATGTGAAGAGGCAGGTTACCTGATGGGAATGCTCTCAGCCTCCATGTCCAAGACCGGGACCATCGGTATCGTCGGCGGGTTTGAACAGCCATCCATCGTAAAGGTAGTGGAAGCCTACAAGCTTGGGGCAAACAAGGTGAATCCCTCCATTAAGGTGCTTGAAGCGTATGTGAGCAGCTTCACCGATGTATCCTTGGGCAAGGAAGCGGGCCTCTCCATGGCCGACCAAGGTGCTGATGTACTCAGCCATGTTGCCAACCAGGCAGGCACTGGTGTCATAAAGGCAGCGGAGGAGAGAGGCTTGCTTGCAACCGGAGACTCCTACGACCAGAACTCCATCGCACCGAGTACTGTCATGGCCTCCACTGTCTATAGTGTTCCTGCTCTTGTCCTTACCGCAGTGGATAAGGTGATACAGGGCACCTATGTTGGTGGAGTATTCAACCTGGGTATGAAGGAAGGGGTAGTCGATATCTCTGGCTATAACAGCTTTGAGGATACGATTCCCCAGAAGGTACAGCTTCTGGTAGCCGACACCAAGGCAAAAATTCTTGATGGAAGCCTTGAAATTCCTGTTATCGAGTCTAGGTAAGAATACAAGCTCCTCTCCTTCCGGGTGAGGAGCTTGCCTGTTACTCAATGTAAGGAGAGTTGTTGCCATGCCGCTACTAGAGATGAGAAACATCACCAAGGCCTTCTTTGGCAAGTGTGCCAACCAGGGCGTGAACCTCTCCATCGCTCACAGTGAGATCCATGCCTTATTGGGGGAAAATGGTGCAGGCAAGACAACCCTCATGAACATACTCTATGGAATCTACCAGGCCGATGGGGGAGAGATTCTCCTGGACAGGGAGCCTGTGCACATCACATCCCCCAAAGTGGCTATTGAGCATCGCATTGGCATGGTGCACCAGCACTTTACGCTGGTTCCCACCCTGACTGTTTCGGAAAACATCACCCTGGGATTGAAAAGCCCCGGGTATCCTTTTGTGAACAGACGCTCCCTTGATGAGAAGATTCGCACCCTTTCCCATCGCTATGGCCTTGATGTCGATCCCACCGCCTTGGTCTCGACCTTGTCTGTAGGGCAGCAGCAACGTGTGGAGATCATAAAGCTGCTCTACAGGGAGGCAGAGCTTCTTATCCTGGATGAGCCTACGGCAGTGCTCACACCCCAGGAGGTCGAGAGTTTCTTTACCGTCCTCAGGCGATTGCGCTCCGAAGGGCACTCGGTGATCATCATCACCCACCATATAGAGGAGGTCCTTGCCATAACCGACTGCGTGACCGTCCTGAGGAATGGGTGTAATGCAGGGGACGTAGAGACTTCCAAGACATCCAAAGAGGAGCTCTCGATGCTGATGATCGGACGGAAGCTCCAGCGGGAACAGCGCCAGACTGTCGCACTCTTTCAAGACCGGGCAGGCCTGGTGATAACTGATGTTGCCCTGAAAGATGGGCGCTTGGCTCCTGTCAGCCTCTCCATCGCCCCTGGAAAGATATTTGGCATTGCAGGCGTCGATGGGAATGGGCAGAAGGAGCTCGCTGAACTGATCCTTGGCATTCGAAAGTCCCAGGGGGGCAGTATCACCCTTGATGGTGTCTCACTCGATCAGGTGGGTATCCAACAGAGGAAGGACCTGGGCATCGGATATATCTCTGATGACAGACTTCGTGACAGTCTGGTCATCGATATGGATCTGATGGAGAATATGTTGTTGAAGCTACACGGTAAGAAGAGTGTGAAACGGTATGGCCTGCTTGACCGGAAGGCCCTGCAGGTCCATACCGAGCGGGCGGTTGGGGAGTATCAGATCAAGACCTCTTCGCTCTCATGCCCTGTGAGGCTTCTCTCAGGTGGCAATCAGCAAAAGCTCATACTTGCCCGTGAGATGGAGGGGAATCCTCGTCTGGTTGTT
Source organism: uncultured Sphaerochaeta sp. (assembly GCA_964617345.1). Taxonomy (GTDB): domain Bacteria; phylum Spirochaetota; class Spirochaetia; order Sphaerochaetales; family Sphaerochaetaceae; genus Sphaerochaeta. The sequence goes on along the minus strand of CAZTXW010000013.1, from coordinate 16,625 downwards.
GCTTGCCAGCCCACAAGAGGCCTGGATATTGGAGCCTCCGAGACTGTACACAAGATACTTCTGGCTTTACGTTCAAACGGATGTTCGGTCTTGCTCATCTCTGCTGACCTTGAGGAGATTCTTGAACTGAGTGATGATATTGCAGTCATGCATGGAGGCTCCATCATGGATGTGATACCCAATAGGGATGTGGACCTCACCTATGTGGGCCTTCTGATGGCAGGGACCAAGCCAAGGGGTGTGCTATGAAGATGAGGATGTACCCCTTCGTATCATTCTTGCTGACTGCGGCAGTAGTCCTTGCTGTCTCCTTCCTCCTTATCCTGATGGTCGGCAGCAGTATCGCTCTCTCCCTGACAAGTTTCATGCGGGGTGTCATTGGTTCCTGGTATGCTTTCAGCGAGGTATTGGTCAGGGCAACGCCCCTGATCCTTGCAGGCCTTGGGGTCTCTGTTGGGTTTCGCACGGGCTTCTTGAATATCGGAGCCGAGGGGCAGCTCTATATGGGTGCCATAGCCATAACAGCTCTTGGTGTCTATGCCCCTGCTCTTCCCGCTCCCTTCATGATACTCCTTGCAATAGTGCTGGGGTTTCTTGCTGGAGGGCTCTGGTCGGTCATCCCGGGGATATTGAAGGCTCGCTTTGGCCTTTCTGAGGTCATCAACACCATCATGCTCAACTATATCGCGATTAATCTGGTTGGTATCCTGGTTCGAACCTTGCTGAAGGACCCCTCCTATCCCTATCCAATGTCGCCCATGCTTCCCGCATCAGCTTCATTGTTTCAACTTCTCCCTCCAACTCGCTTGCATGCAGGAATCCTCATAGCTCTTGCAACTGCAGGTGGTATCCACACGCTCATGTTCCATACATCAGCAGGGTTTCGCATGCGAGCGGTTGGTTTAAATAAGCGAGCGAGTCTCTGTGCAGGGATTTCTGTCACCAGGAACATTGTCCTCTCCTCCCTGATAAGCGGGGGCCTTGCCGGTGTTGCAGGGGTGTGTGAGGTGGCAGGCCTGCATCATCGGCTCATCGAAGGCCTCAGTCCCAGTTATGGCTATCTTGCCATCATCGTTGCCTTGCTCGGAGGGAACAGGCCCTTGCGTATCGTATTTTCTGCCATTGGGATCGCTGCCTTACAAGTCGGTTCCATGGCAATGCAGAGGGGGGCGGGAGTCCCGACCTCCATAGCCTCGATCATCATGGGGCTTCTGGTCGTAATGATTCTCGCGCGAAAGCAGCTGTTTCGCTGTAAGGAAGTGTAGGATGGAAGTTACAATACTGGCTGCTACCAGTGCCTTCCTGGCAGCTGTGGTACGCATGGCGACCCCGATTGCCCTTGCTGGGCTGGGGGAGACCATATCAGAAAGAAGCGGAGTGATAAACATCGGAGTGGAAGCCATTATGCTCAGTGGGGCCTTCTTCAGTTTCATAGGGATGTTCACTACCGGTAGCATCCTTGTAGGACTTCTGTGCGGTATGGTAGGAGGTGTTGCTGCAAGTATGCTGCATGCCCTGTTGAGCATCCGCTGTAAGGCTGACCAGACCATATCCGGTCTTGCACTCAACTTCCTTTTCTTGGGTCTTACGAGCTTCCTGTTTCTCATGGAGTTCGGCAAGAGCACAACACTGCCTTCCATTCCTGTCATTGGGCTGATGAGAATTCCCCTTCTGAGCCGCATCCCCCTTATCGGAGAGGCCCTGTTTCATCAGGATCCGTTTGTCTATACGATGTTTGCCCTTGTGCTGTTGCTGTGGATCTTGTTCTATAAGACCGAGTGGGGTGTCATCCTGCATGCGGTGGGGGAGAACCCCCGCGCAGCCGATACGGTGGGCATCAGGGTGGACAGGGTGCGCTATCTCGCTTGTGCTGCCAATGGGGTGCTGGGAGGTCTTGGTGGTACCTATCTTGCGATGGTCAAGCTGGGTTTCTTCATGGAGAACCTTACCTCAGGCAAAGGGTATATCGCCTTGGTTGCAGTAATCCTGGGGCGTAGGAATCCTGTGGGGGTCTTGTGTGCAGCCCTGGTCATCGGAGCTGCTGAAGCCTTGCAGATACGACTGCAGACTATGGGTACAGCCATTCCTTCACAGGCCTTCACCATGCTCCCCTATCTGGTAACGATACTGGTGCTCTTCTTCTCCATCGGAAAGCGGAATGACCCTTCGGCTTTGGGTGTACCCTATGAGCGTGACAAGCGTTAGAGCCTGTGATAGATTGCACAGATGAAAGACTATTTTTCCATAGGTGAATTCAGCGAGCTGTTTGGTGTTGATGTGCAGACGCTTCGCTACTACGACTCCATCGGACTCTTGGTCCCTGCCCATCGTGATGCTTTGACTGGATACCGTAAATATAAGTTTGACCAGGTCTATCATTTTGCTTCCATCAGGTACCTCAAGCGTCTGGGATATTCGCTCAAGCAGATTACACTCTTCCTAGCCTCGCGTTCTCTCGAACATACGATGGGGCAGTTGAGGACCCAGTCAGCACAACTGAAACAGCGTTGGAATGACTTGATGAATATCGATTCGGCCATACAGCGAAAGCTTGAGTTCATCGAGGGGCAACTGCCTCTTGTCGATTTTCAGGGTGTCACAAGAAAAACGTTCCCGACGCGCTATTTTCTTGATATTGGAGTTGAGGAAACCCTCTATGGCTCGGATGTATTCTATTTCTTTCCGACACTGGTATTCTACCATGGGGAGGAGAAACGCTTTGGGGCATACCTGTTCAACCTTGACAAGCCTGATGACATCATAGGTGAGGTGCTGCCCATTGCTGCAGGTGACTTCCTGTGCGGATACCATCATGGGTCCTATGAAAGCATCGGCGAGACCTTCCTGAGGATAAGGAAAGAGGCTACAGGTATCTGCCTTGCAGACTATTGCGTAAATTTCAATATAGTCGATCAGTTTGTGGAGCATGACAACAGCCGCTTCATTACCGAGGTTCAAATTCCGATTCTTGGTAATGGCCCTTGCACACGAGCCTGTTTCTGATATGCTTTGAAAGGTATGAAAGGAGAAACACAATGCGTTTGGGTGTAATAGCAGATGATTTTACCGGTGCAACAGATATTGCCGGCTTTTTGGTACAGAATGGGATGGAGTGTGTCATGTTCAATGGTGTACCCGACAGTATCCCTGATACGCTTACCGAAGCCTTGGTCATAAGCTTGAAGATACGTTCCTGTCCGGTGGGGGAGGCTGTCGAAAAAGCCCTTTCTGCCTTGGCTTTCCTCCAGGATGCGGGATGTACCAAGTTCTACTACAAGTACTGCTCGACCTTCGATTCCAGCAAGGAAGGGAATATCGGGCAGGTCACCGATGCCCTGATGGATGCCCTTGGAACCTCCCTTACCCTTATCTGTCCCGCCCTTCCCATCAATGGAAGGACTGTCTATAAGGGGTACCTGTTTGTCAACGACCTTCTGCTCAGCGATTCTCCCATGCGTAACCACCCCATCACCCCTATGCGTGACTCTAAGCTGGAACGCCTTATGGAAGGGCAGTTCAAGGGTAAGTGCGAGCATATTTTCTCTGAGGATATGGCTCGGGGGTCTGAGCATGTCAGGACACTGGTAGAGCAATACAAAGTAAAAGGCAAAGAGAATGAAAAAGAAAAAGAGAAAGTGAAAGAAGATGGGAATGTACAACCCAAAGACAACCGCTATCTCATAGTCGATACCCTCACTGAAGAGGACCTACATACGATTGCCCGGGCTACTGAGGATTTTCCCCTGGTTACCGGAGGCTCCGGTCTTGCCTTGGGTATTGCACACCTCTACAACAAGAGCCTGGGAAGGCCCAATGAGGAAGTGGTTAGCTTTGTACCCAGGAAGGATAGGGCAGTCATCATTGCAGGGTCCTGTTCTGCCCAGACCAATGCTCAGGTAGCGTACTATAAGGATAAGGCACCTTCCCTTCGCATAGATGAGGGCAAGTGTTTGCACCAGAAGGGGTATTCCGGGGAGCTTGCCCTGTGGGCTCTCGCCCAGGACAAGGCGGGGCTCGCCCCCATGCTGTATGCTACGCGGAAGCCCGAAGAGCTTGAAGAAATCCAAGCCCGGTATGGCAACGAGGATGTCTCGGCCATGATAGAGAAGATCATAGGGTGTGTTACCAGGATACTTGCTTACCAGGGGGTGAAGAACTTCATTGTTGCAGGGGGAGAGACCAGCGGGGTGGTAGCCACCACCTTGGGGGTCTCGTCCTACCTGATAGGTCCTCAGATAGATCCAGGTGTTTCCTGGGTTCGTTCCCTCGATGGAACCATGCACCTGGCGTTCAAGTCAGGAAACTTCGGCATGGTTGATTTCTTTGAAAAAGCACAGGAGATGTGTCATGCATGAATCTGAAGCCAGAAAAGAGATGGTGGCGTTTGCCAAGTCCCTCTTCGACCGTGGGTACGCTGTAGGGAGTGCCGGAAATATTTCAGTGATGCTGGAGGATGGTACCCTCTTGGCCACCCCTTCAGGCTCGTCATTTGGGACCTTGAAAGAAGAGGATATCAGTCATATCGATGAGGAAGGAACCTTGTTGGGTGGAAAACCACCCACCAAGGAAGTTCCCCTTCATATGGCGTGTTACCAGACACATCCTTCGATGCGTGCTGTCGTGCATCTGCATGCTACCTATTCCACCTTGCTTGCAAGCTGTGAAGGCCTGTCAGACGGCCTGCCGTTTGACCCCTTCACCCCCTACTATGTCATGCGGGTAGGTGAGGTCGGGGTGTTGCCCTATCGTAAGCCAGGATCGGAGTTACTTGCCCAGGATATAGAGCAGAGGCCTCAGTTCACCACCTATTTGATGGCAAACCATGGGATGCTGGTCTGTGGATCCTCCCTCTCCCAGGCTGTCTATGCTGCCCAGGAGTTTGAGGAGAGTGCCAAGCTCTGGTACCTGGGTCAGTCCCTTGCCATACGCTATCTGCGAGAGGATGAGATTGAGGAATTGAAGGCTAAGAGGTAACAGGGCAAGCAGAAATTAGGAGCGGCTCAGCAACCTGAAGGTCCCCGCCAGCATGATGAGGAAGATCATCCAAGGGATGAGGGAGAGAAGCGAGCATACGAGCCCGATTGTCCCAGCCGTCGAGGGGATGATCATTAGAATGCCTGAGATGAGGCCAACCGTAGCTGTCCTGTTGCCAAAGATGCTGTTTTTCATCACCAACGTTGTTGTGATCAGGGTGATGCCGTTCAGTACATAGTAGATGGTGAAGGCTGTCCCTTTCCATTGGAAGATGAGGGCCTCTGCTATGGTAAGCAGGCCTTCCCTTGGCATCTTTGCATACTCCCTGGCTGTCTGCCACATCTCAAAGGCAGGATTGCTGGAGAAGAAGGAGGCGATGCCAAGCAGTCCCAGAAGAATGGCAACCATCATGACAGGTTTGTTTTTCACCTTGAGTATCTGGTAGAGCGCCAGATACATCAGAGCCAAGAGAACATTGTCCACAATGAAGAGCAGATCCATCTGTAGGAGTCCCAGTGCCCAGTTCCGGTTGAACAGTTCAAGCCACAGCTCTGCTGTTTCCGGTGGGAACGAAACAAAGAAAACTATAATTTGTAGTGGAATGATCACAGCCATTGCGATTGCGGCATACATTGCCACCTTGCTCAAAGTCCTTGTAGTTTCATCACTCTGCATTGGGCGCCTCTTGGTGTGAATACTAAAGGCTGATATGCATGCTGTCCATGGTTTTGCCTTGCATATGGAGGGATAGGAAAAGAGAAACAGGGGTTGGAGTGGATGCAGAAAGAGGAGGATGGGGTGTGGCGATGATGAGCTCTTTTGTAGAATGAACAATTCACGTTCTGAACATCTACAACTCTTCCCAGTCCCAGATCAACTCCCGTGTTTGCTCGATAGTTAGGCCCAAGATGTGTTGTACACGTGAAAAGGATAGCTTTTCATTGAGAAATGCTTTTTTAGCCAGAGAGGGAAGACGACTCTCTATCGCAGCAGGGCGTTCAAGAGGGAACGGCTCATAGTGATCCTTCAGGTTATGATTATACTCTTTAGCATAATCAGAAGCAAACTTGGCATATATGTTAAATCCTGGGGAAAACAGTTGCTTATACCTGGAAAGAACAACCTTGTAGCTGACTTTATACAGCAACTTTATTGCTAAGACTCGATCTACAAACGACAATGCACCCTTTTCCTCCCATTGATTTCGTAAGGCTTCATCAGGTAAAAGAAAGTTTCCGGCAAAGAGGTCTGCATCAGATTCTTCTTTTTCAGTTGAAAGAGGTTCATCAAGCTGAAAAGAATCATGATGCATAATCAAATGCCCTATTTCATGCACAATCGTGAAGAGTTGTCGTTCAACAGAGACTTCTGGATCATTGTTAACCACAATTGCTGGCCCACCATCCTGACTCCCAACAGAAAGGCCAAAAGATTTCTTCAATCCAAATGGATATAATCTGAGTTTGACACCACACTGTTCAACCAACGCAGAAAAGGCATCACAGATAATGCTGGTTTCTGAAAGGTTCAAAACTCTACGAAGTTCCGTAGCAGCTTCCTTAGGACTGCTTGGAAACACATGACTGGTAAGAATTGAAGAAAGATTCTCGCTAGTTACAGCCTCCAGAAAGGTATAATCCCTCATCCATAGTGCGGTATCCCTAAGAATCTGTCCTCTCTGTGCTTTCTCCCGTGCAGACAGAACCCTTTGAGTCCGAAACCGGACCTGATGGAGTCTAGGAGCTTCTGCAAACAAATTCTCCAAGGGAACTTGCAATGCTTTAGAGATTTTGATGAGGTTAGAAGTTTTTAGGCTGACTTTGTTATTCAGTATTTTGGACAAAGAAGCTGAACTCATAGAAATCTGTTCAGCCAAAGCTCTTATGGAGACACCTTTTGCTTTCATTATCATCTTGGTATTGTCGGTAATAGTCCTTTCATCCATGGAATTGCCTCTCTTGCTGTAGTATACCATGGATATAATGATTATCAATATATTTTCTTATCATAATGTTTATACTATGAATTATTATTTCAATGATTATCAATATCTGCAAACCCATGGTGAATTGAGATAGAGTTGTCTATGGAATGCAGGATCAGATACTCAAGAAATTTCTTCGACTATGTTGCCTTCCTCATACTCTCTTCATACGTAAGCAACAAATCAATTTCCTTCTTGATCGCAATCTTCTCAGCCTCTAGGGATATCTTTGTCTGCAAATCTGCAAAGTACTGGTCACTGGTTCCAAAATAGTGGGCAAGACGCAGTGCGCTGTCCATTGAGAGTTTTCTCCGGTTAGCGAGAATTTCCTGAATGCGGCTTACTGGCACATTGATTTCCTTCGCGAGTTTATATGCGCTAAGATCAAGCGGAACCATGAATTCTCAGATTGTTAGCTTTGGCATGTGATCAGTCACTTGTTTCTCCTCATGATAGTGGTCAATTTTACCATCTGTTGTTTCTCTCTAGCTGTAATGGATTTACTATCCCCGAAAAGCATATACACGCATAGCGGGTATATGTGGGGATCAATTCTTTTGGATTTGTTGTCTCTTCCACATGAAGAAGGGCAACCACCTTTCGGTCGTTGCCCTTTCCTGCTTATTGCTAGAGCCATTGATGGCTAGCTATGCTAGCATTGCCCTATTCTTCCTTGTTGCTTGCCTCTCAGATAACCCTGGGATCCACATCAAGGCCATAGTCTATGTTGGGGAAGCCAAAGCCATGGATCTGGTCGTATTCCTGTTTCACACCCTCAAGATCACCCTTTTGCAAGGGCTTTCCCTCTTGCTGTAGGGTCCAACGACTCTCTACCTCCGCTTGCACCTCTTGTTTCATCTCCCAGTCATCAAGGCGAATCCGTCCCTCCTCATCGGTAGGGACAGCTCCGTTTGCATAGAGACGGTCAGTGAAGAGGCGGTAGATCTGCTCGGTGCAGCCCTCATGCAAGTCCTTCTCCTTCATTACCTGGTAGAGCAGGGCCATGTAGAGGGGGACTACCGGGATTACCGCACTGGCTCGGGTTACCAGAGCCTTGTTGACTGAGACAAATGCCTTTCCGTTAATCTGTTGTAGGCTTTTTGTTATTTCTTTAGCGCTCCCTTCCAGATGCTCCTTGGCGAGGCCGATGGTGCCCTCCCGGTAGACCGGGTAGGTAATCTTAGGCCCGATGTAGGAGTAGGCGACAGTCATTGCATTGGGGGCGAGGAGGTTCTCCTTGAGCAGGAAGTCGATCCAGAGACTCCAGTCCTCTCCTCCCATCACCTTTACGGTCTCCTCTGCCTGACCATCCTCCGCCGCCTCTATGGTAGCCTGCTTTACTACAGGACTATCCATATCGACAGAGAGGGCGGTGAAGGCTTCTCCGATAGGCTTGAGGACCGAACGGTAGGTTATGCCGGTGGCAGGGTCTGTACGGAGCGGGGATGCAAGGCTGTAGATTACCAGGTCCACCTGCTTGAGGGTCTCCATAATCTTCTTGGCGGTCTTCTCCTTTGTCTCGTTGGAGAAGGCATCACCAAAGACCGACTCAGCCCGCAGGCCAGCTTCCTTCGCCCTTGCTTCAAAAGCGGTTGTGTTGTACCAGCCCGGGGTTGCCGTCTTGGTCGCACTAGGTGCTCGTTCAAAGGAGACATTGATTGTGTCTGCACCTCCGGCGAAAGCCGCAACAATGCGCGTCGAGAGCCCGTAGCCAGTCGAACCCCCAAGTACCAGTACCCGTTTGGGAAAGGTCTCTGGGGTAACGGCCCTGTAAAGAGTGTTGTCTGTTTGTTCTGCATGTTCCTTGACCCAATCGATCTGGTCCTGCACATACTGACGGCACCCAAGGGGGTGTGCGGTCAAAGAGACATTTCGCATAACTTTTTTCGTAATGATCACAGAGAGACTCCCTTATTTCGTTCCATTGATATTCACATCTCCACCACCGACGATACACATCCAGGTTGCTTCTGCAGCCTTTTTGCCATTTACGGTAATGGTTCCGCTCTGACGCAGCATAATCTGTGAGACACGGGTATTGTGCACCTCGATGATGGCTGTGTCACCAGGGCGAACCTGGTTGCGGAATTTTGCCTTGTCTACTGTCCCCAGGACAAAGAATGCCCCATGGGGGAGGATGCCAACCTGACAGAGGCCAGCGCCTCCGCACTGTGCCATGGTCTCGATCAGGATCACCCCAGGAACTACAGGGTAGTGGGGGAAGTGTCCTTTGAAGAACCAGTCGTCTTCCTTGAAGACCCGTCTTGCGACAGTATGCTTCTCATCTGCTTCCAATAGCTCGTCGACGAATAGGAATGGGTCGCGATGTGGAAGCAACTCTTGCAGTGTTTCAAATGTTTCACTCATGGGTAGTGCTCCTTAAGCTTTGGTATAGGGTTTGAAGACCAAGACGCCGTTGTGTCCACCAAACCCTAACGAGTTGCTGACAGCATAGCGAATTGTACCATTCATACCCTTGTTCGGTACATAGTCAAGATCGAGACCCTCATCGGGTGTGGTATAGTTCAGGGTGCAAGGGAAGTACTGGTCGCGTAAGGCGAGCAGACAAACTATTGCTTCAACCGCACCTGCCGCTGCGATCAGATGGGAGGTCATCGACTTGGTGGAGGAGACCTTCAGCTTGTAGGCATGATCTCCAAACACCTGTTTAATGGCCTTGGTCTCCATCGAGTCATTTGCAGCAGTTGAGGTCCCGTGGGCGTTGATATAATCAACCTGCTCAAGCTGAGCACCTGCCATCGCGATAGCTTCACGCATCGCACGAGCTGCTCCGTCGCCTTCGGGATTGGGGGCTGTCAGGTGGTAGGCATCACACGTCATGCTGTAGCCTGCGATCTCTCCCAGGATGGTAGCTCCCCGCTCGAGGGCATGTTCCAAGGACTCAAGTACCAGTATCCCAGCACCTTCACCCATGATGAAGCCGTCACGATCCTTGTCAAAGGGACGACAGGCGAGTGTGGGAGTATCGTTATACTTTGTAGCAAGGGCCTGGATTCGGCAGAACCCTGCTACTGAGAGCTGGGTTATGGCGGCTTCCGTCCCTCCTGCGATAGCCACATCCGAAAGGCCGAAGCGGATGGAGTTGAAGGCATCGCCTATGGCATCAGTACCTGATGCACAGGCGGTTACGGTTGTGCGGCAGGGACCCTGGAACCCGAAGTGGATGGCTACGTTGCCAGCAGCCTCATTGGCGATGAGCTTGGGAATGGTCAGCGGTGCAACCGCATGAGGTCCGCGCTCATAGAGCTTGCGCAGGTTCTCCTCCACCACTTCAAAGCCACCGATACCATTTCCCAGGTAGACCCCACTTCTGAAAGGGTCATACAGCCCCTCCTTCAGTCCTGCCTGGTCCATAGCCTGCACCGCAGCATAGACAGCGAACTTGGTGAAGTCAGCCATGCTGCGGGTCTCCTTCCGGTCGAGCAGGTCAGATGGGTCGAAATCAACAACCTCTCCTGCTATCTTGGCAGGATAGTCGGTGGTATCGAACTTTGTGATGGGTCCGACGCCGCTCTTGCCCTCTTTGATATTCTGCCAAAATTCATCGACTCGCTTGCCCAAAGGGTTTATCGTCCCCATTCCAGTCACTACAACGCGTCTTGCATTATCCATATGTATATCTCCCATACTCACATTGCCATCCCGCCATCGACAGCCAAAACTTGGCCGGTGATGTAGGAAGCCTTCTCTGATGCGAGGAAGGCCACTGCGTGGGCTACCTCTTCTGCCCCCCCAATCCTGGAGAGGGGTATCTGTGTATTGAGGCTCTCTTTCAAGGTCTCGGGCAGTACGTCGGTCATCGCTGTCTGGATAAAGCCAGGTGCCACCACATTGACACGCACGTTGCGGCTGGATAGTTCGCGTGCCAGGCTCTTTGAGAATCCTATCAGACCCGCTTTTGATGCCGCATAGTTTGACTGCCCACCGTTGCCCATGAGACCAACCACACTGGAGATGTTGATGATGGCCCCACGCCTTTGGCCTGCCATAAGGCGCCCTATCCTCCTGGAGGTGAGGAAGGCTCCTGTCAGGTTCACGGCGATTACATCATCCCAGGCCTCATCCTTCATACGCATGATAAGGCCGTCTCGGGTAATGCCGGCATTGTTGACCAGTACGTCAATGCTTTTCGCTTCCCCTATCACGTTCTCCACAGCCTCTTGCACTGAGGTCCTGTCAGCCATGTCGCAGGCAACCCAGGTGAGGGTCCTTCCCAATGATACGGCTTTCTCCTTGAGGGAGACTGCTTCTCCTTCACTTCTGGAGAGATACCAGACATTGCATCCCTGGGTGAGAAGCTCTGCCACTATTGCCATGCCGATACCCCGTGAGCCACCGGTTACCAGGGCGTTTCTTGTTTCTTCCATATTATCTGTCCTCTTTCATCGCTTGGATCTCATCTTCTTTTCCCATAGGGAAGCAAAGATCGGAAAGTCCGCTATTTTTCCAAAGGCCGGTAAGGACCGATCCCGGTCCTACCTCTGCCAAGACTATGTGCTTCTGCTCTTGTTCTGCCTCATGTTTTATGGATGCTATCTTTTCCATCACCTTTGTCCAACGCACAGGGTTTGCAAGCTGCATACCCAAGAGCTCCTTGGCCCTAACAGCGGTAAGCACCTCTTCGGCTGTTACCGAGGAGATGACCCTGTGCTTTGGATCGTTGAACTCCAGGCTGTCCAGGTAGGAGGAAAACTCCTCTGTCGCATCCTGCATGAAGGGGGTGTGGAAAGCTCCAGAGACCTTCAGGGGCAGGACTCGTCGCGCTCCCCCTGCGATGAGGTGGGGCTTTGCCTCTTGGATAGCTGCATCCAAACCTGCAATGACTACCTGCTTCGGACCATTGTCATTGGAAGGGAAGAGATGCGTCAGGGAGTTTTCCCCCAGGATCTTCTCTACACTGGCAAAGTCCATACCGATGACTGCCGCCATGCCGAGCTTACCATGCTTTTGTTCTGCCTTCATGCCTGCATCAGCCATAAGAAGGGATCTTTTCTGAACCAAGGTGAAGAGAGTCTCATCATCAATGATACCCCCACTTGCGTATGCCGATAACTCGCCAAGGCTAAGACCGCTGTGGCAGGCTATCGTAAAACCAAGCTCAGCGAGCCTGACTTGTGCCGCCCTATTGGCTAGGGTGACGACAAGCTGGGTGAAATCGGTCCTCTTCAGGTCCTCTTCACTGCCTGTAGAGAGGAGATTGTGCAAATCGGTGTGGGTTACCTCTGAGGCTAGTGCAAAAAGGTCCTGTACCTTTTTTGATGCTGCATAGAGGTCCAGGGCCATCTTGGGCTCCTGTGATCCTTGTCCTGGGTAGAGAGCTATGATGTTTACCATTGAATGAGTGTTCCTCCATAGGTGAGTCCGGCTCCGAATCCTACAAAGAGGATCTTCTGTCCGCTCTTGAGCAAGCCTCGCTCTTCCATCTCCGCAAGTGCTATGGGGATGGAGGCTGCCGAGGTATTCGCATACCTGTCGATGTTCATATAGAAGAGGGATGAGTCAAAGCCGTAGCGTTTGCTGCAGGCTGCGATAATCCTCTTGTTTGCCTGGTGGGGCACTATCCAGGTGATATCCCCGATAGTGAGGTTGTTTCTGTTGAGCAGTTCCAGCACCGTCTCCCCGATGGCTCTTACTGCAAAGGCGTACACCGCCCTCCCTTCCATGGTGATGGTCTGGGTATCCCTTGTGATGGCAAGGGACAAGGAACCCTTTCCCTCGGCATGCAGGGTGGAGTCTATGATCCCTTTCTGTTCATCTGTCCTTTCAAGCAGGACGCATCCTGCTCCATCTCCAAAGAGCACACAGGTGTTCCGGTCCTTCCAGTTGACCACATCCGATAACTTTTCTGATCCGATGACCAGGGCCTTGGACATGGAACCACTCATGATCATGCCCCGGGCAACTTCCAGGGCGTATATGAAGCCGGTGCATCCGGCTCCGATATCAAGTGCTGCCGCACCCTTGATGTCAAGCTTTTCCGCCACTATGCATGCGGTGGAGGGAAACCCGTAGTGGTCGGCTGTGGCAGTCGCCACGACGATTCCGTCGATCTCATCCTTACTTCTGTTGCTCTTTGCAAAGAGGTCAAGCGCTGCCTTGACTGCAAGGTCAGAGCATCTCTCCTCCTTTGCAGCGATACGGCGTTCGCGAATGCCGGTATGGGAGTGGATCCATTCGTCACTGGTATCGACAGATTGGGCGAGGTCAGTATTGGTTACTATTTTCTTGGGGACGTACTGCCCGATGGCTGAGATATATATAGGTTGTGGAGACTTCACTGTCCTCTCCTTGGGTTCGGCTTACCTGCCCATTGCTGGGCATGATAGTGTATGTATATTACAATATTATGCATTATGTCAATATTGACACTAAAAGTCGTTACTGTTATTATTGGCCCAAAATCGGTAGCTCCCCAGGGAGTGGCCCCATCCCCTCACGAGGAAGGATTATACGTATGGATAGTATTGAAAACATGGACCTGGAAACGGTCATAGCACTTTTTGAAAAGAGCACACTATGCGAGATGGAACTCACCTGCTCACGTTTTTCACTCAAATTCAAGAGACAAGGAGAAGGTACAGGTGTAGCAACAGAGCCTGTAACTCCTCGAAAGAGTAGCAAAGTTGAACAACCGGTTGCTGAGGCAAAGGAACAGGATGGTGACATTGAAACCATTACCTCTCCCATTGTAGGTACCTTCTACCTCACCCCCGCCCCTGATGCTCCCCCGTATGTGAAGGTGGGCGATATCGTCGAGGAGGGTGGCATCATCTGCACCATCGAGGCGATGAAGATGATGAACCAATTGCAGACAGAGTTCCCTTGTGAGATCGTCACTGTGCTTGCAAAGCCTGAATCGATGGTAGAGTTCGGCCAGCCGCTGTTTACCGTGAGAAGGCGATGATCAGGTCTATCCTCATTGCCAACCGCGGCGAGATAGCGGTCAGGATCATACGTGCTTGTAGGGACTTGAAGATCAAAAGCGTACTGGTCTACTCCACAGCGGACAAGGATTCGCTTGGAGTCGCCCTTGCCGACCAGGCCATCTGCATCGGCCCCCCTGCGACAGATCAAAGTTACCTGAACAAGAAGAACATCATAGCAGCAGCGTGCCTTGCCCGCTGTGATGCAATCCATCCCGGGGTGGGCTTTCTTTCGGAGAACGCCGACTTTGCACGAGAAGTCGAGCATGCCGGCCTTATCTTCATAGGGCCGAAGAGCGAGACCATTGCCCTATTGGGCAACAAGGTTGCCGCCCGCGCCACAGCCCTGGCGTGCAATCTTCCCATCACACCCGGCAGCAGTGAGGAGATCAAGGACCTTGATGATGCCCTCGCCACAGCTGAACGCATTGGATACCCGATCATCCTCAAGGCCGCCTGTGGAGGGGGAGGAAGGGGGATGCGAATCGTCTATGAGAAGAATACCCTTGCCAACGCCCTGCAGGTAGCGAAGAAGGAGGCCCTGGCCTTCTTCGGTGATGCTTCGGTACACATGGAGCGCTATCTGCAGAACCCAAGGCACCTGGAGATCCAGTTGCTCTCTGACGGCCAGGGGACCGTGGTACACCTGGGTGAGAGGGACTGCTCGGTTCAGAAGAATCACCAGAAACTGCTGGAGGAGAGTCCTTCACCCATCCTTAATGAAGAGATGCGAAAACGCATGTGCTCGGACTCGGTCAAACTGTTTGAAAAGCTTGGATACCGGGGAGCAGGGACTGTGGAGTTCCTTGTTGAAGGTGAGAACTACTACTTCATGGAGGTCAATGCTCGCCTGCAGGTGGAACACCCTGTCAGTGAGTTGGTAAGCAGCCTTGACCTGGTGAAGGCCCAGATAGAGATTGCTGCAGGCAAGAAATTGAGCATTACTCAGCAAGATGTAGAGCTCAAGGGCTACGCCCTTGAGTGCAGGATAAACGGGAAAAGCGCAGGGGCCCTCACTGCCTTGAACTTTCCCTTGGGACCTCATGTACGCATTGATTCCCACCTGGTTGCGAACTCGGTACTCAGCCCCTACTATGATCCGTTGATAGCCAAGATCATCGTCCATGCTCCCGATAGGGACCAGGGGCTTGCCATCATGCTCAGAGCCCTTTCTGAAGTACGTATCGAGGGCATCGAGACAAATCTTGAGGAGCAGAAACTGCTCATCAGTTCTGTCGAGTTTGGATCAGGACGCTTTGGTACAGACCTGTACGTGAAGCTCTGGGAAAAACAGGAGAAAAAGAGCCATGGAAAATAAAAAAACAGTAAGCTGTGTGCAGTGCAGGAAAGATGTTGTACTGGATGAGCACAAGATATGTCCCTACTGCAATTTCTACTTCCCCCTGACACCTACGGAGCGTCTTGCACTCATTGCAGACGAAGGCTCCTTTGTTGAGATGGCTGAGGGGATGCAATCGGTGAACCCCATTGCCCTTGCTGGTTATGAGGACAAGCTGAAGGAGAATCAGAAGAAGTCCTCCCTCAGTGATGCGGTGACCATCGGGACGTGTAGTATCGAAGGGCAGAAGGTTGTGGTCGGCATCATGAGTTTTGCCTTCATGGGAGGGAGCATGGGATCGGTGGTAGGGGAGAAGATTACCCAGGCTATCATCGAAGGCTGCCTCGAGAAGGAACCGGTCATTATCTTCACCGCAAGTGGCGGGGCCAGGATGCAGGAGGGTATTTTCTCCCTGATGCAGATGGCTAAGACCGCCAGTGCGGCAGCCCTGCTGGAAGAGACCCGAACCCCCCTGTTCATTGTGCTTACCAATCCCACAACTGGCGGGGTTACCGCATCCTTTGCCATGCTTGGGGATGTCATCCTGGCAGAACCGGGGGCAGTCATAGGTTTTGCCGGTCCTCGTGTCATCGAAGGAACGATCAGGGAGAAGCTTCCCGAAGGGTTCCAGCGCTCGGAGTTCCAGCTCCAGAAGGGGTTTGTTGATATGATCGTTTCGAGGGACAAGCTCAGGCGCACCCTCTCCTCCCTCATCAAGACCCATACAAGGAGCATACCCCATGAGTGATACCAAGAAAGATGATACCCAGCTCAAGAGTACCCTTGAGCGTATAGAGACCATTGTTTCCAGCGATGAAGATATAAAGTCCTCCTGGGACTGCGTACTGCTTTCGCGTCAGCAGGGTCGTACCGGAACCAAGCAGTATATCAAGCTCATATGTGACGACTTCATGGAGTTGCATGGCGATCGCCTCTATGGCGATGACCCTGCCATGGTTGGCGGCATCGGAACCATAGGGGGCAGGGCCGTCACCTTCATAGGCAACCACAAGGGAGCCAACTTCAAGGAGAATGTGCTGTGCAACTATGGGATGAGCAATCCTGAGGGGTACCGCAAGGCCTTGCGCCTGGCAAAGCAGGCTGAGAAATTTGGCCGTCCTGTAGTCTGCTTCATTGATACCCCCGGAGCCTATCCCGGCCTTGGCTCGGAAGAGCGGGGTATTGGCGAAGCCATAGCCCAGAACCTGAAAGTCTTTTCCACCCTCAAGACACCTGTGCTCTGTTTCATCATTGGTGAAGGTGGTAGTGGTGGGGCCTTGGGTATCGGAGTAGGGGACAAGCTGTACATGCTGGAGCATGCTGTCTACTCGGTCATTACTCCCGAAGGGTTTGCCTCCATTCTGCTGCGCGACCCTTCCAAGGC
>CAZTXW010000012.1:27694-36251 GCA_964617345.1 uncultured Sphaerochaeta sp. | reverse complement strand
ATCCTTGATCATCCCAGGGTTGTTCCCCGGAACAAACATCATCGTCCTTCTGAGTCTTTCCTGCATGCTATACCTCCCACGTGTAATCAGTGCTGAGGCAGGCACGGTAGATGGCTGTATTCACCCTAGCCTTGATGACACAGTCAAGGGCGCCTTGGTCTATAGCAGTGATATCGGCTGCCGTCACCCCAAGCTTCCGGGCACAATCACGAATGACTGCCCTGATCTGTTTGCCAAACTGTTTAGACACAGAACTGGTCAATGCTATGGTAATGCCATCATCTGTTGCCTTGCTTACGGTAACCATGATATCACTCGATTCCATGGTTCCAGCCAAGCCAGTAGTCACTATCTCCATAAGAAACACCTCCTGTGTCTAGCGCGCTGTCTGTCTCTGGAACTTCCATCTCTTGAATGTCTTCTGGATAAGGGGTAGGAATATCGACCCAACTATCAGAATGAGCAGAATGATACAAATGGGTGAACTGGCAAAAATCTTCATATTGCCGTTGGAAATTTTATACGCCCGCCGGAAGTACTGCTCCATACTGGTTCCTACAATGACCGCCAAGACAAAGGGACTCATAGGAAAACTGGCCTTGGTCATGAAGTAGCCGAAGGTCCCGAACACCAGCAAGAGGTAGAAACTGGCAACTGACGACGCGATGGCATAGGTCCCTACGAAAGTCAGACCCAGCACGATGGGATACAACACCCGAGGGGGTACTGCCAAAATTCGCACCAACACACCTGCGAGGGGAATATTGATGAAAGCAAGGATGATATTACCAATAAACATGCTTGCTATGATCGCCCAGACTATGTTGCTCTGTTGCTGGAACAAGGCTGGCCCTGGCTGTAGACCGAGCATCAGCATGGCACCCATCATGACAGCCGTTGTCCCAGATCCTGGAACACCCAAGGCAAGCATCGGGATCAAGGCACCTACTGAAGCGGCATTGTTTGCAGACTCAGGAGCGGCAACCCCCTCAATGGCACCATGTCCAAATTGTTCAGGATGCTTGGAGAACCTCTTCTCATTGCTATAGGCCATCAGGGAGGCTATGGTAGCCCCGGCTCCGGGCAGAACCCCTACAAAGAAGCCTAGAGGAGTGCTACGCAGGATAGGCCATATGGAAAGTTTCCACTCTTCCTTGGTGATCCATATCCTTCCAAACTTGGTCTGGATCTTCTTCGTCCCGTCTGTAATGTTCCTAAAGCTCTTCAGCACTTCACCAAACGCAAAGACCGCTATGATGACTATGAGAAAATCTATACCTCCCTGTAACTCGAGAATGCCAAAACTAAATCTGTTGACCCCAGACTGGGGGTCGATTCCAACGGTTGATACCATCAGGCCGATAATCATGGAGATGAAACCCTTGAGCCTCTTGCCATCGGACATGGAGGCTGTCGCACTCAGCGCAAACACATAGAGTAAGAAGTACTCAGCCGAGCCGAACCTAAGGGCAAAACGGGCAACGGGCAAAGCAAGCAGTGCTATGAAGACAGTTGCGATGGAACCACCGATAAAGGAAGCGATGGCTGACATGGCAAGGGCAGACTCTGCCTTTCCCTGCAAGCTCATGGGATAGCCGTCGAAGGTTGCTGCTATGGCAGCACCATCGCCGGGGGTATTGATGAGGATCGATGCACGTGATCCGCCATACATGGCACCATAATATACACCACACATCATGATCAGAGCCCCGATGGGACCTAGGGAGAATGTCAGAGGCAGAAGGATTGCCACACCAGTAGCCGGGCCCAGACCGGGAAGCATGCCGACTATGGTACCGAGCACACCACCTATGGTGACGAAAAGGATGTTCATGGGTTGAATTGCAACCCCAAAGCCCTGGAGCAATAATTGAAAACTGTTCATACGGTATTCCTTACATAAACCCTAGTGGTGATTTTGGGAGATATACACCCATCAAGGTGTTGAAGAGGACAAACGCGACAACTGAGAAGATGAGGGAGATCAAGAGGGTACTCTTCCAGGTCTTTTTTCCTCTGAATATGAATAGCTGGATATTCAAGAACACAAATGTGGCAAAGATATAGCCAATCCGGTCAAACAGAACTGCATAGAGCAAGCCGTTTAAGAGGGTGAACAGGATATTTCTCTGTTCCTCACCAACAAAGGAGGCTTTTGCCGCTTGTTGATCCTTATTCTTTGCCAACAGGCGAATCTCCTGCACTGTCAACACAAGACCCAATGCAAGTAGGGCTATACCTAGAATTCCAGGGAATATCTTTGGTTCGAAGGCGACCCCTATCTTTGCATTCGGCAAGAGAAAAGTAGACAGGGTGTACACAAAGCCAATCATTGTGACTACGACTGACATGATCATTGAAGTATTCATACGTTCCTCCATAAGGAAAGGGCCCTGGCCTTGTTCGGCCAGGGCACGATACAAGCAAGCCTAGATCATCCCAATTTCAGTCAGGATTGACCTATAATCATTCTCGGTCTTTTCGAGGAACTTGACGAATTCTGGTCCGTTCTGATACACATTGTCCCAACCATACTTGGTAAGGGCAGCTTGCCACTCTGGGGTCTTCACCATCTTGGCAAAGGTTTCCTGCCAGTATGCAACCGCATAGTCAGGCATCTCGGGAGTTCCGAAAATACCACGCCAGTTCTGGAAAGTCTCATTGATGCCAGCGTCAATACAAGTTGGAATCTCTGCAGCCTTACCAGTGCCAATCCTATGATCTGCCGTCTGGGCAAGAACCCGAAGGTCTCCACTGTTGACCAGGCCCATGACATCAGCAAGGCTGGTGGAGAACAAGTCGATATGGCCACCCATGACCTGGGTTGCACCATCGTCATCGAAGGCAATGTAGTCGACCT
Organism: uncultured Sphaerochaeta sp.; assembly: GCA_964617345.1. GTDB lineage: Bacteria > Spirochaetota > Spirochaetia > Sphaerochaetales > Sphaerochaetaceae > Sphaerochaeta. The sequence continues at coordinate 33,391 of CAZTXW010000012.1, read as the reverse complement.
TGTTGAGGTTTTTCACACCTGCAGCACGCGCGATCATCAGGAACTGCACATGATCCATCGAACCCGCAGCTGAGGTACCACCTATCTTCACTGCCTTGGGATCCTTCTTAAGGGCATCCATGACATCCATGATGGTCTTGTAGGGAGAGTCAGCTTTCACCACAAATGCACCGTAATCAGCAATAAGACGAGCTAGGGGTGTGGTGTCGCGGAATCCATATTTGGATGTTCCGTTCAATTTGACGAAGATAAGCGGCGGAGAGTATACGGTAATGATCTTGTCATCACCCTTCTTGGTCTGTAAGGTACCAAGATGCACAGCGCCACCGGCTCCAGGGGCATTGCGCACGGGCATGGGCACTTCAACTAATTTGGTATCGGAAAGAGTCTTTGCAACCGTGCGAATCGTCAGATCCCAACCACCGCCAGCCCCCGCTGGTGCCACAAAATCAAAATTCCCTTTTGGGTACACAACCTGCTTCTCACCGGTTGCACCTTCGCTGCTACCATTTGCCATCAGAGCAAATGGGACTGCCATAATGAGACACAGCAGAATAATACTACACTTTTTCATACGTTTCCTCCTTGAAATACCATGGCGACTACACCTGTCGCCCTATATTCAGTATAGGAGGCAATTCTTAACCGATGATTAACAAGTTCTTAATTTTTGTTAAGAATTGAAGGTTTTGCCCTTTGGATGGATGAGAACAATTCGAAGTTGGAGACTGGTTTGAGAAGATACTCATCGATGATGGTAGCCTGCACCGCCTCAACAATCTCCCTTCGGAGCAGTCCTGTCAGAAGAATTATGGAAATCTGCGGATTTATCAGCTTAGCTTTCATGCTCAGGTCCAAGCCTTGCATCCCTTTCATATAATCATCGGTAATAAGGATGGGAAATCGGTTCTCCTTGAGCAAGGTCAGAGCCTCAAAGGGATCTACCGTAGCAAAGACCTCAATACCCTGCCGGTTCAGGCTCTTCTGCAAGACTTTCAGCACAGAAATATTGTCATCCACCAACAGAAGCGAAAGGCTCTCCTCGCCTTGCAAAGGCCAGGAGGGTATTTTTTGCACAGTGTTACCATCGGCTTTGGGGTTTTCCGCCAGAGGCAGGGTAATGGTAAAACAGGAACCAATCCCTGGTCGGGAGGTCACTGTCACAATACCCCTGTGGGATGAGACAATATTCTGTACGATGGAAAGACCCAAGCCTGTGCCTCCAGCTTCCCCTCTAGTGGTGAAGAAGGGGTCGAATATCTTCTCAGCTACCTCTTTCTCCATACCCGCACCATCATCGGTGATTGAGATTTGTCCGAACTGCTCAAACTGAGGATCCAGTGCCTCCCAGTTGCTCTGCGAGAAGCCCTCACCGATCTCCTCTTTGCTCACTCGCCTATACACCATCTCAATGGTACCCTGCTTTCCCCCTATCGCAGCCATAGCATTCAGAACGAGGTTGAGAATGACCTGTCCCAACTGTATATCATTGCAATAGAATCCACTCTTTGTATCCAGAATCCTCACCTCAAGCTTACAGTTGGGTGAAAGGATGCCCCTAAGCATTTTCTCAGCCCCCCTGATGAGAGTTTTTGCATCAGTGTAGTCAAAGACCGTTTCAGTAGTACGATTTCCAAGGGCAAGTATTTGCTGGATTATGGACTTTGCCTTCTCTGATGCAAGCAAGATCTCCTTGGCATCATCATAGTGGGGGTTTGTAGTATCCATGGTCTCCACCATAAGGGTGGAGTAGCCCATTATGGGTGTAAGCAGGTTATTGAACTCATGGGCGATGCCGCTGGTCATCGTCCCAATGTTCTGCAGTCTCTGCTGGTGGAAGATAAGCTTCTCGTTCTCATGCAAGGTGAGCAAGGTCTTGTTCAGCTGATTGAGGTAGGTATTGCGCCTTTTCATCTCATTCTTCTCCAGATATGCAGAGATAAGAAGCACAAGGACACTAAAGAGTGTTATGCAGATAAGCAAGGTAAGAATGATTGCCTTGGTCATACCCCCCGTCGCCTGTTCCTTGATCTCCTTGTAGTCGATCACAGCACTGACGATAAAGAACCCATCATCTATATGGATTGGAGCGTAGGCGGCTACCTTGGTGATCTTCTTGAGTTGCTCGTCATCCCACCAGTAGGACTGGTAGACCTCTACCCCTTCCTTACCCTGTTTCTGGTGCTCGATCATTTTCTGAAGGCTTTCCAGTTCTAGCTCTACGTCAGGGTATAAGGCCTGCCTTTCCGTTGCAGCATTCACCCCGATCTGTTCCCTGAGATGGTACATGATGATCACCCCATCACTATTCTTGACCAAGGCATACCCTTTCTCTCCCAATTTGACGGGCGCAATCATACGCTCATACATCAAGTTCAAATCCAGCATGGCGGTGATGGAGAGACCCTCCTTATTCTTAACGGTGATGGAAAGGTAACTTTCATGAAAGTCAGAGCCTCCAAGCCAGAGCTCAATCTTGGCATAGGCATCCTCACTGACGGGGCTCAAGAAGCGGTATTCCTTATTCTTCAGGCTCCATATGGGGTGTAGAAGCGAGTCATCATGAATGATCATGTTCTCTAGTATCTGGGCGTTGTAGATACTGTAGGAAAGCACCAGCTTGTCCAAGGGCCATGCGATGCCCTCTTCTGTGTAGGATGCCAAGGCTTGCCCGAAGTCGTTTGAGTCTACCAAGAAGAACAACCCCTGCTTTGTCTGGTTTATCTCACCTCCCATGGCTTCGGCTATGTTCTTCACAATGGTCATCTGCTTAGCCTTGCTATTTTCAAACATGACCGTTGCATTGTGCTTGAAGATATCGACCAAAAGGATAATGACAGCCAAGACAATACAAAACGCGACCATCATCAGAGGCAACCACGTGCGCACATCTTTTTTTATGGTATCATTGAAAGGCAGGTCCAAGGGTTTCTCCTAATGATGTTGTTAGCTAGGAATATATCACGTATACTTACGGTCAGACAGAGAAAAGAGGAAAAAGGGATGCAAGACAAGGTACTCATTGTCGACGATGACACATCAATACGCAAGCTAATGACCAAAGTCATAACCAGCAATGATCTCGTCCCTATCGCTGTAAACAGCGGAGAGGAAGCGATCAAGCTACTGAAAACATCCTCCTTCCAACTTGTCCTACTCGACATCAACCTTCCTGGCATGGATGGATTTCAAGTCCTGAAACAGATCCGATACCTAGGGATATCAACGCCTGTGATCATCATCAGCGGAAGGACCGAGGACTACGATGCACTCTACGGCCTTGACCTAGGAGCAGACAACTATATCTATAAACCATTCAACCCGGTGGTGCTAGGTGCCAAGATAAAGGCCCTGATACGACGGAACAAACAAAGCCAAAGCTCCCAGGACGAAGTTACCAAGGTCGGCCCTTTCTCCCTGGACAACAAGACGATGCGCTTCTATAAGGATGACGAAGAGATCTTTCTCTCTGCCAAGGAACTCATTCTGATGAAGCTCTTCTTGGATAATCCCAACCAGGTATTCTCCAAAGAGGCACTGTACTCCCAGATATGGGGTGAATCTGTAGTCGATGACAATGCTGTCATGGTCTACATCAACAAGCTACGAAACAAGATAGAACCTTCACCGAAGACCCCCATCTACATCCAGACCATCTGGGGAAAGGGCTATACCTTCTCCATCGCCAACTGAGAGGCTATCTTCTGCCCCCTTTCTGACATGATGAAGGCATAGGTCGTAGAGGGCACCAACTTTTCAAGCTCATCAAACTTTTTCAAGCCCATGAGAGAACGCACCCGCGAGGCACTGATGGGCTGCTCCTCAGATTCAAGGCGCTCAACCTCAACAAAGCGAACTCCCTTAGGCTCCAACATCTCCTGCATTTGGCGGTTATATGCCGCTGTTGTCTTGCAAAGTGGCTCAGTTCCTACAAAGCGGCAGGTTATGCCAAGGGCAGGGGCAATGTAGTGTAAAAAGATGGCAATATCCAACTCGCTGTTCAACTGAGGGGCACTCTGCTTTTCCTTAATGAAGTAGGAAGGGAATGTAGCGACCGAGACAAGATAGTCACTTGCCTCATGCACCACGATGTTGGGAATGTCGGCAACACCCTGACGAACCAGAGAGAGCCTGACATCGGTTGGAAAGGCACTCTTGTCGCTGGAGACTACAAAAACATGCAGGAGAGAACACTGCGAAGCGGAACTTTCCAGCAAGTATCGGTGCCCCTTGGTGAAGGGGTTGCAGTTGACCACGATGGCTCCAACCACTCCGGATACGGTGAGACCTCTCTCAAGTACTGCATTATCAGTAGCTTTTTTCAATGCAGAGACATACCTGCCAATACCATTCTTACGATTCTCCATCAGCAGGACACTGCCTGTCTCCTCTATGGGATAGAAGCCAAAGGGGAGGAACAGGGCCTTGTTCTGGGGCTTTGTAAAAACAAAGAGGTTCCTGAGACCTCTGCCAAATGCTTCGGTGACCAAGGTAGTAAGTATCTGGCTCAGTAACCCCTCTCCCTGATGACTTTTCTCCACAGCGATGTACTTGAGCACATTACCATCGAGGGATCCTGTCCCGATGATCGTGTCATCATCATTGCGTATAATGGTGGAAAAAGGAGGAACTCCCTCAAAGACAAGTCCCTGATCCAAGAGGAAGGTTTCTACCTCTGAAAGAAGAGAACCATACATTGGTTGTACATTCTGAGTGATAATATCCATGATGAACTCCCAAATAGGTACCAGATTTGTACTTCACCCTAAGCGATACGAACTCAGCTGTCAATAAATCGACACCCGATCAGCAAACTCCAATTATGAAAAACAGGGGTTTAGGGGAAGAATACCACTATATCCATCAAAGGAGTACAGACATACCAAGCCGTACGAACATCAACGTTGAGCACCTGCACTTCAGAGAAACACGCCTTCAGGTATCTGGCTTGGTAATTTTTCATTAGTTGGAAAGTCATACTATCTTAATCCTAATATTTCCCAATATCCACCGAGTTTAGGACCTCTCCTGACGATGAAGACAGCCTTCTTTAGTTTGGATATATAGTTTTCTGTGGTTCTTGGAGTTTTACATAATCTTTCAGCAATCTGTTCAGCAGTGAACTCAGGGTGTTTGCATACAATCTCAAATGCTTGTACAGGTTCACTTCCGAATTCTTTCCGAAACGGTTCCGAAATCATCTCTAATGTCTCCCGCAACAGTTTTTTCGTAAGCTTGTAACTTCAGCAACTCAACGCCTATACCACCTGATCGTTCCGCAAAAACATGCTCAGCCAACCCGGCCTGTTTGCAGAGATACATATTTTTTTCGATGACTCGCCCTCAGGAATCGATGAAGCCTGACTGATAGCATATATCTGCTATCAGCGGGTTACGTAGGTAGGACTCATGCAGGGAGAATAGTTTCTCGACCGTCAATTCAATTGGCAGGGTTACGATATTCCAGAGCAAAAGTCGATCATATATACCCTTAAACTATGTCATGCTTCCCAAGTTTTTGTATATAGCGACCCTCATTTTGTAATTATCCCACCCTGATGGAGCTTTTCGTCTCATATTCATCGCTGAATCACCTTAAGCTGCTCAGCTCCGAACACCTACTTCTGATAAAATTTAGGAATTATCTTCTTTAAGTATCTGAAAATGGAACCAGTCGTTTTCACCGGCGTTTTCACC
>CAZTXW010000012.1:0-27594 GCA_964617345.1 uncultured Sphaerochaeta sp. | reverse complement strand
TATCTTCTTTAAGTATCTGAAAATGGAACCAGTCGTTTTCACCGGCGTTTTCACCACCACCTTCAATACCTCAAAGGCAATACCACCTGATCGTTCCTCAAAGAAAGGCTCAGGCAATCCAGCTTGTTTGCAAGTATCCATAATTTTTTCGATACCTCGCCCCCATGAATCGATAAAGCCTGACTGATAGCATATATCTGCTATCAGTGGGTTGCGTGGGTAGGACTCATGCAGTGAAAATAGTTTCTCGACCGTCAATTCAATTGGCAGGGTTTCAGTGGAAACCCATGGAGCAAACTCAAATGCGATATCTTTATGGGCAAAGGTGTCTCCGTATCGTCCAGACTTGGTAATTAACCCGATTGCCTTCGTACTGAAAATCCATTTCTGAGGAGAATGGGTAAAGGAGTTCGTCCCCGATTCATGTTTATAGGAGTCGTATTCGACCCCTTTATAATCAGGGTTATTCAGCTGTTCTTACAAACCAAAGAATTCGCAAGTACTTCTATTCCACATCCAGTTCTGACAACATCCTTGGGCTCATCAAGGTTCGTATACCAGGCAATATCGGTTAATGAGAGGCAATCATTCTCATCCCTTTTCGGGATAACAGTTATTTCGGTACCATTGGAATGTATCGATGCTCTCAATTCACGTGACCAGCACTTCTGTAAGCTCTTTTCACTACTATCAAATGCTCCTGTACTGCATCGCTATGATCGAGCACGATATTTACCAGAACACCTGGACATGCCTTTTGTGTGGAAACAAGGGAAATGAAGCGGCTTCAATGGTATCCGACTACCAATTGAGCTTCGGACTGCACTACACCTTACTCCTGCATTGGCGTACAGATATACCACGCCGCACGAACATCAACGTTGACAACCCGCACTTCAGAGAAACAGGCCTTCAGTTCGGTAACACACCCTTTCATCTCCTTTTCTGCATTTCGTATGAAACGAAAATAATCTCCTCTCTCCATCCACTCAACGAAGGAGGTCAGAAGCGATCTCTTCTGGTTATAGTCATAGATGACCACATATTCCTTGGCTACCCTACCCATCTCCTTGTAGAGGCGCTTGCGCTCCTCAGGTGCTAGGCCATGGGCAACATAGGATGCAATTGCAATGTCGAACGTATTCTTGTCAAAGGGGAGCCCTTCAAGGACATTGGCTTGCATGAGGGTAATAGATTGGCCTTTGGTCTTTTTCTTCGCAATGGCGAGCATTTTCTCTGCAGGCTCTATGCCTGTAACCTCAAGGCCTATCTTATTGAGAACCGAACAGAGCGCTCCCGTCCCACACCCTACATCCAAAATTGTAGAAAAACTTGCTAGGTCGAGTTCGCCCTGAACACGATCGAGCACCTCGGTGAACTTTCTTTTCTGTCGTCCGTAGAACAGGCCATATATGGGAGCAATAGTGTTGAACAGCAGATGATGGGCTTTGTCTGGTTTCCTGTATGTTTCTTTCTTGTTCTCATTCTTTTGACTCACAATCCACTCCTTTGTAGTTCGCCCTTCATGCTAAACCACAGGCTTCCCTTAGTACAGAAGCGTACCCCTCCTAATTGTGCCAAGGGGGCATTCCAAAAAACCTTTGAGGTTCTGGTATGCACACAGAAGGAGGGCCCCCGCAAGCGAAGGCCCTCCTGAAAATCTAAAACTAAACGACAGCAACTACTTGGCCGAACTATCTAAGGAGGACACTAACGTGTCCCAAGCTTAGAGAACGCGGAAAGCGTCACGACCAGCATACTTGGCGGTATCACCGAGGTAGTCCTCGATGCGCATCAGCTGGTTGTACTTGGACATGCGGTCAGAGCGGCTCATGCTGCCGGTCTTGATCTGCCCAGTCTCAAGAGCAACTACGAGGTCAGCAATGAAGTTGTCCTCAGTCTCACCAGAGCGGTGGGAGACAATGGCGGTATAGCCGTTGCGCTTTGCAAGGTCGATCGCCTCAAAAGTCTCGGTAAGGGTACCGATCTGGTTGACCTTGATGAGAATGGAGTTTGCAACCTTCTTCTCAAGGCCCATCTTCAGACGTTCAACGTTGGTGACAAACAGGTCATCACCTACGAGCTGTACCCTGTCGCCAATGCGATCGGTGAGCATCTTCCAACCTTCCCAGTCATCCTCATCCATGCCATCTTCAATGGAGATGATGGGATACCGATTGCACCAGTCCTCCCACATGTCTACCATCTGAGCGCTTGTAAGCTTCTCGCCAGTGGTCCACTTGAGGGTATAGGTCTTGGTCTTGGAGTCGTAGATCTCAGAGACTGCAGGATCTAAGGCGATCATGAAGTCCCCATCGCGACCGGTGGTATATCCAGCGTTCTTGATGGCTTCCATGATGACCTCGAGGGCCTCTTCGTTTGACTGGAGGTCGGGAGCGAACCCGCCTTCATCACCGACGTTGGTGTTATATTTTCTGCTGGTAAGCACTGCCTTCAGGTTATGGAATACTTCAGTGGTCCAACGAAGTCCCTCGTGAAGGGAAGAGGCGCCAATGGGCATTACCATGAACTCCTGGAAGTCAACCTTATTGTCACTGTGGGCTCCACCATTGAGGATGTTGGCCATAGGAACTGGCAGGACGCATGAGTGATAGGCACCAAGATACTTGTACAGGGGAAGGCCGAGGAAATCGGCTGCTGCACGAGCTACCGCCATGGAGACACCAAGGATGGCATTAGCACCAAGCTTTGCCTTGTTTGGGGTTCCGTCGAGGGCGATCATTGCACGGTCAATTGCTACCTGGTCAAGAGCATCCATACCTTCAAGTTCGGGAGCAATGAGATCGTTGACGTTGTCAACTGCCTTCAATACACCTTTGCCCATGAAGCGTTTCTTGTCGCCGTCACGAAGTTCTACAGCTTCGTGTACACCAGTGGATGCACCAGAGGGTACTGCTGCACGACCCATGGAGCCATCCTCAAGAATAACGTCTACTTCGACGGTGGGGTTACCACGTGAGTCAAGGATTTCCCTGGCTTCGATAAATTCAATAATGCTCATGAATACACTCCTAATATGTTATCTGGATTACCCTCATAATATCGTATCTTTTAGCCGTAATGTCAAGGTTAGCAGGACTTTCCCACTCTAGCCAAACCCATCATAGCATAGTACAATTAGCCCTATGGACAGTGAAAAAACCCGCCTGAAACTCCCGTTGCTTACAGAATACCTTCTTGACACCATCATATTCGCCATGGAAGACCAGAGTGACTTCTACCAACTTGACCTCGTGACAGGTGAGGTCGTCTCTGACCAGCAGCGAAGTCTGTTTGAGTGGCAAGAAATCGAACAAGAGGTGGCTATCCCAGATGAAGAACGGTTCATCGACATCCCCGACTGGGAACCTTCAGATGGGTTCCTTGTCATGGAACGATTTGCGAACCAGGTGCGCAACCCCATCTACAAAGGCAAGCTGCTCCAGGCGCTCCAGGCTGGGAAAGGGGTGTTCCGACGCTTCAAGGATGTGATCGGCGAACAACCCTCACTGGAAAGGGAGTGGTTCGCCTTCAAGGACGAACAGCTCAAGCGGGAAGTGTATACCTGGTACAGGGAGCACGATGGAGCCCTACAGCTGCTCGAGCTCGACCTTGAGCCAGAAGAACTCACCGATGATATCCTCCAGGAGGACTTTGTCATAGGCAGCTCATCGGATGAAATCCCCCTTGATGAAATCCTACTTTTGCAACATGTACTGCTTGAGGAGATGAAGAGGGGCAATGCGGCCCAACAACATGCACTGCTGCTTCTTGAGCCGAAGCTCAAGAACGAAGAGGGTGTCCTGTACACCTATGCCAGGACGAGGGAAGGCGAACTTGCCGGCTTCATAGCGTACAGGATCATAGAAACACATACCGTGGAAATTCACTTTTTCGGCAATGCAGCCGAGTACCGTGGCATGGGACTGTTCAGGTTTCTCATTGACCACTTCTGCCGCCAAGCTGCCAGAAAAGGGTATACCACAGTCATTGTCGGACTTGCAGGGGAAGCCCTCTCCCTGGACAAGCTCTTCATCCCCCTGGGGGGCACCACCATCACAAAGCAGATCGAGCTAAACATCAGTACATGGAATGACAACCACCCTTCAAGTGAAGGAGCCTTTCTCTAGCCCCCCCTATAACAAGATTTGTGAATACGCTATCCTCATTAGGTATGCAGGATGACTGCATACATGAATAAGGATGTGATAGCAATGCGAGTAACAATCTGTGAAAACAAGCAAGATTTGGGCCTACAGGCTGCAAAACTTGGGATCGAGAAAATTGTATCTGCAATAGAGAAACGAGGAAAAGCTGTAGTGGTCCTCTCTACAGGCTTAAGCCAGTTCATCATGTACGAGCATCTGGTGGAAGCTTCCATCCCCTGGGATAAAGTCGAGATTTTCCACCTTGACGAATATGTGGGGCTCAAGGCAACACACAAGGCAAGTATCAGAGGTTTCCTGAAAACCCATTTCATTGACAAGGTGCAGGGTGTCGGGACCTTCCACCCCATAGAGGGTGACAGCAAGGATCTCAATGCAGAGGTGCAGAGGCTGAACTCTTTGATAGAAGGAAAAACCATTGACCTCCTCTTTTTGGCTATTGGCGAGAATGGTCACATAGCATTCAACGACCCACCAGCAGACATCATGACAAAACAGCCCTATATCATCGTGGACCTTGATAGTCGCAATCGGAAACAGCAGGTCCGGGAAAAGTGGTTCCCTTCCCTGGAAGATGTCCCGACCCAGGCAATCTCCATGTCCGTACAACAGATACTGAGGGCACAGACCATAGTGTGTGCAGTTCCAGACCAAAGGAAGGCGCGATCGGTGGCCATGTGCATGTATGACCAGGTCTCAGTCTTTGCCCCTTGTGCCTTGTTACGTACCAAAGAGGATTGCACCCTGCTGTTGGACAGACCCTCCTCCATGCTCATCATGGGGGACAGACGGTAAGGGTAGGATGGTTTCCAGGAAAAAAGTATGGAGGGAAAGGTCATGTACTTGCAACTAATATATTAGTTTGTTAGAATAGACTAAGAACAAACAATCCTGGAGGATTCCTTTATGAACATGACATTACGTTGGTACGGCTCAAAATTTGATACAGTCACCCTTAAGCAGATCAGGCAGATTCCTGGAGTCAAAGGCGTCATCACGATGCTCTATGACATCCCCGCCGGAGAGGTCTGGCCCCTGGACAGAATCCAAGCCCTCAAGGCTGAAGTTGAGGCTGCAGACCTCAAGATTTTCGGTATTGAAAGCGTCAACGTCCATGATGCCATCAAGATCGGCAGCCCCGAGCGTGACAAGTACATAGCAAACTACATCACCAGCCTCGAGAACCTGGGCAAGGCAGGGATCACCACTGTCTGTTACAACTTCATGCCTGTTTTCGACTGGACCCGCACCGATCTCGCCAAGATGCGCAGCGACGGTTCCACCGTCCTCGCCTATGACCAGAAAATCGTTGACACCATCGACCCAGAAACCTTCTTCAACCAGACAAATGACAGCTCCGGCGGCTTCGCCATGCCAGGCTGGGAGCCTGAGCGCCTTGCGAAGGTAAAGGACCTCTTTGAAGCCTATAAGGATGTCGACGAGGACAAGCTCTTTGACAACCTCATCTACTTCCTGAAGGCTATCCAGCCCACCTGTGAGCAGTACGGCATCAAGATGGCCATCCACCCCGATGACCCAGCCTGGCCTGTTTTCAACCTGCCTCGCATCATCACCAGCAAGGAGAAGATCCTCAAGGTAATGCAGGCCATCGACGCACCATTCAACGGGCTGACCTTCTGTGCAGGTTCCTTCGGGACCAACCCCGAGAACGACCTCCCCGGCATTATCAGAGCTCTTCCCGGCAGAATTCATTTTGCCCACGTAAGAAACCTGCATCACTTCGAGCCAGGGGTGTTTGAAGAAGCAGCTCACCTCTCAAGCGACGGTTCCTTTGACCTCTATGAGATCGTAAAGGCCTTGTATGAGACCGGCTTTGAAGGACCTGTTCGCCCCGACCATGGCCGCATGATCTGGGATGAGGTTGCAATGCCCGGCTATGGACTCTATGACCGCGCATTAGGAGCATCCTATATCCTGGGCTTGCACGAGGCCATCGAGAAGAACGCTACAAGGAAATAACATGGCACATATCGTCCGAGTCACCGCTTCGGAAGAGATCTACCAGACACTCCGTTCTGAAATCCTTTCCTTGCGATTCAAACCCGGCGAGGAACTGAATCTGCAGCTGCTCAGTGAGCAGCTGCAGGTCAGTCGTTCCCCCGTCAGGGATGCCTTGATGAAACTCAGTGGAGACAATCTGGTGGACATCTTCCCCCAAAAGGGAACCCGTGTTTCCCTCATCGACCTCAAGCAGGTCGAAGAGGAGCGATTCCTGAGAAAGAGTCTCGAAGAGTCAGCAGTACGAAAGTTCATCAACATCTTTACAGAAGAGCACCTGCAGAGGATGGAAGAGAGCATACTCCTGCAGCAACAGGCTAAGAAAGACGAGAACTTCGTCGATTTCCTTGCAGCAGACAACGCCTTCCATGGCGTAATCTTCAGTGCCATCAACATGAGCAGGATTTGGAATCTCATACAGAGCCAGGGAGGCAATCACCACAGGATCAGGCTTCTCTCCTTTTCTGAAAAGAATGTCCTTGGCAACATCATCGAGCAGCACCAGAACATGCTGGGAGCCCTGCGCTTCAAGGACCTTAAGGAACTGCTCAACCTTGAGGACAAGCATCTGAGCAAACTCTTGCAAGAGAAAGAACATATGGTTTTGCGCTATCCCCATTATTTCAAGAAAGAAGCGCTTGCCCAACCATTCTATATGCGAAACACCTATTCAAAGGAGCTATCATGAAGTTACAAGCACAAGCTATCCAAGACACAGCAGTATGGGAAGAGAAGGGCTTTACCCTTCCCACCTTCGACCGTGAAAAGATGATCGCCAAGACACGGGAAAACCCTACCTGGGTCCATTTTGGGGCTGGAAATATCTTTCGCGGCTTTCCCGCTGCCCTGCAGCAGACCCTTCTGGAACAGGAAAAGACAGAAACCGGCATCATCGTAGGTGAAGGCTTCGACTACCAGATCATCGATGACATCTATGCCAGGCATGACAACCTCACCCTGCTGGTAACCCTAAAAAGCGATGGAACCATCGAAAAGAAGGTCATAGGATCTGTAGCTGAAGCGTACAAGTGTGATCCTAAGTTTGCAACCGAGTGGGAGTTCTTCAAGGAAACCTTCGCTAAGGCATCGCTGCAGATGGTGAGCCTGACCATTACCGAGAAAGGGTACTCCCTGAAGGGGGGAGACGGCGAGTTCTACCCAGCTATCGTAGAGGACCTTGCAAGTGGCCCTGCAAAGCCCTCCATGTTCCTCTCCAAGCTCACCTCCTTACTGTATGTGCGCTACCTTGCGGGAGGAGAAAAACTCGCCCTGGTAAGCATGGACAACTGCTCTCACAATGGCGAGAAGCTGCAGGACGCAGTGCTGACCATTGCACAGGCCTGGGAGAAGAACGCCCTAGTGGCGAAAGGATTTGTCGCATACCTGGAAAACTCGGTAGCCTTCCCCTGGTCCATGATCGACAAGATCACCCCACGCCCCGACCCTGATGTACAGAAGATGCTCCAGAAGGACGGATTTGAGGACACTGATCTGGTAGTCACAGACAAGAATACCTACATCGCCCCTTTCGTCAACGCTGAAGAGTGCGAGTACCTGGTCATCGAAGACTCCTTCCCCAACGGCAGACCTCCCCTGGAAGATACCGGTGTGTTCTTCACTGACAGGGAGACGGTAAACAAGGTAGAGAGAATGAAGGTCACCACCTGCCTCAACCCCCTGCATACCGCCTTAGCCATCTACGGATGCCTGCTCGGCTACACACTCATCTCCGATGAGATGAAGGACCCTCTGCTGAACAAGATGGTGCATACCATCGGGTACACCGAAGGCATGCCTGTCGTAGTCGACCCCAAGATCCTCGATCCCAAGCAGTTCATCAAGGAAGTGCTGACGATGAGGTTCCCCAACCCGTTCATGCCCGATACTCCACAGCGCATTGCTACCGATACGTCCCAGAAGCTTGCCATCCGTTTTGGCGAGACCATCAAGGCCTATATGGCGAGCGACAAGCTCGATGTTGCTGAGCTGAAGATCATCCCCCTGGTATTTGCCGGTTGGATCCGCTACCTGATGGGCATCGATGATACAGGCAAAGCGTTCACCCCAAGTCCCGACCCCCGTCTTGCCGATGTTTCCACTCATGTGAAGGACATCAAGCTTGGCGATACGGGACCCTTCACAGAGCAGCTCAAGGGCATCCTCAGTGACAAGGCAATCTTTGGTGTCGATCTCTATGCAATCGGGATGGCCTCACTGGTCGAGTCCTACTTTGCACAGCTGGTTGCATCAGAGGGCTCTATACGCAAGACCCTTGAGAAATATCTCACATAATCCAGTATCCAAAGAGAGGGGGGAGATGTCATGCAGGTGAAACGTTCTGTGGTTGAAGTTCTCTATATCCTATTGGGGACTTGCCTTGCAGGCTTTGCAATTGCAGGCTTCATCCTCCCAGCAAAGATAGCAAGTGGCGGTGTCAACGGCATCGCCACCATCATCTACCACCTTCTGGGATGGGAACCCGGGCTTGTCATGCTCGCCATTTCCATCCCACTTTTTTTGCTTGGATTGTTTGTATTCGGCAAACTCTACGGCATCAAGAGCCTGGGAGGGACCATCCTGCTCTCCTTCTGGGTAAGCCTGTTCGGCAAGCTCACCGCCTACGGGGGATTCCTGCCCTATACCGACCGTATGGATACCCTGCTTTCCGCTGTATTCGGAGGAGTATTGCTAGGTAGCGGCATAGGAATTGTCATGCGCTCGGGCGCCAATACCGGAGGGACTGACATCATTGCACAGGTGGTGAGCCGCTTCACTCCCCTGGCCATGGGCACCGCCTTGTTCCTAACCGATGCAGTTGTCATAGTCCTGGGGGCAGTGGTATTCGGCTTTGAACGGGCGCTCTTTGCAGTCATGACACTCTACCTCTCCGGTCAGATGGTCAACTACATGGTGATGAGCCTGGGTACCAAATATGCAAAGACAGCCTACATCGTCAGCGAAAAGCATGAGGCCATCGGGGGACGCATCATAGCCGAGCTTCACCATGGGGGAACCCTCATCAACGGGACAGGGGTGTTTACCGGGCAGAGCCGCCCTATGCTGATGGCAGTGGTTCCCAACCAGAAGATCAATGCCCTGATGCAGATTGTCCATGAAGAGGATCCCAAGGCATTCATGTTTGTCCACGAGACCTACCAGGCTCTGGGAGAGGGGTTTGTCCCGATGCAGCGCATCCTTACCCTACAGAAAAAAAAGCGGAGCGAGCAGGACCGTAAAAACACCTGAGAGGCTGATGGCGATGCTGCTCATAGCCCCTTGCACTTCCCCTATCTCCAAGGCCTTGCTGGTTCCCAGCGCATGGCTGCACGATCCTATGCCCACACCATGGGCAACCGGGTCCGATATGAAGAACATCTTCGCAAGAAGCGGTGCCAAGAGGTTACCAAGCGTCCCTGATATGACCGTTGAGGCGACTGTCAGGGCAGGAATCCCCCCAAACGCTTCTGTGATAGCAATGGCGATGGGGGTGGTTACCGACTTGGACATCAGCGAGGCAAGCACCACCTCTTCGAGCCCAAGCAGGTTGCTTGTCCATCTGATGGAAAGCAAAGAGGCTACAGAGCCGGCAAGCGTCCCCAACAGGACAGGCAACAGAGACCTCTTGAGCAGTTCCCTCTGGCGGTAGATGGTTATGGCCAGTACCGCTGTCACCGGGGCAAGGAAGAGCGAGATGACAGCAGACCCCTTTTCATAGACATCAAGGGGAATATCGAAGACAACCAGGATAATGACGATGAGCGTCATCGCAATGAGCAAGGGATTTGCCAAGGGGTGTCTGATCTTCCTGTTTATCCAAAGACCACATCTAAAAGCCAGTATGGAGAGCGTTATCCCGAACAGGGGAGTGTTGAGCACTTCAAGCATTGCGCCTTCTCCTCCACCTTTCCTGCAGCTTTGTAACCAGCACTACGGTCCAGCTGCTTGCAGCAAAACATGCCAGCAGGGAGACCAGGTTCACCACCAGCAGTTGCCACCAGACACTTCTGATAAGATCTGCATAGCGCAGGATACCCACCCCAAAGGGGATGAAGAAGAAGGTCATGTTCTTGAGGAAGAAGTTTGCACTCTCCTCAATGGCAGACTCTTTCAGTATGTTTGAAAGTAACAGCAAGAGCATCAGTAGCATGCTTACCACACTGCCGGGAAAGGCAAAGGGCAACACTGAAGAGATCAGGTCCCCCAGGATACAGACGCCAAACAATAGGCCAAGCTGGATAAGTATCTTCATTGAGAGATACCATACCCTAACAGAGGCAGGTGTGTGAAGAGCCTTCAGGAGAGTTCCCCTCTTGGGCTTTGATCGCTATACTGGGCCTCAGGGAAGGAGAACCACATATGGCGGCAAACAAGAGCAATAGGAAGACACAGAATACTACAGGAAGGGGGAGGACCGGAAAAGCAAGGAAAGTCGGCAAAAGGCTACTGCTTTTGTTGCTGGTGATGGCTGTCCTGTGGATAGTCACCCTAATCTTTGCCCCAACTGAGGTTGCATACCAGACGCGTTCAGCAACCTACATAGAAGACCTGGAGCTTCCTGCAAATCCCGAGGGAAGGCCCATTACGCGTCATACCGGCTTCTCCTTGCTGTATGACGAGGAGCATGAACAACCCCTATGGGTTGCGTACCACCTGACCCAGGAAGAGCTGTACGGCACGGCAAAGAGAAAGGACAACTTCCGTTCCGACTCTTTTATCCCCACAGAGTCAGCATCACTGTCAGACTATAAGGGCAGCGGCTATGACCGCGGCCACCTTATCCCCGCAGCAGACCTCTCCTGGTCGGAAGAGGCTATGAGCGACTCCTTCTACATGAGCAACATGAGTCCGCAGGAACCTCAGTTCAACAGGGGTATCTGGAGCTCGCTTGAGGCAACAGTTCGGAACTTTGCCGATACAGAGGGCGAAATCTATGTCGTGACCGGACCCATCCTCACAGACGGGCCCTACCAGACCATCGGGAAGAACGAGGTAACAGTACCCAAACACTACTACAAGGTCATACTCGATTATGCCGAACCTGATTTCAAGGCGATAGGGTTTGTCCTTCCCAATGAGAGTTCAAGCGAACGCCTGGAAAGCTTTGCCACAACAGTGCATGAGGTTGAACAGCTCACCAACCTGGACTTCTTCCCTCTGCTTCCTGATCCTCTGGAACAGAAGCTGGAAGGCTCCTACTCGGTCTCTGACTGGCAGTTCGACACCTTCCAGGCGACAGCAGAAGAGAGACAAACCTTTGACAAGTCAGATCTTCCTGTCCAGGGTCAGGAGCATCCCCTCTACGCAATGGCAAAGGGGACGCTTACCAGACTTCTGGTTACAGTCAAGAAACAGAGTCTGAAGCTTCTGGATATCCTGCTACCCAAGGATATGATGAAGCAGGTCCAGATGTTCGTCAGCTGAGGGCAAACTCAGCAAACAGAGGAGCAAAGGCAGAGCTCTTGCGGTAGAACACTGCGGGGCTTCCCATGGGAGAATCAAGCACATATTCACCACCAGAAAACACTTCACCAGTAAACAGATGAATCCACGCATCACTGGGAAGAGTGACCTTCCTCCTTGTCGCTCCCTCTTCGAGTATCGGAGCAACCAGGAGGTCCCTGCCCAACAGGTACTGATCCTTGCAGGTAAAGAAAGGCTCCTCAGTATAATGCAGGAAGATGGGTCTGATGACAGGCTTCCCCTCCAAGGAATTCTCCTGGACGCAATGCTGTAGATATGCTTTCAACCGTACGTGAATCGAGGTCATCCTGGCAAACAGGGCAATGGTCTCTTCATCCCCATCGAACTGCCAGTTGTCCTTTGGCCTGTTGCCCTCATGGGTCCTCATCAAGGGGGTAAAGGCGGCGCTCTCAACCCAACGGCAGAGCAATTCCTTTGAACGCTTCATCCCGTACAGGGTAGTATACCCGCCGATGTCACTATGATGGAGACCCATGCCGCTCATCGCAAGGCTTAGGGCACTGGTGATCACCGAAGGCAGTCCATCATCCTCAGACCAGTCCACATTCTGATCCCCTGCCCACATCATGGGACAGGAGGCGAGGCTTCGCGCATTGCCTGCTCGCATGAAGAAGAGAATCTCATCCTCTTTACCTGCTTCCCTGACTGCCCTCTGGTTCACCTCAGCCCAGATGCCAGGCCATGCATTATGCGCCAGCATGCCGGATCTCTTGTCATGGAGGACCACATCAGTGGGAAGATACTCCCCAAAGTCAGCCATCCACCCCCCCAGACCAAAGTCGATCATCTCCCTTTGTATGACAGCAACATACCAGTCTCTTGCAACCGGATTGGTAAAGTCCACTATCCCAGCAAAAAACTCGCCAAAGTCCACCAGATAGGCACTACCCTGTGCATTGAGGGCTAGCAGGCCTTCCGCTTCCGCTTCCCTGTAGAGTTCGTGCCCTTCCAACAGATAGGGATTGATGTACCCCAAAAATCGTACTCCCTGTCTCCCCAGGTTGGCAATTTCCTTGTCCAAGTGAGGGTAGAGGGTGGGATCCCACTGCCAGTTCCACCTGAGCCGCTTGCCAAAGGAGGTGTACTTCTCGCCCTGCCAGTCCTGGGCCCAGATGCCTGCAACAGGAACAGAGGAGCTTTGCATCCGATGAAGCTTCTCCAGGCAGGTCTGCGTCCCTCCCTGTATGCCAAGGATTATTCCGTCATAGACCCAAGAGGGAAGCTCTCCCTGTCTGCCCAAGAGGGCTGAGATGTCCTGTACAACCTCAAGTAGGGAGGGTTTTGTACTGATGGTGATCACAGAGGGGACAGACCAGAACAGCAGGCGGTGCGCCCTGGGGCTGCTGAAATCGAAATCCGCATATCCGTAGGTCTCGGCATGCAGGAAATAGAGCCGGCTCGAGACAAAGGTGGGCTGGGGATAGAAGGTTGTATGGTAGTCACCCCCTGCCCTGTCCTGCTTGTCTGCGATCTGGGTGATGGCAGTCGCTTTGTTCCTGCCTACCCCCTGCTCCCCTGTCCATATGGGGAAGTTCTTGCCCCGAAGGTCAAGATGGGAGAACTGCTCGCCACAACCATAGATATGCTCTCCCTCCTGGGCAAAAAAGAACAGTTCGAACCGGTTATACCCCTTGGGCACCTCTGAGAACGTAAGGGAGAGCCTTCCATCGAGTTCGGAAAGGGAGCAGGTCATCTCCACCTCCTGATGATAGAACCTGATGGTGTAGATCAAGCTGCCCTCTTTCAGGGACTGGGATAGTTCATACTTCTCCAGGCTGACCTTCTCTTGCAGTTCATCCTCGATGAAATAGTTTCCCCGATACATCTCTATGTTCTCTCTACCCTTATACAACTGGATATAGGGCGATGAGGATGAGTGTTCTATGAGGATTAGCTTATTATACAGGACAAGCAGGGTGTCCTTTTGCATGGTACAACTGATCATCTAGCCTTTTACTCCTCCGGTGGTAAGGCCACCGATAATCTTATCGTGCAAGAAGACATATGCTCCTATGCTGGGAATGATGGTGATGATCACAGCAGCATACATGCTGCTGTAGTCAGTGATGAACTGGCTGGTAAAGAACTTGATGCCAAGCTGGATGGTCCTTGATTCGATGCTTGAAGTGAGCAGCATCGCCATGACAAACTCATTCCACGAGTAGATGAAGCAGAAGGTGGCAGCTGTCACCAGACCCGATCGGGAGAGCGGCAGGATGATCCGGGAGAAGCGCTTGAAGAAGCCACACCCATCGATGATGGCCGCTTCCTCAAGCTCCTTGGGTATGCTCTTCATGAAGGCGGTGACCAGGAAGATGGAGACGGGGATGTTTACTGCCGAGTACACGAATATCAGGGCAAACAGGGAGTTGTACAGACCACTGCGGGTGATAAGGGAGAAGTATGGCACCATGAAGGATATGACAGGCACCAGGACACCGGCGGTGAGGATTGTATAGATGACATCCCTCCCCTTGAAGTGTTCACGTGAGAGGATGAAAGCCGCCATGCTGGTTATCAGGGTATTGAGTACCACAGCACTTGCAGCGACCGTAATGGAGTTGAGCAACAGCCTTGGAAGGCTTGCCATCGCAAGGGCATTAGCATAGTTGACCCACTGCATCTTCTCTGGCCATCCGAAGGGAGATACCTGCAATTCAAGGTTGGTCCTGAGCGAACTGACAAACAGCCAAAGCAAGGGAAGCAGGGCAAGGGCAAGCAACGATACCAGCAGGATCCATTTGAGTGTATTGGCGAAATACCACAGGGGAGTTTGGTTCTCTTTCATAGCTGGCCTCCTACTGTGCCATTTCGCTCATCGGGTCAGATTTCCCGAAAAGCTTTCGTAACAGGGTGATGACGACCGTACCCAGGAGGATAAGGAATACACCGGCAGTGCTTGCCTCGCTATAGCGCAGGGCATCCATCTTCAGATAGAGATCGATACCCATCGTAGTCGTAGCATAGGCAGGACCTCCTCCGGTCATCAGGAAGGTGGACTCGAAGTGCCTCATGCCATACGCCATTGCGAGGGTCATCGTAGTGATCAGGGTCCCCCGAAGCATGGGAAGGGTGATATGGAGCTCCTGTTGGAAGGTACTGGCCCCATCGATCTTCGCTGCCTCATAGAGGGAAGCGGGAATATTCATGGCCGAGGCGAGCAGTACTATCATGAAATATCCGATGTAGATGATTGTCTGGAAGATTACTGCAAACAAGGCAGTGTCAGGATTGCCCAGCCAGTTGCGGCTTTCCATGCCAAAGAGTTTTCCCAGGATGGCATTCAACGGTCCGTTGACGTTGTAGATGGCGACCCACACCATAGCAAGGGCAACTGTCGATATGACATTGGGAAGATAGTAGATGGTGCGCAGGAATTGCCAGCCTTTGGGCTTGCGAACAAGGATCATCGCAACCAGACAGGCAAGGGGAACCTGGATGAATCCCTGGCAGAGGGCCCAGATCAGGTTATTGCCCAAGGCCTTTCGGAACGTGGCGTCCAGTATGAGTTTCTTGTAGTTGGCCAGACCGTTGAAAGCCATCCCTCCAATGCCTCTCCAACTGGTGAAGCTTGTGTAGACGGTAAAGACGAAGGGATAGATAAAAAAGAAAAAGAAGAAGAGGGAGACAGGTAAAAGAAAGAGTATTCTTCCTGCCCAGATGCTCCTTTTCTGAAAGGATAATGCCTGCATGGAGGACTCCTACTAGGGGGAATGACTAACGGGTCACCACAACCTGTGGTGACCCATACCAATACGTGATTTACCGCTCGATCTTACGGTCAACGAGGGAACAGAACTCGTCAGCGGTGATTCTGCCGAGTGCAAGGGCACCCAACTGCTGGGCAAACTCCAAGGTGACTTCAGCACCAAGGGCGGCTTCAAGGTCGAAAGCTGTAGCCTTTGCACTGTTTGCAACTTCATAGAACTGCTTCTGCAGGTTCTTGGTCGGCAGGTAGTCGGTCTTGATGGCAAACATTGCACCAGAACTCTCAGCAATACGTGTAATATTCTTGGGACTGGTCAGGAACTTGAGGAATTCGACGGTAGCCTTTTCACGCTCGCTATCCTTGCTGGAAGCTGCACAGATATTTGCCTGGAGGCGGCTGATGGCGAAATCGGTGGTCGAACCGGCAGGAGGAAGACCTGCAATCTTGATGGAGTTGAAGAATGGGGTCGCTGCAAGGTCAGAGCGCCCGGCGTACCAAGGGCCATTGGAGAACACAGCGGTTCTGCCTGCAAGGAAGTGTCCACCACTACCACCCGCCCCTAGACCAACAGCGTCGCTGGTTGAGTATTCGGTGATAAATCTCTTGAGAAGCTTGGCAGCCTCAACAAAGGCAGGATCGGTGAAGCTCTTTTCCCAGACATCCGTGCCACCGAGGGAGACAGCAAGGTGTGAGAACCAGATCATGGAGGTCCATGCATTGGTGTCACCGGTCATCTGGCTTGAAGGTGCAATGCCCGCGGCCTTGAGCTTGTCAAAGGCGGAGAACAACTCCTTCATGGTCTTGGGGACAGAGGTCACTCCGACAGACTTGAAAGCATCCATGTTGTACCAGAGAGGCAGGATGGCTGTCTCCATGGGAAGTGACTTGAGCGCTCCACCAATGGTTGACTGTACCAGGGAACCTGCATCAAAGGTGGCTTTCCACTGGGGATCCATGACCTTGGCAAAATCCAACAGTAGCTTTGACTGGTAGAAGGCCTCGGTTGTGGGGTTGAGCTTGATGGTAAAGATATCCGCTGGAGCCTGGTTGGCTGCAAGGGAGGTACGCACCTTCTGCTCGTAGGCGTTGTAGTCGGGCTGTGGCTCGATGACAACCTTAATCTTTCCTGCATTGGCAGCATTGAACTCCGAGACGATTGCCTCAACGGCAGGAGCCTTACTGTCATTTCCTACCCAGATGCTCGCCCAGCGAAGCTCGATCTCTTTCTGGGGTCCTGTTTCAGCCTGGCTCTGTGCAAACAACGAAAAGGTAAGCGACAGCATCACCAGCAACACCACAAGTGTCTTTGATCTCTTTTTCATACGATTCTCCTTTTTTTTATAGGTATTTCTTTACGAAAACACTACTACCAACAGGTAAAAAGCCCTTACCCACAAGGTCAGGGCTACTGGATAACCTTCCACCCCTTCAGGCGTGCAACAATCTCCAAGGCCCTGATATAGGTGCCATAGACCACCGACGAGTGGTGAGCAAGCCCATTGTCCACAACAAGGGAGAGCACCTCCTTGACCGGTCGGTCGAAGACCGCCTTCATGTAGGTCCCCTTCAAGAGCTTCTCCATGGGGATGGCCTTTGCCTTCTGCAGGAACATACGGTAGTGCCCACGGGCAGAGTCGATACGCAACACAGAAAGGGGTCCACTCTTCAGGACAAAGTCAGCTGTGACGCCCTTGCCTCCAGCAAAGTAGGTATCAAGGGAGCGATTACACACTCCATCCCAGAGGTTGCACGGCGCAACCCCACAGTGCCAGAACAGGGCAAAGTCCTGCTCAAAGTCAACCTGGGAAAAGTCAAAGAGGAAGGGGGTCTCAGCACCCAAGGCAGCATGGGCTATCATGGAAAGGGCCCCGTCGATATCACCTTCACAGGCTAGGATCATGCCCTCAGATTGCAGCAGCGACATCGCGGCACACGGGGAGACGCCAAAGTCCCTGGCAAACTCTGGCCAACACCTGATGGCAAGAGCCGATAGCTTGTAGTGGCTGTAGAAAGCGGTAAGCTTGGCTGATAATTCTGAGACCTTCTGTATCTGGTAGTCAGAAAGGGTCGCCACATCGAAGGTCTTCTTGAGCTGAGCCATCCTGGAGGCAACCTCTTCGCCGGTTACAGGCCAGGCGTGCAATTCGCTCAATTCGTAATGGTCGACCAAGGAGCCGGTCTGTCCGAACAGGAGGTTGTCCTGCACACCCACATTGAAGAAGCCATCGGCACGATAGCCGACGATGCCGATCTTGGCACTCTTCATAGCCTTGATGACACGTATGGCATCGACCCAATCCTCATCAATCTTGTCCTGCACGATGACGGTGTAGTTGTCCACCCCACTCTTATAGAGGTTCGATGCGTTGAGGTTTACCCCACATACAGAATTGAGCCTGATCTTTCCCCCATTATAGGGGAGTTCGGGAAGTCCCCAAAGGAGGATTGGTGCCTTCACTGCATTCTGAATCTGCAGGACCAAATGTCCAAGGTGGAATGTCCCTGATATGCAGACAACCCCATCGACATTGGAGCGTGCAAGGAGATCAGCGGCTGCAAGCCCATCCTCCTGGCTGATGACCAGCTCATCAACAATCTCCCAGCTTACATGCTCCAGCTCTGCAAGGTCTTTGCGGATCTTGGCATACAGGTCTGTAGCCGCCATATAGTCATAGGTGGTCCTGGCAAGGCAGACAACTCCCAGGGTAATAGGTTTTTTCACAATACGCTCCTCAAATCCTTGGAACAGCAGGATACCATTCCCAAGAAAGTTATTTACTTTCTATAAGTAAGTAAATAACAGATTATGCGTTTCGTCAATCAAAAAGAGAAAAACCTATGGAATACTTGCAGGAGACCTCGAGGAGGAGAGGGAGCACTACTGCCTGAAATACTCTTTCAGCACTAGGTCAGATGCACCTTTCTGTGTGATAAGCGGGTCATAATCAGTGGCGAAGATGAGGGGAGGATCACTTTCGAACGCATCTGGCTCGACTATCTGACGCTTTACCTCAGAGGCAAGGGCCTCAGCAACCAGGGAGGAACAGCAGACAAAGAGGAAGGACTGGGGGGCGAGCAACCGCTTGATGATCCTCATGGCGATGACCAGGTATCCTGCAGCCCGTTCGATGGTACGCAGGGCGTAGGGATCCTTTTCCTTCAGTTTTGCATCAAGGCCCTCAAACAGGGCAAGGCGCAACTCGACCGAGTTGGGGTCCAGGTCCTGCAGGAATGCCTGCAGGCATCCGCGCGTCCCGCAACTGCACCTCGGTCCGTCAAAGTTGATGGGAATATGCCCGCTCTCAATGGTCATCGACTTGCTGTTTGCATAGATGACATCATCGTGGACAAACGCACCATTGACCCCGGTGCGCAGCAGGAAGGTAAACATGGACTTGTTGTGGGGATACCCCCCGTGGCGGTATTCGCTGAAGGCAAGGGCAGAGCAGTTGTTGTGGATCATGACTGGGATACCCAGCTGCTGTTCAAGCACCTCGACAAGGGGGATATCCTTCATGCCGACAATACGCGGGTAGTAGGCTACGCGCTTGTTCTTCAGGTCCACCTGCCCTGGGGCGGCAACACCCAAACCCAATATCTTCTGCCTGTCAAGGGCAAGCTCGCCGATGATGTCCCCTACCTGGGAGACTATCAGGGCGAGCACTGCATCGGCATCGATGCCATCAGGAAGCGGATGCATCCCGGAGTATATCCTGTCTCCGATAAAATTGAAGACCCCTATGGAGAGATAGGCAGTCCAGAACTCCAATCCAATGGAGTAATGGGCATCCTTACAGACAACATAGCTTACAGGTCTGCGTCCTTTCTTTGCGACGCTTCCCTCTTCAAGCTCTGTTTCGGTAGCCTCGATGAGACCCTCTTCCTCCAAGGCGGAGAAGATGCGGAAGATGGTGGGAGCCTTCAGACCGGTATTCTGCACAAGAGCAGATTGTGAGATGCCCTCTTTTCGGGATGCATGAATCATGGAGAGGACCATCTTCTGGTTATGGACCCTGAGATCTGAAGCCCTCATGGGGTTTGCCTGCATTGCATAGCTCCTTTTCTGATAGTCTATCCCCTTCCCGCAAAAAAATCCACAAGAAGTACCTTTACAACTGAGCCAATATGGAATATATTTACTTTCACTAAGTAACTAAAGAAAGGATACCGTATGAACACCTCCGAAACATTGGATAGGACAACCTCATTTGCCAAGGAAATCCGTAAGAACACGCTCTACTCCATCGGTAAGCTTGGAGTAGGTCATATAGGAGGGGCTCTCTCCATCGTTGAGCTACTCGCCCTTCTGTACGATCAGGTGATGAAGGTAGATGCGAACAATCCCCTGTGGGAAGAGAGGGACATGCTGGTCCTTTCCAAAGGACATGCAGGGCCCGCCCTCTATGCCACCCTCGCATTGAAGGGCTTCTTTCCTCTCTCGGAACTGGAGAGCCTCAACCAGGGAGGTACTAACCTTCCCAGCCACTGCGACCGCACCAAGACAAAGGGCATCGATATGAGCACCGGTTCCCTTGGCCAAGGCCTCAGTGCCGCCTGCGGCCTTGCTCTTGCCCATAAGATAGACAAGAAAGAGAACAGGGTCTTTGCCATCATAGGAGACGGTGAGTCCCAGGAGGGACAGAACTGGGAGGCCGCGATGTTTGCAGCCCACTACAAGCTGGACAACCTCACGGTCTTCACCGATTACAACAGGATGCAGATCGATGGCATAACTGACGATATAATGAGTCTTGGGGATATCGAGGGAAAATGGCGAACCTTCGGGTGGTTTGTCCAGAGAACTGATGGGCATGACATCGAGGCTATGAAAGAGGCAATCGCCAAGGCAAAAGATCAGAAGGGAAAGCCTTCGATGATCATACTGGATACCATCAAGGGCAAAGGGGCCGCCTTCTGTGAAGGGGTGGTAACCAATCACAACATGGCATTTGACCTTGCCACCGCCAACGAAGCCATTGCCCAATTGGGTTGAGGAGTACATCATGGGAACGAAAGAAATGCGCGCAGTATACTGCGAGACCCTCATCGACCTGGCTAAGGGTGATGAGAGGATACTGGTTGTCGAAGCCGACCTCATGCGGGCATCAGGAACAATGAGCTTCCAAAAGGCCTTCCCTGAACGTGCAATTGATGTAGGGGTTGCCGAGGCAAATATGGTGGGAGTAAGTTCAGGTCTCAGTGCAGCAGGGAAGATTCCCTTTGCCGCAACCTTCGGATGCTTTGCTTCGCGCCGAGTCTATGACCAGTTTTTCATATCAGCAAACTATGCACATTTGAATGTGAAGCTGGTCGGAACCGACCCCGGGATCTCAGCTGCCTACAACGGGGGCACCCACATGCCGTTTGAGGATATCGGCATGATGAAGCTCATCCCGAACCTGACCATCTTCGAACCCTCTGACCCGATCTCTTTGGAATCGCTTCTCAGACAGAGTGCTTCCCATCTGGGGTGCACCTACATGCGTCTGCACCGCAAGGCAATCGAGCCAATCTACGACAAGGGTGAAACCTTTACCCTAGGCAAGGGGAAGCTCATCACTGAGGGAAATGATGTCACCATCATTGCCATCGGGGCCATCCTTGTCCCTGAGGCCATCAGGGCTGCAAGCCTCTTGCAGGAACAAGGCATCTCAGCTGCGGTCATCGACATGCACACGATCAAGCCTCTGGATGAGAATCTGGTCTTGGAGTATGCCAGGAAGACAGGGGCCATCGTGACAGCCGAGAACCATCAGGTAAGCGGCGGCCTTGGAGCATCAGTGGCCAGTTTCCTTGCAAAGACCCATCCTACCAGGATGGCCATGGTAGGCATCCAGGATGAGTTCGGCCAAGTGGGGACCCAGGATTGGCTACAGGAACACTACAAGCTAACAGCAGAGGAAATCGTCAAACAAGCACTTTTAGTAAGGAGCAAATCATGAAGATAGCAATTGCATCGGATCTTTCGGGCTTTCCTCTCAAGGTGGAGATAACAAAACACCTCATCGAAGCTGGGTATGAACTGCTGGACTTTGGCATTGAGTCTGAGGACAAGCCCCAGCCCTACTTTGTCCAGGCTCCGAAGGTGGCTAAAGCCATCCAGAGTGGGGAAGCTGAGAAAGGTATCCTTATCTGCGGAACCGGCCAAGGCATGGCCATAGTCGCCAACAAGCACAAGGGCATCTATGCCTGTGTCGTTGATGACATCTTTTCTGCAGAACGCTCGAAGATCGTCAACAACGCCAATGTCATCACCCTCGGTGGTTGGATAACCGCCCCCTTCGTTGGGCTCCAGATAGTCGATGCCTGGCTTGCCATGCAATTTACCCAAAAGATGGAGTTCAAGAAGGATTTCCTCACCAATGCATTCAATCAGGTCCAGGAACTGGAGAAGGAGACCTTCAAGTGATTAGCAGTCTGCTCTCGAGTGTCCACATACTCCAACGGGAGAGTCTTTCAGGCAAGGACCTCTTCCAGGCTCTCTCGTTTGCATCCGGCAAACGGGAGAACCTGCAGGTAGCGGCCATCCTTGACAATGCCCCCATACCCTTGCGGGAGACCCTGCTTGCAGAGCTGGCAGAGTTTTGCATCATCGAGGTCTTTGATGCTGTAGAGCCAAACCCCAAGAGCTCCGATATCCAAAGCATGTACGAAGACCCCCGTTTCAAGGAAGCTGACCTCGTGCTGGGAATAGGAGGAGGAAGTGTCCTTGACTCTGCCAAGGCCCTTGCCATGCTTGGCACCAACGGGGGAGAGCTTGATCAGTACCTGGGCAACTCACCCACAAGAAAGATAGAGAAGAAAAACCTTCCCCTGGTTCTTATCCCCACAACGGCAGGTACAGGATCAGAAGTTACCAAGGTGGGTGTATTTACTGACGATACAGGTCGCAAGCATACGTTGGGATCCCCTCTGATGAGCGCTCACGCGGCCTTGTTGGTAGGCTCCTTCCTCGACTCCATTCCACCCGCCTTGTGTGCGGCAACCGGGCTCGATGCCCTGGACCATGCCCTTGAGTCGATCTGGAACAGGAATGCCACCCCCATCACACGCAATGCAGCAGAGAGTGCTGCGATTGCCGTCCTTACACACCTGCCCCCTCTCTACCGTGCAATCGTCCAGAAGGAAGGGGACCGAAGACCCTTGCAAAAGGAGATGCTCGTAGCATCCACCATGGCCGGCATTGCCTTCAACATGACAGGGACTGCAGCAGGCCATGCGATCTCCTTCATCCTCAGCGAAGAGTGGCATGTTCCCCATGGTTCGGCTTGCGCGTTCTCTTTGCTTGAAGTCTTCGACTGGGCAGTAAAGGAACGGGAAAACAGAACCTCCTTGGCTAGGATCGCTCAGCATTTCCACCCGGAGGAAACAGACGAACAGGTGTTGGCAGCACTCTTACGGGACCACATTTCTGCCTTGATGCAAGAGATGAAGATTCCCCATACCTTCAGGCAGCTTGGAGTAGAGCTGAAGCAGAAGGATATAGAGGCCCTGTTTGCTCGCTCCTTCAGTGACCCCAAGATGCACAACCAGGTCCCTCCCATGGCAGAGGCAGACCTATATTGCCTATTGAGCAACAAGCTATGATGAACATCCTCCTCTCAGGTTTGGTCATCTTCATTACCCATACCCTGGAAGCGGTCACCGGCTTCGGCTGTGCAGTATTGGCCATGCCCTTCGTCACTGCCCTGTTGGGCATACGGATGGGTGTGATGGTCATCACCGTCCTAGCGTGGATCCTAGCCCTCTACTTTGCCGTGATGAAGTTCAGGGACATAGACTGGAAACAGTACGGTATCATCACAACCTTCATGCTGATGGGCCTTCCCATCGGGATGTTTCTTTTCAGGCGGGTAGACAGCTCGAGCCTGAAGATGCTCCTGGCCCTCTTCATCCTTGTCGTCTCAGCATACCAGCTCTACCGTCTGGGGACGAACAGGGAGACCAAGGCGCCGCTCAAAGCCAAGGCAGCCCTTCCCTACTACCTGCTGTTGATAGGCGGAGGCATCATCCACGGCATATTTTCCTCAGGAGGACCACTGGTGGTACTCTATGCCTCCAGGCAACTGCGGGACAAGGGTACATTCCGATCAACACTCTGCCTGCTGTGGACTACCTTGAATACCATCATAATTGCCACCTACCTCATAGAGGGTTCCTTCACCGCACCCATTGCAAAGACCACCGCTTTGTTGGTACCTTTCGTCTTGGCAGGAATTGTCGCAGGGGAGAAGATCCACGACAAGGTAAACGAACGCGCCTTCAGCCTCATAGTATTCGGCATGCTGTTCTTGACAGCTATTTTCATGCTTATTTTTTAGGGAGTACGTATGCAAGACATCAACTACAGGGTTCCTTGTGAACTCATAGCAAACAACAACACCTCCATGATCCTCTCTGTCCGATCATCAAGATTCGAGCAGTACGGCCAGGTCCTTGAGGGCTTGGATGTGCAAGAACTGCTGGATACAGCTGCAGCAATGACACCAATCCCAGAAGAAGGGAATATATATGTCCCTTCATTGAAGGATCTGGAAAAGGATGATGTTCTGAAAGCCCTTGCTCCCTACTACGATCATCAGCCTCTACAGATTGGGTTCTGCAATGGGCGTAACCAGAGCATGAATGGTCTGGAGTATCACAAGAGTCCTGAGATCATCATGGCGGTGACAGACTGTGTCCTGTTCCTCTGTCCCTTTGACCACCTCCAGGAGTTTGACCAGGTCAGGACTATCGATGCAGAGCTTTTTTACCTGCCCAAGGGCTCTGTTGTCCTCATCAAGGCCAATGTCCTGCACCTTGCCCCCTGCATGGTAGAGCAGGAGGGTTTCAAGACTATCATAGTGTTGCCCAAGGATACCAATGAACCATTGGACAAGGAAGAGCTGCAGAAGCGTGACAGCTCCCAGGACAAGGAGGATCGCCTGCTCTTCAAGAAGAACAAGTGGATGCTCGCCCACCCGGAGAGGCATCAGCTGGTAAGCCAGAACGTGCATGTGGGCTTGGTAGGTGAGAACAGGATGGTGAATCCCCTCTGATCGTGAAGCTGAAGAGTCATGGTCCTCTGCTATCCATGGACAGGGAGAGTAAAGAGAGCATGAACGATTCAGGCATTCACGAATGGATAAGATGAGAGACGGCGCCGTAGGAATCTCTACAACGCCGTCAGTACAAATATTCTACTCTCTTATGGGTTTTCAGACATAAGCTGTAGTATTAAGGCTGTGTAATCGTTGCCTGATCAAGTGCTACAGAAGTTTGGGCAAGCAACCGACCATTCATCGAAGCATTGGTTTGCACATCAATATTTGTTTTACACAATACAACTCCCTCAAAGTGGGAAGTTGATCCCAAGGTCACCGTACCAGCAACAACCCAGGTAATATTTTTTGCCAATGCCCCACCAGAAAGAATTACACTCTTTGCAGCTGCTAGGCTAAGATCTCCATCTACCTGGAAGATCCATGTATCAGTGGCAGAGCCATTGAGGGTAAGATTTGTTCCATTGATGTTCACCGAACTAGTCCATTTGTAGAGACCAGGGGTGAGAGTCTGACCACCAATTGCCCCAGACAACAGATTTACCCCATCAGGTTCTGTCCTTCCAGCTGCAAAATCATATGCTGTCTGCATATCTGCTACGGCTGTAGTCAAGTTCGAAGGGGTAGGAGAAGTCATGTTAGCAGCATAGAGTTTTCCTATAACCTGGGGGGATGTTGCGTATGAACCATCGGCGAAGAGGGTATCAGAGAACCCCGTCAAATATGTTCTGGCTGCTGGGCTTAAGCCCACATCTCCTGTGATAGCAGAAGACGGGTTTGTCGAAACTCCGGTTTTTGCTAGGATTGCATAATTTTTGGCAGTTCCCAGGTCTACTGCTGATGTGCCGATACCTGTAGAGGTAATTCCTGCTTCACATCCGATAAACGAGACTGCAATCACGATAATTGCAAACATCGATAGGAGTAATCTTCTTCCATTTCTATTTTGTTTCATTGAAATCCTCCGGACTTCTTGTTTTCGAGGTACAAAGTAAATCTTCATACTATGTATTGTTTTTCAGTAAATCCAATCATGGAAAGTGGATATTTTTTTGGTGCGAAATATACTTACAATAGGAACATTTGGGAGAGTACAATTCTGGCTACACTTGTATCGGCAAAGGCCAGAACCCATGCAAAGCCATCATATTCAATAAACTTTGCATAGGCATGATCTTACAACCATGAGCTTATTGCGCTGGGTTCGTAACAGTAGCTTGGGCAAGCGCAACCTGTGTTTGAGCCAGTAATCTTCCATTTATAGAGGCACTCGTATTCATGGTGATCTCAGTCAGGCACAATACGATACCTTCAAAATGAGAATTTGCTCCCATGACCACTTTCCCCGAAACCTGCCAAACGATATTTTTAGCTTGGGCTCCACCGGAGAGGATTATCTGTTTCGCACTATCTAGATTCAAATCTCCAGTAATTTGGAAAATCCATGTGTCATTTGCCCCACCATTGATGGTGACATCAGAGCCTATGGTCACATCAGTTGTCCATGTATAGAGGCCAGGAGCAAGGGTATTACCACCAATTTCACCAGAAGCACCATACTCCGAATGATCAGGTGTGATCCGGCCTGCAGCATCATTATATGCTGTTATCATATTCTCTACAGCTGTAGTCAGGTTCGTATTGGTAGGCGGTGCCATATCAGCCGCGAACAGGAACCCTGTCACTTGTGGTGAAGTTGCATATCCGGTCGCATCAGTCTGGGAAAATCCTGTCATATAGGATTCGGCTGCTGGGCTTATTCCAATATCCCCTGTGATAACAGAAGAGGGAACTGTCGAAATTGCAGTTTTTGCCAAGATTACGTAGTTGCCTGCTGTTCCCAACAAGACCGGAGAAGGACCAGTTCCTGCAGGATCTGTGGTAAAACTCCAGACCTTATTCTCTGTCATTGCAATACTCGAAGTCGTTTTTACTCCTGTTGTCACCGTAGCGACATATACTTTCGAATTACTGAGAATTGCTGATGGTGCAAAAACAGCTCTCTTGTTGGCTACATCATACGTGACGGTCCCCGCGACACTTGCTCCATCTTTGCTGATAGTGAAGCTACTGTTCGTGATGGTTGCCGGATCCATGGATTGCTTGAACGTTGCGGTAATGGAGCCATTTATGGCAGCATCTGTTGCACCTTTGGAAGGAGAGGTTGCAGTCACTTCAGGGGGATCATTCTGTGCAATGTCAGAATCACATCCGACAAAGAGGACGGTAATTAGGATAATTGCAAACATCGACAGTACTATTCTTCTTATATTTTTTTTCATGGAAATCCTCCGGATCTCTTCCTTCACGACACACTAAGTACATCTCCATACTGGTGAGATGCTTTACTCTGAAAAGATATATGTTCTTATTGATGCCCGGCCTGGGGCTTCACGTGAATCCTTTTACAGGGATAATAATCTCATAGAAAGTGGACTCTGAAAGAGAACGCAATTCTGAAAACACCTGTAATGGGTGAGATGTATGGAAAGAAATAGTATGTTCCTGATGGAATAATTGCCAACAAATCCTATGCAAAGACCTTGCATTTACAGGGAATAAGGTTGGTCATCCTTGTGTGGCGAGCAACAGCGTTCCCTAACAAGGGCTGACGGTTACAAGCTCTGGAAGAGGCCCGATACTTCAAAGACTTCTTCTTGGTTATATCATCATACAGAAGCGAGGTATTGTCAAGTACTAGACATCAATAGCTATCAGATAAGGCTAATATAACTCAATTTTAGTAAAATATTATTAATTACTATTGAATTAAACTAATATCTAATGATATTGAACATTAATAGTATAACATTCATAGAAAAAGAGTTGATATTTAGTCGCTATTAGTTAATACTAGAGGCATGTCATCAATAAACAGTCCAGTACTAACCTTACAAGAGTGTTCCAAATATCTGAAAATTGCAGAATCCACGATTTATGTTCTTGCGCGCAACGGAAGAATCCCTTGCCAGAAAGTAGGCAGGAACTGGCGTTTCAATAAAGATGCCCTGGATAGGTGGTTAGCTGGAGAGATTACTCTCCCAGCATCAGATGCTAATAAGACTGAGCCAAGCTAGTGTTTAACTGCATAAGTTCATAATATTATTTACAATTATCCCAAGTGGATTTATAATGCTATTATCTAGGAAGGAGATAACAGCATGCCACGTGTAGCCGA
>CAZTXW010000011.1:21946-38753 GCA_964617345.1 uncultured Sphaerochaeta sp. | reverse complement strand
TTGCCCAAGCAGTGGTCAATGAGAATGTCCTTCCTGTCATCTTCTTCTCCCTGCTTTTTGGGATCGGAATCTCCTACCTGCGCGTCTCTTCCGATGAACGCTCAAAGAGACTTGGGAATGTGGTGTTTGATTTCTTCGAGGGGGTCTCCACCATCATGATGAAAATGATTGGTGGCATAATGGAATACGCTCCCATTGGTGTAGTTGCCCTTGTAGCAGAGGTGTTTGCAAAAAACGGGTCAAAAGTCGTAGGTTCCCTGGGTATTGTCACCCTGGCGACCTTCACCGGCTATGCCATCCATGTCATTATTGTTTACTTTGGTCTGCTTGCTCTGAGCAAGCTCAACATACGGACATTCTTCGGCGAGGCAAAGAACCCGCTCATAACCGGTTTTGTCACCCGTAGTTCCAATGGGACCCTGCCGGTCACCATCAAGGCTGCCGATAATCTCGGCGTAAAGAAGGAAATCTATTCTTTCTCATTGCCCTTAGGTGCAACGATAAACATGGATGGCACTGCAATCTACCAGGGAGTATGTGCTACATTCATCGCACTCAGCGTGACAGGACAGGGCTTCACTCTTGCCCAGATGGGCTTGATCATAGTCACGGCAACCCTTGCATCGATTGGGACTGCAGGCGTTCCTGGAGCCGGAGCGATCATGCTTCTGATGGTCCTCGATGCCGTTGGACTGCCTGTTGTTGCTGGAACCCCAATAGCTGGAGCCTATGCAATGATCCTTGGAATCGATGCCATCCTCGATATGGGAAGAACTGCCCTGAACGTAACCGGTGACCTGACCTGTACCACTGTGACTGCAAAGATGCTCAATGAACTTGATATGACGAGCTGGAACAAAGAATAAGGTCCAGCCTATAGGAAAAAGGAATGCAGAGGTTTTCCCGCATTCCTTTTTTATACCCTTTGGATTTGAAAAAGAGACACCATATGAATATGATTGCATTCAAGTACTTTGCAAACAATGATGTTCGGAAAGTCGAGATAGAAAGGCCGGAACCTGGCCCGGATGAATTGCTTGTAAAAATCCTGGCCACAGGGATATGTGGAACCGACTTACACATCTATACCCATGGGGACTGGATAGGGAAGGCACCAATTCCCGAAGTCACCATGGGTCATGAGTTCGTCGGGGAAGTGGTTGCAATAGGATCGAATGTTGAGTTCAGCCAGAAATACCCGCAGGTGAGTGCTGATATACGCGTAGGCAGCAGAGTCTGTGCGGAGCCACACATCCCCTGTGGTACGTGCTACTGGTGTCTCCGCGGCCAGGGAAACATCTGCTCAGAGATCGGTCATCTGGGAGTCTCCTTGGATGGGTCATTTGCCGAATATATGGTTATTCCAGCAGATCGGTGCAGTCTAGTGCCAGATTCGGTTTCAACTATGGAAGCTGTAGGAGTGGAACCCCTTGCCTGCGCGGTACGGGCAGTACACAGGTCCAGGATGATGGTTGGAGACACGGTCGTTGTCATCGGAGCAGGACCCATGGGGCAGCATGTGGCTAAGGTAGCTGCCCTTTCAGGAGCAAGTTCTGTCATTGTAAGCGAGCCTAATGCAAAGCGCCGTCAGATGGCTAAGGACAATGGGATCGACAGGGTTCTCGATCCGACTGTAGAGGATCTGGACGCTGTAGTAAGGGAGATAACCAACGGCATTGGTGCGGATATAACCTTTGAAGTTGCCGGTCTGAGTGAGACCATAGAGCAGGCTATTGCCGTTACCAGAGCCGGTGGGCACGTGGTGCAGGTCGGCGTACCGACCGGTAAGGTCACCATTGACCTACGAAAGGTTATTATCGGCGAACTAAAGATCATCGGCGAGCACGCAACACAGTGGGATTTCGGCACAGCTATAGCAATGATAGAGAGCAAGAAGGTTGATGTGACATCTTTGGTGACACATATACTGCCCCTCAAGGAGGCTCTGGAGGGAATGCACATGGCCATGAACGATGGGGAAAGTGTCAAGATTGTCCTCATTAACCCCTGATACTACCGTGTTCCCACAGTAGTGTTGTCTCTCACACTGAGCGCAACCTGTCGATGAGCTGCCTGTTGTACGAGACATGGCAAATGGTTGCTATACAGAAAACGAGGGAAGCTGCGCCTCTACCCATCATAGGAAGGCAGGGCAACAAGTCATATGGGTGACGGGATGGTCCTAACGGTGTATTGTGATTGGAGAAGCCCCTTGTGCTTCAGCATACGCTGAGATAGTCTTCTCTTAGGATTCAGATACCCGGAAGACTTCTTAGAAGTGGTTGCTTCTGTATGCTCAATTCAATCTGTAGGGTGGTAACACTATGTGGTCAATTCTTCCAATTCTCCTGCTGTTCGTGCTGGGCTTTATCCTGCAAAAATCAAAAAGCTTCTCAGAGCCGACAATTGCCGGAATAAAGCGCATCGTCTCAGACCTGGCTCTGCCCGCTCTGATGTTCCAGGCATTCTCCACCCTGGAGATAGAGAGTAGCTACCTCCTGTTGGTGATAACCATCTTCCTGGTATGCCTGGTGATGGTCCTCCTAGGCAAGGCCCTGGCAAAGCCCCTTGGCATGAAGAGCCCCTACTTCCCCCTGATGATGGGAGGCTTTGAGATGGGTATGCTCGGCTATGCCCTCTTCATATCTGTCTATGGGGTCGAACACCTGGGCAAGCTGGCTCTTGTAGATTTGGGTCAGGTCCTGTTTGTCTTCTTCGTCCTGATGGCTCTTCTGATAAAGGAACGCGATGGTGTACACAACACGAAAGTACTGCTACGGCAGTTCCTTACCTCGCCGGTCATCATCGCAATATGTGCAGGGATTCTGGTAAGTTTGTTTGGCAAGCATCTGGAGCCGAATCCTCTCTATACTGCCTTGGGTGAGTTCATCTCCCTCCTTGCTAACCTGACAGTTCCCCTTATTGCAATCTCCATAGGATATGGCATCCATATTAGGAAGGAAGGCCTGGCAAAGGCAGGCAAGACCATCCTTGTCAGGAAGGTCCTCCTAGTCGCCATAGCCCTGCTCATCAACCACTTCCTGGTGGACGGTCTGCTGGGAATGAGCGCCATCTACCGCTATGCAGTACTGCTGATGTTCCTTACTCCCCCGCCCTTCATCGTCACCATATTCATGAAGAGAGGAGACAAGGAGAATGCTGACTACGTGGACAACACGCTCTCAATGGATACCCTGATCTCAATCATCTCTGTGATGGTTGCAACAACCCTCTATACCTAAGCCATCCTGTTTCTTGACAAATGCAGACCAGGGCCCCACCCTTATGGAAGAGGTGCACAATGCGCATAGCAATCTATGGAGCTGGCTCCCTAGGAACTATCCTGGGAGCCTACCTGGCAAAAGTGGGCATCGAAGCCGACCTCATCACCCGAAACGAAGAGCATATTGCCGCCCTACAGGAAAATGGTGCCAAGGTTGTGGGAAAAGCTTCCTTTGCCGTGCCGGTCAGGGCCCTGCTCCCTTCAGAGATGGAAGGGGTCTATGACCTCATCTTCCTGCTTACCAAACAACTGGAAAACAACTCGGTCGCCACATTCCTCAAGCAATATCTGGCCAAGGAAGGCATGCTCTGCACCATGCAGAACGGTCAGCCTGAGCCGGAGCTCATTACAATCCTAGGCAAGGGACGAGTCTGCGGATGTACCATCGGATGGGGAGCCACCAGACAAGGTCCCGGTATTTCAGAGCTGACAAGTGAGAAGGACAGCCTCAGCTTCAGCCTGGGAATGATAGAGGACTCTGAGCAGAAGGCTCTCGAAGAAATTGCCGCAATCCTCAGGAACATGGGTACGGTGGAGATAGACTCCAACTTCTTGGGTGCACGATGGTCCAAGCTCCTCATCAACACAGCCTTCAGCGGTATGGGGACTGTAGTGGGCGGTACCTATGGAGATGTGGTCGATAACAAGGAGGCTCGGGCCCTAGCACTCAGAATCATGAAGGAGTGTATCGACACCACCCAAGCATT
Source organism: uncultured Sphaerochaeta sp. (assembly GCA_964617345.1). Classification (GTDB taxonomy): domain Bacteria; phylum Spirochaetota; class Spirochaetia; order Sphaerochaetales; family Sphaerochaetaceae; genus Sphaerochaeta. The sequence continues at coordinate 34,763 of CAZTXW010000011.1, read as the reverse complement.
GGAGGTGACCATCGAACCGATACAGGGCAAGGATATCGTGAAACTCTTCAACTACTCAAACACGATAAAGAGGTGGATATCCTTCCATTTGATTCCTTTTGCCCTGAAAAAACACAGGACCCTCAAGCCAAGCATGCTGCAGGACATTGAAAAGGGCAAAAAGTGTGAAGTGGACTCCATTAACGGAGTTCTCAGCGAACAGGCGAGGAAAGCAGGAGTCCCCACCCCTACAAATGACACGATCATAGAGGTCATCCACCGTATAGAAAAAGGTGAATTGCATCCAAGGATGGAAAACCTGAACCAGTTTGCTGCACTCTGATGGAGTATTGCATGGACAAGATGCCCCCTCTTATGCATAGTGCAGAGGGAGGAAAGCAGATCAGGGCGTATGATCTGCTAAGATTGAGCTATGCCTGATATGATGAACTTCTGTGCCATTGACTTCGAGACAGCATGCCCCAAGCGTGCAAGCGCCTGTGCGGTAGCCCTAGTCAAAGTGAGAGACGGCAAACTGGTGGACCAGTTCTCTACCCTCATCAGGCCACCGTATGGCATGGAAATCCTGCCCAATTTCACCTCGATCCATGGCATCAGGATGCGAGACGTTGCCCACTCTCCGACCTTTGCAGAGGCTTGGCCCCTGATGCAAGCCTTTATCGGGGGCGACTACCTGGTTGCACACAACAGCAGCTTTGATAAAAGCGTCCTCAGGTATTGCCTCGAGTACTACGGCATTGACTATCCCCTCCCTGCCTTTGCATGCACCGTCCAATGTGCAAGGCGGGCTTGGCCTACCCTCATGAACCACAAGCTCGACACTGTCAGCAGGTTTTTGGGCATACAGCTGAACCACCACGAGGCTCTCAGCGATTCCTTGGCCTGTGCCAGGATCTACCTTGCAGCCAATGCCCTCTCATCGCAGCTGCATTGAGCCTGGGACAAGGCTCTTCTTTCCCTTCTTTTCAAAAACACCTGCTTAGAGAGTGCCATTCTATGCTGAAGAGCTGGTAGTATCTCTGTATTCCTCCACATGAGGCTCCTTTGAAGGATTCCCAGGCTCATGTACATGAATTTTGTAAACGTTTACAATTTTCTTGACAACGCACATATTCCATGCAATCATTTGCTCATGGGGATTTTTTTTCCAAGATTCCCTGGATGTTCTGAAAAGAAATGGTATTCGTATATGATACAAGAGGGAGGTGGCTTTGAACAATATTGTGTTGTCGATGAAAGCCATAGACAAGCGCTTTTCTGGTGTACACGCCTTGAAGAAGGTAGATTTCAACCTTAAAGAGGGAGAGATCCATGCACTTGTAGGGGAAAATGGTGCAGGCAAGTCCACACTCATGAAAGCTCTTACAGGAATCTTTCCCAAGGACTCAGGGGAGATCCACTACATGGGACAGCTGTTTAATCCACACAGTCCCAAGCAAGCCCTGAATGCAGGAATTGCGATCGTTCACCAGGAACTGAATATGATGGACCATCTTACCGTTGCCCATAACCTTTTCATAGGTCGGGAGTCCACCAAGTTCAATGGCCTGATGCTTGACGAAAAAGAGCAGAACAAACGTGCCAGGGACCTGCTGAAAAAGCTTAATATGGATATTGATGTGACGCTCAAGCTCGGTGAACTCACCGTTGGAAAGCAGCAGATGATCGAGATAGCAAAGGCAGTTAGCTATAACCTGAAGGTTCTTGTCCTCGACGAACCTACTGCTGCCCTTACCGACGCTGAGATCGAGGACCTGTTCACCATCATGCGGGACCTCGCCTCCAAGGGTGTCGGTATGATCTACATCTCCCACCGTCTCGACGAGATTGGAGAGATTTCGGACCGGGTTACCGTCCTGCGTGATGGGGAACTTGTCGGAACCAAGAATACCAGCGAACTGACCAAGGAAGAGATGATCAACATGATGGTCGGGCGTGTCATCTATGAAAAGCCCAAGAGCAAGAGCAATGTCCCCCCCGATGCCCCTGTCGTACTGAAGGTTGAGAACCTCAATTCCGGGGACATGGTCAATGATGTGAGTTTTGAGCTGCACAGGGGAGAGATCCTGGGGTTTGCAGGCTTGATGGGTGCGGGAAGAACCGAAACAGCAAGGGCCCTCTATGGTGCGGACAAGGCCACGGGATCCATTGAAGTCAATGGCAAGAAGGTGATGATAACGAGCCCTATGGATGCAGTAAAACTTGGCATAGGGTACCTATCAGAGGACAGGAAGCGTTATGGGCTTGCCACAAAGCTCTCGGTCATCGATAACTCTGTGATGGCATCCCATGATTTGCTTTCACCCTCCTTCCTGATAAAGAACAAAGCCTTGATAGAGGCAACAAAAGAGTATGTGACGAAACTTTCGATCAAGACACCATCCATTGATCAGTTGGTACTGAATCTCTCCGGAGGAAATCAGCAGAAGGTGGTCATAGCCAAATGGCTTATAAAAAACAGCTCTATCCTGATTTTTGATGAACCTACACGAGGTATCGATGTCGGAGCAAAGAGTGAGATCTACTCCCTGATGAATGAACTGGTAAAGGAAGGCAAGTCCATTATCATGATCAGCTCCGATCTGACGGAAGTCCTGAGGATGAGTGACAGGGTTGTGGTGATGAATGAAGGCAGGATCACAGGTATCCTAGACATCAAAGATGCGACCCAAGAGAAAATCATGGGTTTGGCAACACTTTATACGTAGGAGTTGGCAGGTATGGCTACTAACGAGAATCTCGAATTGAAAGAAAAGAGCAGCGCCCTCAATATGCAGAAACTTCTTGCACCCTTGGCGTTGGTTATCATTTATGCATTTTTCGCACTCTTTGGGAGAAACTTCTTTTCCTTCACCACCTTGGTCAATATCCTTGACTCCTCCTACTACATTGGCTTCATCGCCATTGGGGTTACCTTTGTCATCATAACCGGTGGTATTGACCTGAGTCTGGGAACAGTCATGATGGCTTCAGCCATCATTGGAGGAACTGCCTACAAGACCTGGGGATGGCCGATGTGGCTCTCTTTGCTGTTGATCCTGTTTGTAGGTACTGCCTTTGGCTTCCTGAATGGTATTCTCATCTCAAAGCTTAAGCTCCCCCCGTTCATTGCTACCCTTGGAACACAGATGATAAGTCTTGGAACAGGTTCCATAGTATCCAATGTGCGTAGTGCCACATTCCCAGCACGTGGGGCCGCAGACAGCTGGTTCAAGAGTATCTTCAAGTTTATTACTCCAGGAAACAGCTCCTTCCCCACAGGTGCCCTGGTACTCTTTTTCACCGCTTTCCTTGCATATGTTATCCTGACCAAGACCAAGATGGGCCGCTACATCTTTGCCATAGGGTCAAACAAGGATGCAGCAAGGCTCTCGGGCGTTGACGTACAGAAATGGGAAATGATGGCCTATGTGATAGCCGGCTTCACTGCAGGTGTGGGTGGAATTGCCTTCGCTGCAGTCTATACCACGGTAATGCCCGCACAGGGCGCTGGCTTTGAGCTCTATGCAATCGCAGGGGCTGTCATCGGCGGTACATCCCTCTCCGGTGGTGCGGGTTCGGTTTTCGGCACCATGATAGGTGTCTACATCATGAGTGTGCTTCGCTCGGGTCTTCCTTCGATGAACCTGCAGTCACAGTACCAGACCTTCTTCACTGGTGTGGTTGTCATCGGGGCGGTACTGCTGGACATCTACCGCACCAAGAAGGCCACTGAAGTAAAGATGCTCACCCCAGCTGACCAGTTCCGTGAAGAGAAGCTCGGAGAGATTGAGAAACTGAAGCAAGACCTTGCAAATGAAGGTGACACCAAAAAACGGGCCAACCTGCAGGATGCTATCAGAAAAGTAAAGCATGAGATGAATACTACCTACAAGAAAATGAGGAAGGAGGAGAAGGCTGAGCAAGCTCGCCTAGCACTCCAGGAGAAGGAGTTTGAAAAAACAATGAAGGACCAGCAGTCCTGAGTTGTTCGAAATGGTTATATCCGAAGGCGTATGCCCTCGGTAGTATATAGGAGGTTCATATGAAAAAAAGTTTAGTACTTCTACTGGCTTTGATCGTTCTCGCTTCGTTTGTTCCAATTTTTGCCCAGGCCGCATCAGAGGGAAAGCCCTACATCGCAGTTGTCTCCAAAGGTGAGCAGCACGATTTCTGGCAGCAGGTAAAACTAGGCGCAAACGCAGCAGCTGAAAAGTATGCTGTTGACATCACCTTCGAAGGCCCCCCTTCAGAAAGCGATGTACAGATTCAGGTAGAGATGCTGAATAACGCAATGGCTAAGAATCCAGTAGCCATCGCCTTGGCAGCACTCAACACAAGCAGTGTACTTGACCAGCTTCAGGAAACCAAAGCAAAGGGTATCCCTGTAATCGGTTTTGACTCTGGTGTACCAGAAGCCCCAGCCGGATCAATCTGGGCAAATGCTTCAACCGACAACTTCAATGCAGCCGGCGTGGCAGCAAAGAAAATGTTTGAGGTCATCAAGAGCAAGATTGAGAGTGCAACTGATGCAAAACCCGTGAAAATCGTCGTCATGAACCAGGATGCATCCGGTGAATCATTGCTGAGCCGTGGAAAGGGTTTCCGCGACACCATGATTGACCTTATCGACACCCAGACAAAACTCTCCAAGAGTGACATCAAGGTAACCGGAAACGTAGGATATATCGCTGGAAATAGCCCCACAAGTGGAAAGAAAGTCATCATCGAGATGGTCGTTCCTGCTTCTGCCGCTATGACCGATGCAACCAACGCTTCTCAGGCTGTCCTGAACAAGATTGTCTCTGACAACGTACTGGGAATCTTCTGCTCCAACGAAGCTACCGTCAAGGGTCTGCTTGCAGCAACCAATGATGGCGCAACTCTGAAGTCGAATCCTTCCTTCAAGAATGTTGTAGTAATTGGATTTGACTCAGGCGCTGCTCAGAAGAACGCAGTCCGTGAAGGCTACTTCTACGGTTCCATCACCCAGGATCCTTATTCGATCGGGTACAAGGCTGTCGAATTGGCTTACAAGGCCTACAAGGGAGAGAAAGTCTCCGATGTAGACACCGGTGCCAAGTTCTATGACAAGAGCAACATGAACGACGCTGACATCAAGGGTCTTCTCTACGACTAATCGTTGTTCTTTCGATTATTACCTGAGGTAGGGGGCTGTGTGCGAGCATATGGCCCCCTATCCTTTTCTAGGCAAGGAGAGTGGAAATGAGACCTGATGAACAAGTCCCCATCACTATCAGGGAAGTTGCCCACCTCTCTGGAGTATCGATCGCTACGGTCTCGAGGGTCCTGAACAACTCTGATTCCGTTACGCAAAAGACGCGCGACAAAGTAATACAAGCGATGACCCAGCTAGGGTACAACCGCAATGCAGTCGCCCGTTCTCTGAAAGTCAGGGAAACCAAGACCATTGGGATCATAGCACCAGAACTGTCCAACATCTTCTTTATGGAAATCCTTGAATCCATGGAAAGGAGACTTGCCCTGCATGGATATACCATGGTTCTCTGCTCATCCAACAACAGCGTGGAGGAGGAACAGAAGAAACTGCAGGTCATGATAGAACGCACGGTGGATGCTTTGGTCATCATCCCTGCCAGTGATGAGGGAAGCCACCTACAGCACAAGGCACTTGAACAGATTCCCACTATCATTCTGGACAGGCAGATACCCTCCCTTCACTTTGACACGGTTATGACCGATAACCATTACGGTGTGCAGAAGGTCGTCAAAGGGCTCATCAGGGAGGGCTTCCAACGCATAGGGTTCATAGGAGGGGGCCTGCACATCCCCACAGCAAAGGAACGCTACCTTGGTTACCTTGATGCCATGCAGGAAGCCAACCTGCAAGTCGAAACCGACTTTGTATTTGTTGAAGGGCACATGGACCAGAAAAAAGGGTTTGCCGTCATGCACAAGATACTGCAAAATCCAAATCCTCCACAGGCATTCTTCATCGCCAATGATATGCTGCATCTCGGAGCGACCACCTACTTGATGGAGACCTATAGGTCAGAAGATCGCCCCAAGCTTGTCTTTGCAAGTTTTGACTACCTATTCTACTCCCCACTTTTGCATTTCTGCCATTACGCTGTATGCCAACCTCTGGAAGAGTTAGGCAAAGCGGTATCAAAGCTGGTACTGCGCAGGCTGGAAGGTGATTGGTCTGACTATCCCCAACAGATAGTTCTTGCCCCTACTATAAAGGTAATGGTGGCCAACGGTGGGATTCCTGTACTATAAATCCCTGTTTCACCTACTCAACATTTCCTTGCCAAGCCAAGGGTAACCTTGGTACAATGGAGACAAATGCAAAAAGGAGATACAAGTATGGATATTTTTACTATTGCCATTCAGTTGGAGCAGGAAGGGGCTAAGTTTTATGAAGACCTCGCAGCACATGCTACAACCGAAGGGATAAAGTCTATCTTCACTATGCTGGCAAAGGATGAGAAGAATCATGAGAAGGTCTTCACCTCGCTCAAGAACAATTCGGTCCCTGCAATGGTTCCCAGCAGCGTAGCTGATGAAGCACAGGCAATATTCAAGCAATTCAACAAGGATTCGTACCTTAAGGAGGCTCCTCAAGTCAGCATGTATGAGAAGGCATTGGAGATTGAGCAGAAGAGCATCGACCTCTATACCTCCCATCTTGAAGATCTGGAGAGTGCTGAAGCAAAGAGTGCAGTCAAGAGAATCATAGCAGAAGAGAAGAAGCACTATGAGACCTTGGAAGAACTGGTAAAGTTGGTGAGCCGCCCCCATAGGTGGGTAGAGGACGCCGAGTTTGGAAAACGTGAGGACTATTAGGCCTGAGTATCTATATAAAAATGAGTACTATCATCTTAGGATGCCAGTACTCATTTTTTTGAACAGAGGCTATGCCCTTCCTGTCCCTCTTCTTTGGAAAACAAGAGACTCTTACCTGCCAAAACCCTCTACCAAAGCCTGCAAAAGAAGGTAGTTCTCCAAAGGCTTTTCCTTTACCTCAAGCACAAGATTTGACCCTCGTCGTATAATTTCCCGTGTTATACGCTCATAGGGGAAATCCCACCGGTCAAAGGAAGCATGATCATCCTCAATCCGTATTGAAGCCTGGTCCACCCCGCTATGGGAGGAGTTGCTGTGTAGGTGGGTAGTAGCCACCCTGCCGGTATCCAGGATATCTGTAATGCCCTTCATGAAGTCAAATCCATAGAGACAGCTTGCAATCCACAGGTGCCCCACATCGAGACAGATCGAAAGTTCCGGGTGCTCTTGCACCAGTTCTACCATCTCTTTGGGTGTTTGAAAAAGGTATCCAACCCTGGGATTGAGATTCTCCACAGCCAGGCTAACCCCTCGCTGTCTGCACTCCTTGGCAAAGGAGAGGAGATTCTTCACTGCCTGTTCCTTGAAACCCATATAGTGAGGGGTATCTGTATATCCTGGAAGACAGACCGATCCCTCCTGCTTCCAAATATAAGGCTGAAACTCCTCACCGGTAAGAACGCTCTCTCGTACTCTGCCATTGGATGGGATAGGTTTATTTGTAGCATAGCCAGGGTGCAACACCAACACAGAAGCCCCAAAAGCACAAGCTGTATCCAGACTTGAACGAAGATCGGCAAAGCTTTGGATCAGGACATCTTCGTCACTGCTTGCCAGATTCGGAAAAAACTCGGTGTTTGGACATGCTGCGTGGACTGATGCTACACGCCCTTGCACGAGAGGTTTCACTGAATCCAAGAATGATCGGCTCATCTCGTAGGAGAGCTCAAAGCTCATAGGGTTCATAGGGTTTGTAGCGGCATGTAGGCTGAGCACCTCCTCCAAAGAGGACAGTGACAACATCGAGACCAATGAGATTGCAGTGGTGGGGGTCTTCATAGTTCAATCTCTCCTGTTTGGATTATATACGGGTAAAAGATCTCAGGGATACCAGCTGAAGGGAATACGCTCCTAGCTTCATCCAGTATATCCTGATAGAGGGACTCTTGTGCTGGCAGGTGACAAAGCAGCAATCGCCCTGCATGCAATTTCTTTGCTACCAAGGCTGCCTGAAGGGCTGAAGAATGCCCTTTGCCATTCAAAGCTTCCCGTTCGTTATCAAGGCCACCAACCTCATGGATAAGCAAGGTTGGCTTCTGAAGATTCAGAGGATAGTTTATCAGAGGTGTCGAATCAGCAAGATAGGCAACACTGCCTTCAGCAGAGGAAAACAAGCAACCAAAGGTAGGGATGCCATGGGAGACGGGAAACGGATGCAGGTCCAGGTCCCCACAATGCAGGATTTGCATGACCTCGTCCAACACAATCCAATTAAGGGGAAACATGTCCTTTTTCTCTTCCAGAGAAAATACAGCACACAATTGCCTTGCCTTGCCGATGGTTTCCCTGTTCCCTATGAGAGAGAACACCCTTGTCCTGCCCAACAACCAAAGCTGATGAAGCAGTGAAGGCAGTCCGTACAGATGATCAACATGGGCATGGGTAAGAAACAGATGGGTAAGATCGAGAGGGTCCACATTGCAACGGGCGAGGCTTTGCATAGGCGAGCCTGAAACATCAACAAGCACCTTGGTATCGCCATGGCTGACCAACAACGACATATTGCCCGATTGTGCGTTTTGAATACTCCCTGTCATCCCAAGAAATTGTACCTTCATATCACCTACCGTCTCCTTTTCTTCGCCAGGACGGGAAGTATTATCGAGAGGATCGAAAGGGCAATGAAGAACAAACAAATCGGCTTGGTAAAGAATACGAAATAGTTACCTCCGTCAAGCTTCACTGCACGTCGGAAGTTCTCCTCAAACATACCCCCTAGGATCAGACCCAACACAATGGGGGCAATGGGATAATCATCACGCTTCAAGGCATACCCGATGAGACCCATGGCCAGGGCGATGCCCATGTTGTAGATTCCTACAGAGGTAGCCTGGCCAGCGATGGCATAGGCTCCGATGAAGGAGAGGATCAGTATCAGTGGCAGCAGGATCTGCTGGGGGACATTGAGAATCTTGGGATAGAGCCTGACACCCATCAACTGGAACAGGAGCATGAATACATTCGCCAGAAACATGGTGATAAAGATTGCATACACAAGTGGCATATTGGTGGCAAACAGATGGAATCCTGGAGTGACACCCTTAATCATCAAAGCTCCTATCAGCACCGCCGTTGCAGCATCCCCTGGGATACCCAAGGCAAGGGCCGGGATCAAAGCTCCTCCGGTAACGGCATTGTTGGCAACTTCAGGAGCTATGATGCCCTCCAAGGAGCCAGTTCCCAAGGGTTCCAACTTGCCGTTTGAGTTGGCAACAATGTTTTTTGCAGAATTATATGCCATGAACACGGCAATGGAGGCCCCAGTTCCAGGAATTGCTCCTACTACGGTACCGATTCCCAAGGAACTAAGAATAATCTTCCACATCTGCAACAGTTTCCTAAAGGGAGGAAATACATGCTCAATCTTTACATGCTCAATCTTTTGGGTTTTTTCTTTGTTCTTTCTCAGTTCAATGAATACTTGTGAGATTCCGAACAAACCAATTAGTGTTGAAGTGAGGTCGAGTCCTTTAGCCAGAGGCGTCGTGGCCAATTGGTTAGAAAAAGGAATACGCAGTTGCCCGCTGAAGGGATCCGTACCAAGAAAAGCCAACCCCATCCCAAAAGCTCCCATCAGCAAGCCTTTCCAGATATTTGATCCAGAGACGGATGCGATGATCACCAGGCCGACTAAGGCCAGAGTTGTTTTTTCTGCGGGACCAAAGGCCAGCGTAAGCTTTGCAATGAGAGGGGAAAAGAGCACCAGAAAGACCAAACTTCCAATACCTCCGATGAAGGAGGCTATGATGGCTCCTCCAAGAGCTTGGCCTGCCTTACCCTTCTTGGTCATCAGCAGTCCATCCTCGATGGTTGCTATGGCATTGGGATTGCCAGGGATCCCCAACAGGATTGCAGGGATGGATGCACCAGAGACTGCCCCGCAATATACGGCCAACAAAAGCCCTATACCTGTAGCGGTGGGGAGCTGGAAACTGATGGGCATCATCAATGCGATACCCATGGTCGCTGACAACCCTGGCAGGGCTCCCAGTACTATTCCTAAGATCGATCCGGTGATCATCCAGAGAATTGTAGAGATATTGGCCACTTGGGCAAGACCTTCCAAGAAAAATTCCATTTCCTACTCCTCTTACCAGGCAACCAAGCCCCTGACCAATTCGACCAGGAACAGCTGACGAAAAATCAGATACAACAATTCAGTTGTTGCAACAGAAACTAAAAGTGAGACAAAAGCGTCACGGACAGAGGACCCTACAGGGAGGACTTTAACCCTCTTGCTCCCTGCCACTGCCACAGGCAGATACAGGAGAGTGACCAACAGGAGGGCAGAAGCGATGGCAAAACCATTGCTTCCCATCCAAGGGGGGACAGAGCCAGTTCGTCCTCCTATGAGTAAGAATCGGGTCAGAATCCTGGCCAAAGTGTACAAGCCCAACAGAAAAGCCGTGCTCAGAAGGCATCCCAAAACCCATACCTTGAGATCTCGGACAATTACTGTCGCTCTGAGATAGAAGAAGGTCAGAGTAAAGGAAAGGATTCCTGTGCTCAGAACAAATCCCACAAATCTCATAGAAAGCACATACGCAATGGCCATGAGAAAGGTAAAAGAAAAGAGACGACGTTCATCAGAACCAAACATTGCTGCCTGATCCTCACTCTTCTTTGTGTCGGTAATCATAAGGTAGGTTGAAGCCAGGAACATGAAGATCGAAAGCACTAGTGGCAAAATCATGCCACCGGGATCCCCACCCAGTTCATCACCAATCATTTTTGATGAACCGAGGCTAACCACGTAGAAGAAATACAAGACTGACAAACTCATGAATGCCAACGGTACAGGTTTATGTTTTTTGAACATCGTCTCTCCCCTTATTTACTTCGATAACTTGTAGAGTCCAGCTTCCTTAAGGATTGGTTCGTAGTCTGCAACGATGGTGGCATCATACGCAGCGAAATCATCAAGGGTACTGAAAACAGGAATCAGCCCATTGTTCTTCATGAACTTCTGAAAATTCTCTGAATGAAATGCCTTGTCAGCTGTGTCAGCCAACCACTGCTTCTCCTTCGCTCCGGTACCCTTCTTGACCATGATCGATCGGAAGGAACCCCCAGGAATGGTGATGTCTGGATATCCTGCATCACTCAGATTTGGGACCGAGGCCAATGAAGGCAGGCTGCTGCGCTCATCTGCGAGAATCGCCAGAGGTCTGAAGGAATCCTTGTTTGCAATGACTTCCGACTGTGAGAAGATACCCACATCACAGTGCCCACCAAGGACAGAGGCGATAAGGTCAGCACCACCGTTGAATGGGGTTACGTTGAAACTCTTTCCAAAGGCAAGGTTTATGCCGACAGATGCAACACCTGTGGCTCCACCCATCCCAGCATTACCCAAGGTGATCTTGCCAGGACGGCTCTTTGCGTCTTCAATAAGCTCGCTCAGCGTTGTCCATGGCTTGTCAGTGCGTACTGCGATGATGAACGGGTCCCAGTTGAGGGCTGCCACGTGATCGAGCTCCATGTAGCCTTTTGTCAGGCCCTGCATGGTGGCGGCGGTTGTGTGGGTTCCAGCACCCAAGAACATATACCCGTCAGCGGCACCGTTGATGACTTCGTTGGTGCCAGTAGCACTACCTGCACCGGTAATGTTTGTCACAATGAAGTTGACGCCAGAGGCTCTCTTCATCTCTTCGGCCAAGGTGCGGAAGATCAGGTCAGTGCTTCCCCCTGGTGAATGGGGCACCACAATGGTGATATTCTTCTCAGGGTCGGGATACATTGCTTCCTTGGATCCTGTTGCCATCAGGAAGGTCATTCCTGCCAGCAGCACCAATACAATCGTTAGGACAAATTTCTTTTTCATACGTTTCCTCCAGAAAAAAGCTATAGGTTTGCTTATCCGACTCTATGGCCGGGTAGTGAGAACAGTGACTCCCTTCGAAGCAAGCTCTTGGCAAGCTTCAGGAGGAAGACTATTGGTGATGAGCACATCAATGGCACTCCAGTCACAGACTTTGGCCAGGGATACGTTCCCAAACTTAGACGAATCGGCAAGCAGGCATACCTTACCGGCACTCTTGATCATAGCCTGTTTGGTATCGGCTTCTATAAGGTTGGTACAGCTGACCCCCCCTTCCAAGGAAAAGGCACTGGCACCCAAAAACAGGACATCGGCATGAATCTGGCTGAAATATGCACGGGTGGGAGACCCGATGGCAGCTAGCGAAGGACGTCTGAGAAGCCCCCCTGCAATTAGAAGTTCGACAGATTCAGCATCCGCCAATTCATTGATGACGAGGATGCTGTTCGTAATGACGGTAAGTTGTCTCTTGGCAACCAAGGGGGCAAGATGCACCGTGGTACTGCCGCTATCAATGATGATGCTCTTTCCAGTAAGGGCAAACTGCAGGGCCTCTTTACAGACAGCCTTCTTGTCTGCAGTATTTTCGGCAAGCGTATTCGACACCAGGCGAACCAAGTCATGATTCTCAGCCACTACTGCGCCGCCATGGGTCCTCACAACAAGGCCCTTCTGTGCCAGTTCATCCAGGTCCTTGCGAATGGTTACCTTAGAGACAGAGAGGTGATTCGACAGGTGTATCACATCTACGGAGTCATTGCTTTTCATCATATCCATGATGATTCTTTTCCGTTCGGTCGCATTCATGCAGAGGCCTCCGGTTTCAAAGAGTTTCTTTTTCTTACCTTTTTAATATTATTAGTCAAAAGAAAACAAAAAGCAAGAAAAAAACAAAAAAGATAACAA